>JAFGIS010000039.1 GCA_016929495.1 Polyangiaceae bacterium | reverse complement strand
TGTCCGTAGTACGCGTTCTTGCCGTGCTTGCGCTCGAAGTGCTTGCGGATCAGACGATCCGGAAGCCGCGCCGCCGCCGGATCGACCGCATGCGTGACGAACGCCATGCGCGCCAGCTCCTCCAGCACAGCGGCGTTGTAGACCGCCTTCGCAGGCGTCTCGCCCCACGTGAACGGGCCGTGCCCGGCCACAAGTACCATGGGGACGTGGTGCGGATCGCGATCCCGGAAAGCCTCCAGGATCTGGTTCCCGGTCTCGACCTCGTAGTCCCGCTCCACCGCCTGGTCAGACATGATCGCGGTGCAAGGCACGTCCTCGGCGAGGTGGTCGGCGTGCGTGGTCCCGTAGATCGGGATGGGCTTGCGCGTCTGGGCCCATCCGGTCGCATAGGTGGAGTGCGTGTGGGCCACGCCGCCAATGCCCTTCCAGGACCGGTACAGGACGAGGTGCGTAGGCGTGTCGGAGGAGGGCCGAAGCTTGCCCTCCACGATCTTGCCCGAGAGGTCGACCACCACTAGGTCGTCGGCGGTGAGCCTCTCGTACTCCACCCCGCTCGGCTTGATGGCCATGACACCGCGGGCGGCATCGAGCGCGGACACATTGCCGAACGTGTAGATGGCCAGGCCGCGCTTCGGGATCTCCTGGTTGGCGGCCCAGGCCCTCTCCTTCAGCTCGCGGTACGGCGACGTCATCCCGCTAGCGCCCGAGCTTGAACGCCAGGTCGTTCCAGCGCAGCTCGTTGCGAAGCGCGTGCATGCTGAGGTCGGCGCCCAGCCGGATCACCTCCAGCCCGGCCATCGCGGCGTAGTCCTCCCATTCGGCGGCGGTGACCGCCTGGCAGAAGGCGGCGTGGTGCGCACCGCCGGCCTCGATCCAGCCCTCGCAGCCGCGCTTGAAGTCGGGGCGCGGGATCCAGACGGCGCGGGCGGTGGGCAGCTTGGGCATCGGCTGCTCGGGCTTCACCACGTCGAGCTCGGCCACGATCATCCGCATCCGTCCACCCATGTCCACGAGCGTCGTGTTCACCGCCGGGCCGGTCCGGGCGTCAAAGACCAGCCGGGCCGGATCGGCCTTGCCGCCAATGCCGAGCGGGTGGACCTCGAGCGAGGGCTTGCCATCAGCGATGGAGGGGCAGATCTCGAGCATGTGCGCGCCGAGGACAAGCTCCTTGCCCTTGACTAGGTGGTATGTGTAGTCCTCCATGAACGTCACGCCGCCGGGCCGACCCGCCGTCATCACCTTGCCCAAGCGGACCAAGGCAGCGGTCTTCCAGTCGCCCTCGGCGCCGAAGCCGTATCCATCCGCCATGAGTCGCTGGCAGGCCAGGCCAGGGAGCTGCTTCAGACCGTGCAGGTCCTCGAAGGTGGTGGTGAAGGCCCCGAACCCGCCCGCCTGGAGGAAGGCGCGCAGGCCGATCTCCTGGCGAGCCGCGTCGCGCACGCTCTCGCGCTGGTCGCCGCTCTTCTTGAGCGGTGCCGCCAGCGCGTAGGTGGCCTCGTACTCCTCTACCAGCTTGTCCACCTCGACGTCGGGAACCTCGGCGATGCGAGCTACCAGATCGCCCACTCCGTAGCCGTTGATGGACCAGCCGAGCTGGATCTGTGCCTCGACTCGGTCGCCGCCAGTGACGGCCACCTCGCGCATGTTCATGCCACCCAAGCGGGCGATCTTGAGCCTGCGCGACTCGGCCAGGGCCAGGGCAGCGCGCGCCCAGCCCGCCAACTCCTCGGCCACCTCCGGATCCTGCCAGTGGCCGACCACGATCTTGCGGTTCATCCGGAGCCGCGCGCCGATGAACCCGAACTCCCGGTCGCCGTGGGCGGACTGGTTCAGGTTCATGAAATCCATGTCGATCTGGCCCCATGGCAGCTCGCGATTGAACTGCGTGTGCAGGTGGGCGAGCGGCTTCTGCAGCCGGGTCAGCCCGGCGATCCACATCTTGGCGGGCGAGAAGGTATGCATCCAGGTGATGACGCCCACGCACTCGGGCGCCGCGCTGGCCTCTACGCACACGTTCTGGATGGCGTCGGGTCCGGTCAGGACGGGTTTGCAGACGACCTTGGCCGGGAGTTTCCCGGAACGATCCAGGGCCAGGGCGATCTCTTGCGAGTTCCGGGCCACCTTCCTGAGGGTCTCGTCACCGTACAGATGCTGGCTGCCGGTGAGGAACCAGACTTCCTGTGTCTTGTGCTCGGCCACGTTCGTCATTCCGTTCTCGCACGGTTGTGGGCTGGGCCCGTGCGCGCCCCGGGAGGCGGCTCTGCCTCCGCCCACTGTTCATACGCTCGCATCGAGCGCTGCGCTCACGTATTGTCACCTGGCTGGGCTGCCGCCCTGAAGCTTCTGAAGCCAGGGGAGTGTGAACGCTCACATGGAGCATGTCAAGCCTGGCACCGGTGGCCTCCAGCAGCGCATTGCAGCGTTCCGGGCCGCTAGGTCAAGAGACGTGAACCGAGGCGTGAGCAGCGCCGAGGGCATGCATGACGAAGACCTCGCCGAGCTGGACGGGCGACCAGGGACGCCAATGGCGCTGTCGTGCGCTGCGCGCCGGCCTCCGTTGTCTGGCCGAGGCAACACCCACCCGGCCGAATCTTGGGCGACCATGATCCCCCGGCCGCTTCCAGCATGCCTGTGGCAAGCGCAACGCGGCCGAGGACTCTCCGCAGCATATCTGCATCTTTCCAGTGCGCGTCTGCGATTCCTTCCAGCAGACGGGCGCAGGTTGGCCGCCAGGCACACCGTCTGGGGCTGTGGGACCGCTTCCACACCACTTTGGCCTGGAGCTTCCGGAGCGCTCCAGGGCCCTGGCGATCTGCTGCGAATCCTGGAGGAGGGACAATTCCTCTATCATGGCTGCCCCTATGCTATGCTGGCGCTCCCGCCAGGCCGAAAAGCCCGGATGCACAATTGCCCTTACCTAGCAGGAGCGTGAACGCTCGCACAAGCTGTGTCAGGCCTGCTAGTATGGGTGGCATAAGCGCCGGCAAACGGGCCCTTCTGCGCCGCGGGATCGTGTCGTGCACGGAGGCATTCCGAGCCCCGCCACGGAAGCGAAGACGATGACCGCTCTACATCCCAAGCCGGAGAAAAACCGCCCCGCGGTGATGGCGGACGTCGCGCGCCTGGCTGGGGTGTCGCACCAGACCGTCTCGCGAGTCGTTCACGACAGCCCCGACGTGAGCACAGAGACGCGCGAACGGGTGCAGGCCGCAATCCGCCAGCTCGACTACCACCCCAACTCGGTGGCGCAGGCTCTGGCGACGGGACGCTCGAAGACTCTCGGGGTGGTCAGCTTCGACACCACGCTCTACGGCCCCGCTTCCACGTTGCTGGGCATCGAGCAGGCCGCGCACGATGCCGGATACGCGGTGAGCATCTCCAGTCTGCGCTCGCTCAAACGCGGCACCGTGCTGGCCGCCATCCAGCAGCTACGGGATCAGGGCGTGGACGGCGTGGCGGTCATTGCGCCGGTCCGGGCGGGCGTGGACGCGCTACGGCACGTCAGGCCGGACTTCGCCGTCGTGGCCGTGGAAGCCGGACCGGACGCGTCGATCCCCGTCGCCACCGTTGACCAGGTCGCTGGCGCCGCCGCTGCCACACGACACCTCCTGAACCTGGGCCACGGAACCGTCTGGCACTTGGCCGGGCCGACCGACTGGAAGGAGGCGGAGGAGCGTATCGAGGGCTGGCGGTCCGTGCTCAGGGCGGCAGAAGCCCCGGTCCCGGGTGTCCTCCGAGGCGACTGGACGCCGCGCTCGGGGTACGAGGTCGGGGAACGACTGCTCGGGATCCCGGAGTTGACCGCAGTGTTCGTGGCCAACGACCAGATGGCGCTGGGCCTGCTTCGCAGGCTGCACGAGGCAGGTCGCGAGGTCCCTCGCGACCTGAGCGTGGTGGGTTTCGACGACATCCCCGAGGCGGCATACTTCACGCCTCCGCTCACGACGGTACGCCAGGATTTCACGGAGCTGGGCCGGCGCTGCTTGCACATCCTGCTCGCCCGGATCGAGCGAGAGGCGGGGCCGACGCACGTGGTGGTGCCACCCGAGCTGGTGGTCCGCGAATCGACCGGACCGGTGCCGAGCAACTGAGGGGCGGCGCTTTTCGCGCCTCAGGCCTCGTTCCCAATCGCGGAGCAGTCCTCAGCGGAAGGCGCGGAGTCCCCGAACGCGCGTGTGCCCCGCACGTGATCCTGCAAGCCCCTTGTGCGAAACGGGGCCCTCCACGGCGGCAAGCGTCACTCGGCCGTGAACCGATGGATCATGTGGTGCTGGTATGTCTGGCCCGGCTTGAGGATCACCTCGTTCTTCCAGGCCGGCACATTGATCGAATTGGGGAACTTCTGCGTCTCCAGGCAGAATGCGTCGTACCGCTGGTAGACGTGACCCTTGCCGGTGATTGTCCCGTCCAGGAAGAGCCCGGAGTAGAACATGACGCCCGGTTGGTCGCCCTCGAGGGTCATGACGCGGCCGGACTTGGGGTCCTTGACCCGGGCCACGGGGCGAAGCGTATGCGGTTCGCCGTTGACGACGTAGTTGTGATCGTAGCCCGGGGCGGGATTGCCCTTGATGCTGACGGCCAGCAGGTCTTTGCCCATCGGCTTCGGGGCAGTGAAGTCGAATGGAGTCCCTTTGACGGGCTTGATGACGCCGTTGGCCACGACCGGGTCGCCGGGCGTGTACTGGTCGGCGTGAAGCGTCAGCTCATGGTCGGTGATGGGCCCGGAATCGTACCCCCCGAGATTCCAGTAGGAGTGATGCGCCATGTTCACGATCGTCGTCTTGTCGGTCGTGGCCTGCATATCGACCTTCAACTCGTTGTCGTTCGTGAGCACGTAGGTCACGGTCGCGGTGACGTTGCCGGGATATCCCTCTTCGCCATCTTTGGACAGATATGTGAACGTGATCGTCGGCCCCTGCGGCGTGTCGTTGGTCGCCGCCACGTCCCAGACGACCTTGTCCCAACCCTTGTTCCCGCCGTGCAAGGCATTCGGAGGATCGTTGGCGGCGAGCTGGTACGTCTTGCCCTCGAGCTGGAATCGTCCGTTCTTGATGCGATTCGCGACGCGGCCGATCGTGGCACCGAAATACGGCGTCTTCTGGACGTAACCCTCGACGTTGTCATATCCGGCGACGATGTCGCCGAGCTTGCCGGTCCGGTCGGGCACGTGCAACTCGGTGATGATCGTCCCGTAGTTGGTCACTTTCATGACCAAGCCCCTGGCGTTGGTCAGGACGTACAGATTGACTTCTTTGCCGTCGACAGTGCCGAAGGCGCTCTGGGTGATCGGTGCTGGCATAGGGGCTCCTGCGTCGCTTGCCTCCGCCGGAGCCGGACCCGGCGCCGCAGCCGGACCCGCCGGCGCGGGCTGCGCGGCACTCGCCGGGGCTGGCGAGGAAGTCGGCGTTTGCGGTCCACCACAGTGGACCAGACATGCGGCGCCGGCGAGCATGGCTGCGAATGCGCGGAGGTGGACGTGGGGTTTCATCGGTCTCTCGGTCGGCAAGAGGGGTGCGCGGGATTGTCGGTGCCGACGACTCGAATGTCAACGGTCGTTTCTGCCCAGCCTGCCGGCCGACAGCCCTCAACCACAACGACCAAACCACACCCTTGAATCACACCCAGGGGGGATATGCCGCTCCCGACCCGTCAGACATCGTGTTAGCATCCGCGCCCATCGAAGGAGACGTCATGCAGGAGAACCTTCAGGCCGCGAGCCAGAAGATCGTTTCGTTGAGCCCTGTCGACATGGCCATTATCGCGATCTACTTCGCGACGGTCATCGGCATCGGCTTCTACCTGAAGCGCTACACCAGCAAGGGAGAGGGCTTCTTCCTGGCGGGGCGCGAGATGTCCGCGTGGGTTGCAGGTCTGGCGTTCATCTCGGCCAACCTGGGAGCCCTGGAACTGATGGGTTGGGCGGGCGCCGCGTATCAGTACGGTATCTTGGCAGCGCACTGGTACTGGATTGGTGCCATCCCGGCCATACTGTTCCTCGGCATCGTCATGATGCCGTTCTACTACATCTCGAAGACCCATTCCGTTCCCGGCTTCTTGAAGCTGAGGTATGGCGAAGCCGCCCGAGGGTTCAACGCGATCGCGTTCGCTTTCATGTTCCTGCTGATGTCCGGGATCAACATGTACGCGATGGCGCTGGTGATGAAGGTGGTGTTGGGCTGGAACATCCACTTCAGCATCTGGGTCGCGGCGATTACGGTCGGAGTCTACGTGACTCTGGGGGGCCTCTATTCGGCCGTCTTCAACGAAGTGATGCAGTTCTTCTTGATCTGGTTCGGCGTGCTGCTCATTCCCATCTTCGGCCTGATCGACGCCGGAGGCTGGAGCGGCATGGTGGCCCGGATACAGCAGAACTTCCCAGGAGGCGACTACACGCACCTTTGGCAATCCACAGGCAGTTTCGGCGACAACCCGATGGGCATCCACTGGACGGGGATCGTCCTGGGGCTGGGCTGGGTCGTTTCGTTCGGGTACTGGACCACGGACTTCCTGGTGGTTCAGCGCGTGCTGACGGCCAAGGATCTGCGCGCTGCCAAGCTCGCTCCCATCATTGGCTCCTACTTCAAGATGGCCGTGCCCTTCGTCGTGATCCTGCCGGGCCTCCTGGCCCTGGCCGTGCTGCCCATGAACCTGGTTCCCGAAAGCGCCGTCGGCCCCGGCCAACACAGCTACAACGAGGTGCTGCCGTTGATGCTGGCGCGCTACTTCGGTCCCGGGCTACTGGGCCTGGGCATCACGGCGCTAATGGCCGGCTTCATGTCGGGGATGGCGGGAGAGATCAGCGCGTTCACGACGGTGTTCACGTACGATATCTATCGATCCTACATCAACAAGAAGGGCTCGGACTCGCACTATGTGACGATGGGACGCATCTGTACGATGCTCGGCGTGCTGATCTCCATCGGCACCGCCTATCTGGTCATGGAATTCAAGAGCATCATGGACTACGTCCAGGCGCTGTTCAGCTTCTTCGTGGCGCCGCTGTTCGGTACCGTGCTGCTCGGCATGCTGTGGAAACGGGCAACGCCCGCCGGAGGCTTCTGGGGGCTGCTCGCCGGTACGCTGTCTTCCATCGGCATGTGGGCGCTGGTGAAGGCCAATCCCAAGAACATCGCGTTGATCGCGCTGTCCGACAATGCCAAGGACATGGCGGAGAACATGTACCGGGCGCTGTGGTCATGGATCGTCTGCGTTGTCGTGACGGTGGTCGTGAGCTTGTTCACGCGTCCCAAGCCGGTGGAAGAGCTCGTGGGCTTGGTCTACGGTTGCACCAAGCTACCGAGTGAAGGGCACCTGCCGCTGTGGAAACGGCCCATCTTCTACGCGGCCATCTCGGCGGGGCTGTTCGTCATTCTGCAGGTCGTTTTCTGGTAGTGGGACAGAGCTGTTCGAGGAGCATCCACATGGCACAAGAGCAAGGCGTCATCCCGGTTTGGTTCTTCGTGGGCATCATCTTGCTGATCTACGGCGTGCTGATCTTCATTACTGGGATCGCCGAGTTCGGCAGCCCGCCTCCGACCGTGCTCGCGGAGTTGCACGCGCCCGTCTGGTGGGGCGCGATCCTGACCCTGATCGGTGGATTCTACACGTTCTTCTTCCGGCCCAAGAAGCCATCTGGTAACCCCCCTGCAGGTTGATCACCCCTCGCGCAGCTCGCACGCCTCCAGACGAACAGCAGCGTCCGTCTGCACCGCCGCGCTCGGGCTCCTCTCGCTCTGGAGGAGCGCCCGACTCGGATCCAGAGAACGTGACAGGCTTTCGCGAGCCGGCCGTTCGCGTACGGTTCCTGGACGCAGCCGGCACACGTCGGGAAGAGGGTGCCGAACGGCGTTTCAGTACGGGGGCCGTGCGGACCCACGAGGGAGCCCGATCAGGCACGAGCGCCGATCGGGCTCGACGGGCCCATCGAAGATCTGCGACGCTTCTGCCTCAGAACTCGATGCTGGCTTGGAGCCTGAGGACGTCCTCGTCGGGCTTCTTGTACGGAACGGAGTTCTGGTAGTACCGGGACCCCATGACCAGCTCGGAGCCCCACGGCCACACCGCTTTGAGTGTCATCTTGTCGCCGTACCGGTATCGCGAGTACTGAATGTAGATGCTTTCGCTGGAGAGGAAGTGCGACGAGATGGTGATACGCGGGAATGTGATTGCTGAGAATATGTATCCAGGATGGTCCAAATCATAGTTGACTTGGTCGTAGCGGGCCATGACTCCGAGCCAGTCCAGAGCCTGGAAGTTCAGGTCCACGCCCCACTTGAATTGATTCATCTGGTCTTGCGTCACCGTTGTGCTAGCCGGCAAGTCGAGCTTGGAGTTCGCCATCAGACCGAACACGCTTCCGGTCACCTCGGGTGCCTCTTTGGCTGGCTCCTTGCCCTGGAGATTGGAGAGCGTGTTCTCGTACAGGAAGCCCAGGTTCAGCATCTTTCCGCTGCCGACGCTGTCGGATGGGGAATGATAATAGGCCATGTAGTTGAAGGCGACGCCCATGCCGCCAATCGAATGCATGACTTCGGTACCCGCCCAGTCGAGCGCCCAGCCGTTCTTGACGGCGACCTGGGACGGGGATATCCACAACCGACCCGCGTAGGGCGCAAACAGGGTCACCTCGGCGCCGAGCACGTCCAGGTAGGCCTTCCTAGCGTCGCCATAGGCCCTGGGTGGCGTGCCGCCTAGCAGGACGATGCCGGGGTCGCGGGCAAACTCGCTGTTGTAGTGAACTCCGACATTGACGTACTTGTCGTAGCTGACGCCAATGTTGTAGTAGTGAAGCAAATCCATGCGTACTTGACCCAAGTAGGGAGCGGGTGCCTCACGGTTTATCTTGCCATCCCGGACGGTACCAAAACCTTGCACCACAGTCACCGTGAGCTCGGGATTCACGGGAACCGTCAATTTCAATTGCTCGCCGACCTGGCGGAAGCGCCCCAGTGTATAGGTGTCGTACTTCGGGAATGCGCCAAAGCCCGGCCACCAGGCCCCGACCGTGAGTGCAACGTTGGGCGAGAGGCTGGCAACCTCGACGTCCGTGTCCAATGTGAGGTACGCGTTGCCCGGTATCCATGCTGAATCGTAGTTCCGGAAGCCGGCCCCCTGGAGCCAATACCCCATCCACCCAACCGCGGCGTGCACGTGCTTCTTCTTCGCGTGAATGAAGACCTCCGCCCAGTCTTGTTCCTGCAGTCGCGTGTACCCGAAGCTGTAGTAGTCCGAGTCGACGGTCCGTGTGGGCCCGTACGATACCTGCAGGTGCTTCGGAGCGGTGGAGACGTTGGTGGTCGCGTCGTACGTCTCGGGATCCGGCCGTGAGCTCAAGCCCATGGCGACAGGCGCTCGGAAGTAGCCGTGGACTTCCGTCTGCCAGCCTTCCGATTCCTCGACAGGTTTCTCTTCAGCAGTGGGCGGCGAAGCGGCTGGGGCAACGCTCCCCTGCGCGGACAGCTGGACGCTGGACTCTGCCTCGGGTGTGGGCACTGCGGCTGCGGGCTCGTCTGCGGGAGCTTCGGCCGCGGACGGGTCCGTTGGGGCTTCAGCCGCGGCGGGCGCAGTGCCCCCCTCGGCCGGCTGCTGATCGCCAGTGGACTCGTCTGTGGGCTCTTGCGCCGCGGCTGGCATGGCCACGACCAATACCCACAACATGAAAAACGGTTGCACCTTTCGCAGCATGGCTATCCCTTCCTCGGTCGTGGCGAAATCTCGGTCGTTCGCTTCTATCAAAGCGGCCATGGAGTAGCAAGACTATCCGATTGCCGCGAGAGGAGCTGGACCGCTCCGGTGGCTGCCCTCTTTTGACTGCATCCTCGGCCGACAGGACCGGCGAGAGGGCGCACGCGGAGCGTACCGCCCTCCTCAGGGGTTGGCTGAAGGCACTCGGGGCCACGTTGTTTCGTTTGGCCGTCGGGCAGACAGGCGGCGGGACTGTGTCGGGTCCCTACTTCCCGTACTGTGCGGCAACGATGGCGGCCTGCAGAGCGTCAAGGGTCTCCTTGGTCGATGCCCCGTTCCACATGGCTCCTTCGTAGTAGCGTCCTCCAGCGCTGCAGCTGTTGTCCCCACCGATTCCGAGAATGACGGACCCGTGTTTGCGCATGGGGGCGTAGCCGCTCTTCTCGGGACGTATTCCGTCGTACATGGTCTGCAGGGCACCGTTGGTCGCATCGCCGCCATAGAGCGCGAAGCGGCCCTTCCCCCCGTTCTTGTCCCTCGTGTCCCCGACGACGATACCCGTGACCCAGTCGAACAGCAGGGGCTTATTGGTGGAAATGCGCTGGTCCTGACCGTTTTCCCAGCCGGCGTACAGCCCGTTTTCGAGGTCGGCCATGATCCACGGGCCGTCCGAGTTCCCGCTACCGTTGCCCCAAACGACGCCCTCCCCAAAGTAGAGCGTTTCCATCATGCCGTTGCCGTCGTCACGACTGGTCGTTTCGGCGTTGCCGTAATCGAAGCAGCACCCATTAATCAGGTCCTTCTGGCTCGTCACCCAGTACATGGTCTCTGGATCGTCGCCGACTGCAATCCCATTCCCTTGCTTGACCGTGCAACCGGTGCAGCCGGTGCGATAGCCGATACCGGGCTTGATGAGAATGCCGTAGACCGAATGGCCATTGACCGTTGCCTTGAGATCCGTGGCGCCTGCCGGCTTGTCGGGACCGCACACACCGCCTTGGGGCGCGGGTTCAAGGTGATTCCCCTGTCCGGACTGGTCGTAGATCTTCGTGATGGTGCAGCTGCCCCCGGCGCAGAACGTGTCTTGGGCCGCCGCGTCGGCATAACCGTCCTTGGACCCAATGTCCTGCGGCGTCCCCCTACAGGAGTCCGGCCCGGTATTCGCACTTCCTTTGCAGACCTCGTAGAGGGGCCCGGTGTAGCCGCCCACAATGACTCGCACCGTGCTGTGAGCCGAGACACAGGGTTGGCCGGCCTGCTTCACCACATCGCACGGCAGCGCGACACCGGGCGTTCCGCCGGTCGCCGTGGTTCCGCCGGTCGCCGTGGTTCCGCCGGTCGCCGTGGTTCCGCCGGTCGGTGGCGTTCCTCCACCTGCCGTCGTTCCGCCGGTCGGCGGGGTTCCACCGGTCGCCGTGGTTCCACCGGTCGGCGGCGTTCCGCCGACCGCAGTGCTGCCGCCCCTCCCGCTCCGGCCGCCAACCGTCGTCGTGCCACCGCGGCTGGTCGTGCCGCCAGGACTCACGCCGCCAGCGCTGGTCGTGCCGCCGGTGTCGCCGCTGGTCGTGCCACCGGTCTCGGCGCCGGTCGTGCCGCCGGTGTTGGCGCTGGTCGTGCCGCCAGAATCGGCGCTGGTCGTGCCGCCGGTGCCGGTGCTGGTCGTGCCGCCGGTGTCGGTGCTGGTCGTGCCGCCAGAATCGGTGCTGGTCGCGCCGCCGCTGGCGGAGTCGCCACCCGTGTTGCCGCCTCCCAGGCCCCCGTCCGGGGTGTCCGACGCCGAATACTGTCCGCATGCAACGGCGATGGCGCCAACGACGGACACTAGTACGACAGAGCGGATCTTCTTCATTGCGACATCTCCGTGTTGCGTGGGTTGCTCGGCACGGCCGCGGGGAACATGCTTCCTATGCTTGGTGGCAGCGGCAGCACGCGTCGGGCGGAGGTTTCTCTTGCCCGAGTGCACAGACGGCTGCGATTGCGATTTTTCCGTGTCACTGATGCGGCCAGGGGACGAGTGATGTGCCGAGCATACGTCTCAATGCTAATTGCCCGTGGGAGCCCTATCTTGTCGTGAAATCGACGGCCGCGGCCACGACCGTCAGCGCCCACCAGCCGATCCAACGAACGGCCATATTGTCTGCGCACTATCCCGGTTTGGATCAGAGCGTAGGTCAATGGGCCGGGCGAGTCTGCGGCATGCCCCTCGCGGCTTGCCGTACGACGTACGACCGTCCTCCTCACTGAGGGTTCGTGCCTGCATGGCCACCCACCGTCTGCGCAAGGACGTCCGGGTTGCCCGCGCAGCCTGAACCCGCGGTCAATCGCCGTACCCTACCACGAACGGACGCAGCGTAGACCGCAGTGAACCGTGCCGCCCCATGCCGCCGGCGAGATGCCACTGGATCATGCGCGGGGTGTGCGCATGGTCTCTTACTTCCCGTACGCCGCGGCGACGATGGCGGCCTGGAGGGCGTCGACGGTCGCCTGCGACGCGACGCCGTTCGACATGACTCCTTCATAGAAGCGTCCTCCACCGGAGGCGCTATTGTCCCCACCGGTTCCGAGGATGAGCGACCCCTGTTTCCGCATGGGGTTGTAGCCGGTTTTTTCGGGGCGGATGCCGTCATACATGACTTGCAGCGTACCGTTCGTCGCATCGCCGCCCCAGAGCGCAAAGCGGCCCTTCCCTCCGTTCTTGTCAGCCGTATCGCCGACGACCACGGCCGTAACGAAGTCGAACAGGAGGGGCTTGTTGGTCGAGATATTCTGGTCTTGACCGTTTTCCCATCCGGCGTAGAGACCATCCTCGAGGTCCGCCATGACCCAGGGACCCGGTTTCCCACCAAAGCCGGTGCCCCAGACGACACCCGCTCCGAAGTAGACCGCTTCCATCGCACCGTTGCCATCGTCATTGCTCGTCGTTTCGGCGTTGCCGTAGTCGAAGCAGCAGCCGTCGACCGTGTTCTTCGCGCTGGTCACCATGTACATGGTCTGTGGCTCGTCGCCTTTCGCGGTCCCGAGCCCGGTCTTGATGTTGCAGGTGTTGCAGCCGGTGCGATAGCCCATACCGGGTCTAATCAAGATGCCGTAGACCGAGCGACCATTGATCATCGTCGGGAGATCCGAAGCCTTGGCCGGGTTGTCGGGACTGCCTTTGTTACCGCCCGGGGGCGAGGGTTCGAGATGATTTCCGAGTCCGGACTGGTCGTAGATCATCGATATTGCGCAGACGGTGGCGGTGCAAAACGCGTCTTGCGCGGCGGCGTCCGCATAGCCGTCCACGGCCATGATGTCCATCGACTCCCCTTTGCAGGAACTCGGCCCGGCAAAGAAAGACCCTTTGCAGACTTGGTAGAGCGGCCCGCTGTAGCCGGGGACGATGACTCGCACCGTGCTGTGCGCCGTGACACAAGGGAGTTCGGCCTGCTGGAGGATGTCGCAGGGCAAGGGGGCGGTGTTGGGAGGCAAGCTGGCGCCTCCTCCGCCACCGCCTCCTCCGCCACCGCCTCCTCCGCCCCCCGTGCCCGCGTCCGTGGGGTCTGACGCTTCGTAAGTCCCACATCCAAGGGCGACGGCGCCAAATGACACCGGGAAGGACACTAGTGCGAGGCGTACGACGGAGCGGATCTTCTTCATTGCGACGTCTCCAGCTTCATGGGCCACTCGATACGGACCGGGAGGGGACTCGGGGTTGAGGTAGCCTACTAAGGGGCGTGATTCAAGGACTTTGGTTCGCGGGTTTGGGCGAGACGGCTTTTTCTTGCGACAGCAACATCGGAGCTCCAACCTCTGTGTGCGAATGGGTGTGGCGACGGGCCCACGACGGCGATTCGGCTGCGCTCGGTGACAAGATCTGCAGGTAACGGCGCCGCGATGCGGCTAGTGCATCGTTTCAATTGAAACGATGCCAAAAGACCAGGGGTGCCGCGGGTCAGATCGGTGGGAAGCGGCGGGTTTTTCGCCGCCCTCGCCCGGTCGGGGGCGGCGAAAAACCCATCACTTCGATCGAAACGCGGCACTAGGTGGTCTGCGGGGCCGGGGGGTACAGGGTCGCGCAAAACGAGCAGCTCGGCAGCAGATCGGCGCCGATGATCGTCCAGACCGGATCCCAGTAGTCTCTGGTGAACGAGTCGCACTCCGGGAGCCCGCTCACCTGCTGGTTGAAGTCCGTGGTCTCGTCCTGGATGCAGGTGGCCCATTGCGCCACCGTCGCCGTGCAGTCCTCGGGGAACTCGTTGCAGCCGGGGTTGCTGCTCCAGACCGCTGCGGGATCGGCCAGGCAGGAGCTCTCTTTGGCTCTGCAGTTTTCCTGTAGCTGTTCCTGCGTGGGGGCACTGCTCGACGTGGCGAAAGCCACCCCTTTCCACTTGCAGGTGGTCTCCGCGCTGATGGCGCTCCCGAAATAGGCGTAGGTGTCGTTGCAGAGCTGGGTGAACTCGTCCGGCGTCAGCGCGTTGAGCGCCTTGCAGCCGCTGACGGTCGTGACCGGCTCGCCGCTGGCGCCGCCCGTGCAGCCGGTGGTCCCACCCGTGCTGCTGGAGGCCCCGCCCGTACCGCTGGAGGTCCCACCGGTGCCGCCGGAGGTCCCACCGGTGCCGCTGGTCCCACCCGTGCCCCCGGTCCCCTCGCTTATGGAGTCGCTACCACACGCCACTGTCGAGGCGAACAGCAACGCGCATACAAGTCCGATGAATTCGTTTCGCATGAGACCTCTTTCAGGTGTCCTGTCTATCAGAGCCTTCTTGTCGCAGGATCTGGGCGCACCGCCGATTGAAGGGCCCCGGCCAGGACGCGGACCGGCTGCTACGCCGATCCCACGCTTCGCAGAACCGGGGCTCGTTTGCATGCAGACGCTACCGCGGAGCCAGCGTGAGCATCACGACGCTCTTGCTGGGCAAGGTGACTTTGGCTTTCTTTCCGCAGGCTTGGTAGCTCGCGGCTTCCAGCGGTTGGATATTCACCGTTTCCGCCTTTCCGAAGTCGTTGTAGCTGTCCTTCGCTGGGCCAGTGATGACTTGGGCGCTAGCGATGTAGTAGGAGTCCGCTCCGCCGGTGAGCGTGATGGTGACATCGTGTGTCTTCGTCAAGTCGACGTTGGTCAGACTGACGTTGATTTGTCCAGCGTCGTTCACCGTTGCGCCGGTTCCGACCACATTGAACGTCTTTCCATTCCCGGTGATTTTCTCACTCGTGAGGGTGTTGGGTGCGTATTTCGCGCCATTGACATGGTGCGGAATGAACATCTTGAAGACGTAGAAGGTCGGCGTCTTCACCAGATCCTTGCCACCGCTGCTGGCGTTGGTCAGAAACAGCGAATGGATCACGTTGATGGCCTGAGCCAGTCCCGCCATCTGGATCCGATCAGCATTGGCTATGAACATGTTCAGTGTCAAGGCAGCCGATAGCGCGTCCATCACGGTGTTCTGCTGCTGCCAGTCGTCCGAGCCGACGTTCTTCAGCCAGTCCCCCCACTCGTCTTCGATGATCCTGATCCGGCCCTCCGGATCGTGCTTGTCCATGATGGTCCGGATGTCCTTGATACGCGGCCGCATCTGGCCTTCGTCGGCGAGGTAGACGATGTTGTAATACTGGTCCTCGCTGAATCCGACACAGGGAATGTCGTTCGGGAAGTAGAGGTAGTCGTGGATCTCGATGCCGTCGATTCGGTCACCGAGGTTCCCCAGCAGCTTGTTGATCCAGTCGTTCGCATTGTTGGGATCCACCGTCCAGATGCCAGCGGTGCCTGCCACCAGGAACAGCTCCTTCCCATTGACGGGCGTGCTGAGCACGGCTTCGTTCGCGGTGTACCAGGGCTCGTAGCTCGCTTCGTCCTCCTCGAGATTCCCACCGCATCCCCACACTTCGTTACCGATCTTGAAGTACTTGACTCTCCACTCCGGGTGATCGGGATTGTTGTTGACGTACTCGACCCATTTCTTGTTGCTGTCTGCGAACTCGGGCTTGGGCCGACCGGCAAGGACGGGCTCGGCGCCAATCGACGTGACGAAGTTCATGAACCCATCCACGCCCATCGTATTGGACGGGTTCTTGTTGGCTTCCCAATTGTAGTTGTTGGCATAGCACCCGCCCGGCCATTCGATGGCGCCTACGCCTGCCTCCTTCATGCCCTCGATGATATCGTTGCGTATGCCGTCGGTGTTCGGGATGCTGGACGTCTTGCCTACCCAAAGGCCGTTGCTGACGTCGTTGCCGAGGACCTCCATCAGCAGGCCGAATATCTCCTTGGGGACCACTGTCATGGCCGCGGTGGCGTCGACGCCGAGGGTGTTCGGACTGGCGGCGATGGTGCTCTCTTCGCATTCCGGGGGAGGCGGGTTCGTGCTGCCGCCTACGCCGCCAGTGCTTGCACCGCCCGAGGACGTGCCGCCGTTGCCGCTCGTGGTGCCGCCGCTGCCGCCCATGGTGCCGCCACTGCCGCCACGGCCGCCGGTAGCAGCCGTAGTTCCGCCGTTGCCTCCGCCAACGCCCGTGGTGCCGCTGCCGGGGGCAGCGCTCGTTCCGCCCGTACCGGCAGTACCGCCCGTGCCATTCGTACACTCGCTGTCGTTGGTCGAGTTGCAGCCGCTCGGGCAGCACCCGTCGCCGGAAGCGCAGGCAGCAATGCTCGTGTGGCTGCAGTCGACGTTGCAGTTCTCGGCACTGCCGGTGACCTGATCGACGGTACACGCGTCGCCGTCATCACAGCTCGCTATGCACGAAGCCGGCGGATCGCAGGTCTCGCCGCTGTCGCTCTCCACGACTCCGTTGCCGCAGCTCGCCGAGCAGTCCGTGTCGGTGGTGTGGTTGCAGCCAGCCGGGCAGCAGCCATCGCCGGACGAGCAGGCGCTGACGGTGGTATTGCTGCAGACGAGATTGCAGGTCTGGGCACCGCCGGCGGGCCGATCGACGGTGCACGCGTTGCCGTCATCGCAGTTCGCGGGGCACGGATCGCAGGTCTCGCCCGACTCGACCACACCGTTGCCGCAGACGGCGGCAGGTGCACCACCGGTCCCAGTGCCCGTGGTTGCGCCGGTGCCCCCTGCGCCGGAAGTCCCACCGCCACCCGACTCCGTACCGGAGCTTGAGCACGACGTGATCGCAGCTGCAGAACCTAGTACTGTGAGCGCTAACAGAGCTTTGTTCATTCGTGACACTCCTTGTCGTCCTGCAGCTCAATCGCGGCGTACGATCGCGGCGTGCGATCGCACCAACCAACCTATGTGCTCGTACGCGGAGGGCTGATAATGACGCCTACCCCCAGTCGTACCACGACCACGGCGGACGGCCACGCCGCTTGGCACTCCTGAGCGTCCGTTGGCATCGGGTCCGGCTCGGCAGTCAGCGGGAGGCCGAGGCGGTGGCGTCTCATGAGGTCTTCCTTGCGTTGCCTGGACTGGGCAGATGCTTGAGCAGTGGCGGCGCACCCTCGAGTCCGTCGAGGAATCGACATCGGGCGCGCGGGCTCCAGAGACTCGGCTCCCCTTCGCGGTTGCGGTGCCTGGC
Organism: Polyangiaceae bacterium; assembly: GCA_016929495.1. Lineage (GTDB taxonomy): Bacteria > Myxococcota_A > Polyangia > Polyangiales > Polyangiaceae > JAFGIS01. The sequence goes on along the minus strand of JAFGIS010000039.1, from coordinate 10,017 downwards.
CTTCTCTGTCTCAGCGGAAACCTGAGGCAGCAGAAGCCCAACCGAAGTCACAGAGGTCCAGCCGCAGTCCAGGTCGCTACTCGGCTGAACCCCTGGCAGAAGCCGTACAGACCGACCAGTCCCCCCCAAGGCGAAGTCGGCCGTGGTCGATTCCGTGACAATACTGCCCGTCTCGTGCAATTTTCTATGAGCTTGGTGGCAATCTGCCATCGACAGCGTCACGCTCGGAATCGGACGAGCGAAACATATCGCACGACCGAACGTGTTCCGCTCTGGTCGGGTTCCGCACCAGGGTGGCGCTTCCGAGGTTCCCCGAAGTAGCCGATCGGGGCCGAAGGCCTCGATCGCCCCAGACGCAGGTCTGGGGGACCGAAGGCCGGCTTGCCCGATCAGCCGCTGCCGCGCAAGCCGACTGGTTCCGAAGCTGCCCCCGGTGCCCAGCTGCAATGAGCGGACGGTCTTGTGCGAAGGCCCATGCGAGGCAAGATCGCGTGCGCGCGTCTTGCGTCGCGTGGGATCGCTTGGACGCCGGGGGGGCGCGCCGGAGTCCTCACGGCCCTGGCCGCTTGGGGTTGTCGGGGATCGGCGAGAGTGGCGGCGGTCGCGGTGAGGGGATCGGTCTAGTGCCAGTCGGCCTTCGGCCGAGCGGCACTAGACATGCAAGAGCCCTTCGATCCCCAGGCCCTCCTGAGCCAGCGCTTTTCGAAACGATGAACGGCGTGCAAGGGCACATAGGAAAGCGCGTCGGTCACACTCGAGACGCAATGCGTCGAGGTGGTTGACGTCATCGTCGAGTTCGATGAGGGAGGACCCACCGACGATGCCGTAGCGCGCGGTCGAAGCGGCGCCTGCCGGAGTCTGCGCTGAGAGCCACACGGAGGGGCCGCGCCAGTACGAGTGCCTTCGCGAAGCGGCGTGGTCGCTCGATTTGCGGGCTACCGCTTCAAGGATCGGCAACAGAACTGGACCGTTCGGCTCTAGGTGCCATTGAAACCCGCCGTGGCCTCTGCTACGCGATTGACATGGTGAATGTTCTTGGGAATCGGTGTGCGCTCGTCGTCGTAGCTGCAGGATTGGCCCTCGGCTGCGGCCCTGCAGCTCGCGCTGCGAAGGCCCCTGCAGCGAAGCCGGCACAGGCCACCAGCGTGAAGACCGAGCCGAGGCCCCGGCTGCCGCAGCCGACCCTGACGCAACGCGCCGGACGCTTGCCCCGCGAGAAGCGTTCTCCCATCACGCTTCCCGTGACGGGCCAGCAATCCACGACCGATGGCGTCTACCTCGATGTCAGCCTGGACTCGCTGCCCGTTCAGGAACGGTCCCTGTTCTACGGGGAGTTCAGACCGTGTGGCGATCCCCTGCCCGGTCCGCGGGCGGTTCAGGTGGTTCAGACGGGACCCGGCTCAGTACCGCCGACGCCGTCGCGTACTCGCCGGGATCGCGGCTCGACCGAGCGTGGAATTGACGGCCCGAGCGTGCTCTTGGTGCGTCTCGCCGGACCCGGCGCACTGCCCTCACCGCTCGAGCTCACGCTCAGGGCCTGTTCTTCTCGGTCCTACTGGTCTTCGGACTACCCCGTGACGGCTGGCTATGAACGCGCGGCCCAGCTAGTTGCCAACGGCAAGGTCCCAATCCGTCGCGGGATCGCCCAACGGTTCCTGCAAGAACAGAGCCGCCTCTTCCTCGAATGGGCCCGGGCTGAGAAGCAGTCTCACTTTGGGGCGTTCGCTGCGGGTCGTCTAGCGCAGGCGGCAGACGCCTCTACGGCGCAACCGGCGCGAGCCAAGCCTCCACCGAGAACACCCAACTGGATCGCTTCCTACGAAGGCGGCCGATTCGCCAGCGGGTCTGGAGACCTCTCCGAACTGATGGACTTCTACACCGGCAGCTCGCAGGTACTCGCCGCGATGGCCGTTCGGCGTGGACTCGGTCAGGTGAATTCCGAGCAGGCGAAGATCAAGCTCTCCTCGATCGAGTCGGTCTCGGCGCCGCCCCGTGACTACGACGCGCTCATCAAGGCTCTGCCAAATCGGTCGGGCATGAAACTCGATCCGCTTGCTCGGCATCTTCCCACGGATGCGCTCATCGTCGAGTTCGGGTCGCTGCGTGACTTGGTGACGCTCGGACGCGACCTCGACCGCCGTTTCGGAGCCATCGCTCAGGCGCTCGAAGGGATCCCCGGTCCCCACTGGCTTCAGGAACGCTATCGCCAGCAGCTCGCGGTGCGCCTGGACGGTCTGGCGGAGCGATTCGGACAGGTGGCGATCGGCTCCGTGGCTCTGGTGCTGTCCGATCCCTATCTCCGCGAGGGTTCGGATGTGGCCCTCGTGTTCGAGGTGCGCGACCAGGCCCTGTTCTCGGGCGCCCTGGCAGCGTACGCCCGGGAGGCCCAGAGCGCGCACCCGGACCTGACCGAGACCCGCACGACCATCGAGGGGCGGTCCGTGCTGCTCGTGGCCACGCCGGACGGAAGCATTCGCCGCTACCAGGCCGAGCTTCCGCGTGTAACGGTGCTCACCAATTCGCTCGGCGCGATGAGGCGGCTGTTGGCCGTCCACAATGGTAACGCCGGCGGGCTCGCCGACTCGGTGGAGTATCGCTACGCACGCACCGTCACGCCGTATGCAGGAGCCTCCGAGGCGGCCTTCGCGTTCTTTGGAGACGGTTTCCTCGACCAGGTGACCGGGCCGCGCTCCAAGATCCTCGAATCGCGCCGCGTGCGAGCTCAAGTGGAACTACAGGCGGTCGACTATGCTGCTCTGCTCTATGGTTGGATGCAGGGTCAGCGGCCAACCTCGCTCCGACAGCTCCTCGGTTCTCCCTGGCTCGGGTCCGAGGATCTGAAGCACTTCGACGGCCGCCCCATCAGCTGGACACCGGAACTCGGCGCCAGCAGCAGTTGGGGGACGGCGTTTCACTTGTCGCCCATCATCGACGAGAAGCTCGAGCTCGTGAGCAACGCGGAGCGAACAGCCTACGACGCGTTCCGCAGCGGGTACGAGTCGGGTTGGCGAGAGGGCCTGGACCCCACGCTCGCACGTCTGATGCGTCGGGGGGACGGCCGCACCCTCACGGCCGATATCACCATCTTGCCGATCAATGCACTGTCTCGAAGCAATCGGAACTACAGCGAGATGGTCGAAATGGTGGGCGCCGGAAGGGTGGTCGGCGAGATCACGGACGGAGCCGTCTTCACGCTGGCCATCGGCCGGGATTCCAAGCTGCGATCGGCGGCAGAGGACCACATGCAGTGGTTCGGCAGCGGCAAGGATCTGGGACTGAGCTTCGTCGGAGACTGGGTTCAGGTGGGGGTTGCGGATCGCGCTCCCCTCTGGGATCTCGCGCTCTCCAGCTCCCACGGCGAATTCTCGCTTCCGGTCCCTGAAGGAATGGACGAACCATCCGACTCGTCCGTCGAGAAGCGCATCGGAATGCTCCCAGCGTGGGCTGCCGTTCAGATCCGCAATCCTCTCACGCTCGCGGCGACGCTGACGGCTCTCCGGGCCATGGTCAAAGAAGCTGCGCCCGGGCTAGCCTCGTGGAACAAGGACGCGCCCTATCGCGGGATCGAAATCACGCGAGTCGACGCCACGGCGTTCGACGTGAGCCTGTCGATCCACTACTGCGTCGCGCGTGATGTGCTGCTCATGGCGCTCGGGCGAGAAGTCCTGGAGCGGCGAATCGACGCCGTTCTCGAGGGCAAGGCCCCGCAGGCCAGCTCGACGGCGCAAGGGTACCAATTGCTCACGACGCTCCAGCCCGAGGCTGGCGGGGTCTTCCGCCCGTTGCTCGCCCTGCTGCTCGATCGCGAGGCCCTCTCGGCGCATCAGGCCGCTGCGCGCGGCTACGAGATCCTCCACCGAGGATTGGGCCCGGCAGCGACGTCGGGCGACGCGGGTCGAGCACTCGCGCTCCGCTACCTCGGCTACGCGCCCGAGTCGCCTCAAGGCGGCGCGTTGCGATGGACGAGCGATGGGCTGGTAGAGCACGCCGCGTACGGCTCCGCCCTGGAGCCGGCCATACCCGACGCCAAGGATCCGACCCTCGCTTTGCACCAGGCCATCGGGGCGATCATCTCCGTGTCCGGAGCGGTCAAGCTCGAGGAGCGCGCCCGCGAGCAGGAGTTCCACGGCAGGCTGGGGGTGCAGTTCGCTCGGTAGCGCGGCGCACCTTGGTACGGCTGCTGGAAGCCGGCCGACGACAGGACGCTTGCACCTACATCGTGCTGGACTTGCGCACGTCTCCGGAGGTCCTGGCCAGCGAGTCCACGTGCAAGGGCCGTCGCCACGGCTACCCCGTTTCGAGTATCGTGTGCGCTGAGGAGTCGTTCACGATCATCGATGACGAGAAGCGGAGCCTCTTCTATCACCCCGACAAGAAGATCATTCACCACAGGATCAAGGGCGGGTGTGTCGGGTGTGACTTCCGAGATCTGCTCACCACGGGCGCGGAGTGGATGGAGCGGCACGGTGCTACGAAATGGCTCTCCGATGACCGCGACAACAGAGTCGTCGCGCCGGAGGACGGCGAATGGGGCGAGCGGGAATGGGGCCCACGCGTGATCAAGGCGGGGTTCAAGTACTGGAGGATCGTCGTCCCGGGCAGCGCCGTGGGGAGCTTGCAGATGCGGCGTCTTGCCGAGGAATACCGCCAGTACGGCGTGACGGTCCAGATCTTCTCTGACCTGCAAGCTGCGCTCGACTGGCTCGGATCGGTGCCGTAGCGGCTCGACGGCCACATCGGCTGTCCGGGGCGCGTTGATCTGTTTTCGGTTGCCTTGGCTCGTTCGATGCGGCACCGTTCGGTCCGCGCGGCATGACGGTCACTTTCAGACGCAGTGCTGTGTTCGACGCTTCCCCGGACCGGCTGCTCTCGGCGGTCACCGACCCCGAGTTGCTCCGCAAACGAGTGAAGCCAGGCACTTCGGCCGGAACGACCGTGCGCGAAGTCGTGCGAGAGGAAGCCAGGCTGGTGCAGGAGCTGGAAAGCGAGGACTACGCCCGCACCAAGACGGGCGGCCTGGATAGGAGCCGGACCGAACGCTCTGTGACTCGCTACGAATGGGACCTGGTCGCTCGACACTGCGCGTGGAGCTGGAAAGGCGGATTCGACTGGGTGAGACTCACGGGGACCATCGACATAAGAGCGTCGGGTACCGGGGCCGAGCTCTCCTCCAGCTTCGAGATCGAGGCGAAGATACCGCTCATTGGTCGGATGGTCGAGCGCATGATGGCCAGCGAGATCGAGCAGGACCTGCCGCGCTACGAAGCCTTGTTCGCGGCGGAATTGTCCCGGCCTCGAGCAGAATAAGCCTCCGGCCGGCAACCGCTCGCCGGGACCGGCGCTCGAGCCCGTAGTGTTCTTTGGATCGCACGGGGCCGCAGCTATGGTAGGGGTAGGTAGAGGTCCGGATGATGCGATTCGCAGCACAGAGGGTCGACCTGACCGACGGCGGCACACGTGATCGTGTGCCCGAACGGGTGCGCACCGTCGTGGTGGGCGGCGGGCTTGCAGGGTGTGCGGCAGCCACCGTTCTGGCGGAAAGAGGCGCCTCGGTCACGGTCATCGAACAGAACGACTACCTCGGTGGGCGCGCGGGGGCCTGGACGGAAGCACTGCCGGACGGCGAACCCTTTGAGATGGAACGGGGCTTTCATGCCTTTTTCCGCCAGTACTACAACCTTCGGAGCCTGCTCCGGCGTGTGGATCCGGCGCTGCACAACCTGATCCCCTTGCTCGACTACCCTCTGCTGGGTCCGGAGGGCGCAAGCGAATCATTCACCGGGTTGGCGAGACTGCCCCCCTTCAACGTGGCAGAGCTCGTGCTCCGAACACCACGGTTGCGGTTGCGCGACCTTGCCCGCGTCAACGTGCGCGCTGCGCTGCAAATGCTCTCCTACGATACCGAGACCACCTGGCGCGAGTTCGACGCCAGCAACGCCCGCGACTATCTCGATTCGCTGAACTTCCCCCGCGACGCACGGCAGATGCTGTTCAACGTGTTCGCTCACTCCTTCTTCAACCCCGAGGAGGGAATGTCGGCGGCGGACATGCTGATGATGTTCCACTTCTACTTCATGGGAAACCCGGAGGGGCTGGTGTTCGACGTGCTGAACGAGCCGTTCTCGCTTTCTCTCTGGCGGCCGCTCAGGCGCTACCTCGAACGCCACGGGGTCACCTTTCGCATGTCCACCGTCGCCGAACGCATCGAGCGCGACGGGGCTCGGTGGCGCGTGCGTTTGGTGGGCGACGAAGAGCCGTTGGCCGCGGAAGCGGTCGTGCTGGCGCCGGACGTCCCAGGGCTCCAGCGCATCGTGAGTCAGAGCCCCGACCTCGATGATCCGCATTGGCGTCGCCAAGTGCAACGACTGGGAGTCACTCTGCCGTTCGCAGTATGGCGCGTCTTTCTGGACCGGCCCGTTCGTCCCGATCGCCACCCCTTCGTAGGCACGACGGGACTCGGCTTCGTCGACAACATCTCCGTGTACGAGCTGTTCGAAGGCGAAAGCCGGCGGTGGGCCTTGCGTACGGGCGGCTCCGTCGTCGAGGTTCACGCGTACGCCGTCGATGAGGCTGTGAGCGAAACGGAAATCCTGGGCGACTTCTGGCTGCAACTGCGCGACCTCTATCCGGAGACGCGCGAGGCGCGGGCGGTTCACGAGCGATTCTTGCTGCGACGCGACTGCCCCTCGTTTGCACCATCCACGTACCAGGACCGAACCACCGTGCCGACGCCGATGAACGGCATTGCCCTGGCCGGTGACTTCGTGAGGCTGCCGTTTCCTACGGCGCTGATGGAGCGTGCCGTGGCGTCCGGGTTCTATGCCGCCAGTCACGTGCTCGCGCGCTGGGGCGTACGCCCGGAGCCGCTTTGGTCGGTGCCGCCTCGCGGCTTGGTGGCGGGCCTGCGCGGCCTCTGGAGCTAGTGCATCGTTTCAGTTGAGACGATGCCCGAATACCCGGAGTGCCGCGGGTCAGATCGCTGGGAAGCGGCGGTCTTTTCACCGCCCTCGCCCGGTCGGGGGCGGCGGAAAACCCGAAACCACTCGTCTGACCCGCGGCACCTCTTCATTGTTGGTCATCGTTTCAAATGAAACGATGCTCTAGTGCCTTGCCTCCGTCTCGGGTCTCGGCTCGGCAGTAGCCCATTGACAAGGTTTCGAACCGCTCGATGATCCCTGCGTGAAGCGCGTTCCCCCAGCGGCTCAGGGCACCCGATCCGGCTTGCTCGGCATCGGGGCGCTCAGCCGCGCCACTGGCGTGCCGGTGGACACGCTGCGCACCTGGGAGCGTCGCTACGGCTTTCCGAAGCCGGAGCGCACCCCGAGCGGCCACCGCAAGTACCCAGCGCGCGCCGTCGATCGATTGCGTCTGGTCAAGCAAGCCCTCGAATTCGGTCATCGGGCCTCGAGTGTCGTACCCCTGACCGAGGGGGCGCTGGCCAAGCTACTGGCGCTGGGAACAGCCGTCGACCGCGAACCTCCCGCCCCGGCTAGTGCTGCAGCGCCGGACTCGCTCCAGATCTGGTTCGACGCGGCTCTCGGACTCGACGGGCGTGCGCTCGAGCGCGCCATGCGTGAAGCCTGGACTGCCGTGGGCGCCCGGCGATTCATCGACGATTTCGCCGTGCCGTTCGCCGTCGGTACGGGCGACCGCTGGGCGAAGGGTGACATCGGCGTGCGCCACGAGCACTTCGCCAGCGAACGGCTGCGCGACCTGCTGAGTACGGAATGGAGGACGCTAGCGGCCAGTGTGTCCGGGCCCGCGGTCGTGCTGGCGACGTTGCCGGGTGAACGGCACGATCTTCCGCTACACATGGCGGCGGTGGTGCTCGCGCTGGCGCAATTCGAGGTCGTGTTTCTCGGTGCGAGCACGCCGCCGCTGGAAATCGCACGGGCGGTGCGCGAGCATTCGGCCGTCGCGGTGGTCCTGACAGTGTCTGCCTGTGCCGAACGGAAGACCGCCCGCGCCCAGATGCGTGAGCTCAGGGGCGCGTTGGACCCGGACGTGCTGATCGCAGCGGGCGGACAGGGGCTTTCCGAACCGCCTACCGGCATCGAGCACATCGAGGAGTTCTCCTTGTTGGTGGACCGACTCAGCCACCACGCGCCGCGTCGCAGCGGGCGGTGGGCGCGCTGAGGCACTGCAACGCCGCCGCGGGCGGGGAGGGCTCCGAACCCAAGGCCCGTCGGCTTCGTCTCAAACCAATCCGAGCCCCGACGCAAGCCGGCTCCTTTTCAATACCTTGACAGGGCTTTTCACGCGGCTAGGTGGAAAGGAGAGCATGAAACGTCAGCAAGAACGCGCGGGGCGCGGCGGCGAGTGAAGACTGTGGCCCGCGCGAGAAAGGCTCCCCATGGATCTCAAGCACTACTTCGAAGAAGCCAGCGGCACCGGAGTGCTGTCGACAGCAGACGGCCAAGGACGGGTCAACGTGGCGGTCTACGCCCGACCCCACGTCATGGAGGATGGAACGTTGGCCTTCATCATGTCCGACAGGCTGACACGTCAAAACGTGGAACAGAACCCCAACGCGGCCTATCTGTTCCTGGAAGACAAAGCCGAACGAGCCGGAATCCGACTCAGTCTCACCAAGGTGCGCGAATCGGAGGACCCGGAACTGATAGCCCGGCTTCGGCGCCGAACCTACCCGCCCGAAGACGAGGCCGGCATGGGCAAGCTCCGCTTGGTCTACTTCACAGTGGAGCACGAGCGTCCGCTGGTGGGAGCGCTCCGAGACACTACGGGTTGAGGCCTAACGGTCGCCCGAGGAACGGGTCTTGTGACGGCCGGTTAGCCAGTCTGTACATTTTGAAAAGATTCTGACCAAATCGGGGTACGCACCCGTTGACAGAGAACGCTCGCTCCCCACGTTGCCGTCACGACAACCCGACACGACGGAGGTCCAGCCATGACCCACCTTCCGAGAGCCCGCGCCCTGTTCGCCGTCTCGGGGTTGGCGCTGCTCGGGGCGGCGGTTCCCGCAGCAGTCGGAGCCAACCCGCCAGCGTCGACCCGCCTCACCATCACGGCGAACGGCTTCAAGAACGACACGGGACAGGCAGGAATCGCGGTGTTTCGTTCGGCGGACGGGTTTCCGTCGGAGCGCCGCAAAGCCGCGGTGGGCAGGGCGCTTCCCATCAAGCAGGGCAAGGTTCGGTGGACCATCCCGGCGCTCGCATCGGGACGGTACGCCATTCTGGTCCTGCACGACGAGAACTCCAACGGCAAAATGGACACCAATGTCTTGGGGATCCCGACCGAGGGCTACGGTGTGTCGCGGGATGCGAGGCGACCGTTCGGCCCGCCGCTCTTCGAGGACGCGGCCATCGTCGTGAAAGGAGCCGAGAGGGCCGTGGGGATCCAGGTCAAGTACTGACTCCAGCGGCGCGTGCTAGGAGCTAGCCCGTTCTGCGACGGATCAGCGCAGGCACTCGAATTTCCTGGATCGCCGTCAAAATGGGCTTCAGCCATGCGCCCTGTTGCGGCATCATCCGCACCGTCACGCTATGCGTCTGTTCTCTCACCTCTCTCGTACGCCACGTCGCGTCATCAACTTCGGGCGTCCGCTGTCCCCGCTCCGTCCAGCGGATCGCGAGCTTCCCGATTGGATGCAAGCCCGAGTTCCGTCCATCCGCGCGTCACTCGAGCGGGCGCGTGCCCTGCCTTCCGGGGGTTGGTACGTCGTGGACGCGTCGCGACGCATCAGTGCGCGCCCGTCGTTCTACTGGGTAGACGGGCACGAGGTCGTTGCCTGGCGCAGCGCCGGTCGAGTGCTCTTGGCCCCCAATTCTTGTCCCCACATGGGGGCCCCTCTGTCTGCCGGCCGCAGCGAACGGGGTGAGCTGGTCTGTCCCTGGCACGGACTCCGGCTGGGTGAGCCCGGGCATGGTCAATGGAAGCTCTACGCGGCTCACGATGACGGCATCCTGAGGGAACGCCCCGCCTGTTGTTGAATTCCGGGTAGCGGCGGCGGTGTGAGTGAAGTCTCCAGGCTAGGCGACTTTGCTGTCGGACGCC
>JAFGIS010000442.1 GCA_016929495.1 Polyangiaceae bacterium | reverse complement strand
TCGCTTCACCCCTCCTCGGTAAGCTCAACCTTTTCGATCTCTTGCGCGACGTTCTTCACGCGATCAACGAGGGGATCCCTCAGGTAGCCGGCAACCCGCCGACCGAGCCTGTATGGGGACCCTCGGGATGAGCGGTTGCCCTGGTTCCTGAGCGAAGGTCACGTCAGCGGACAGTGAAACCCATCGCTGCGGACCGCCGGCCGAAACATGATCCTTCTTGCGCGATCCGCGCCCGAACAGTGATGTTGGAATTCGGGCGATGGTGGCGGAGACGACGCCGTGCACCCGTGGGCGATACGGATCGGCTCGGGGTTCGTACGGTAGCATGCCGCAGCGTGTGGCGGTAGCACCCCGAACCACCTATGGATCGCCCCTACCCGCACGCCGGAGCCAGACATGAGCAGTGAATGGTCTTGGCACCTCATCGAGGATCACAGCACAACGGAACGTGTTCTCGACGCCGTCGCCCGTGGACTTGACGATCCCGGTGGACCGCAGCTTGTGCTGCTCACCGCCTTCCGCGACTATGCCACAGGGTTCGTGGATGCGTGTCACAACCAGAAGGAGGAGCGACATCTGTTCCCCCTCCTGGAAGCGCATGGTGTTCCGCGCGAGGGCGGTCCGCTTGGTGTGATGCTTGCGGAACACGAGCAGAGCAAGGCCTTGCTCGGACAGCTCGTTGGGCTCATCGACCAATACGTCAACGGCCAGGCGTCGACACTCGTCGAGCTCCGTTCGACGTTCGAGCAATACGCCGCGCTGCTCAAGTCGCACTACTGGAAGGAGACGGACGTGCTGTATCCGATGGCACGTCGCATTCTGTCGGAAACGGAAGCCGACGCGGTGCTCACCGGTCTCCGAGAGACCGAATCCAAGTTGGGCGCCGACACGCGCGCGCGGTTCCAGGCGCTGGCCGAGACCATCGTGAACATGATGGAGCTCGAGGACCTCTCCGCGGGCCTTCCCAAGGAGGTGCTCGCGGCCGTGCTGAACACGCTGCCGGTGGAGCTGTCCTTCGTCGATGCTGAGGACACGGTCCGCTACTTCAGCCACGAAAACCAGCACAAGATCTTCCCGCGCACGCGTGGCGCCATCGGCCTGAAGGTGCAGCAGTGTCACCCCCCGCACAGCCTGTACAAGGTCAACCAGATCCTCGCGGATTTCCGGAACGGTCGGCGACAGGTCGCAGAATTCTGGATCGATCAGGGAGGCCGCAAGATCCACATACGCTACTTCCCCGTGCGTGACGCTCGCGGACGATACCTGGGCTGCTTGGAGGTCGTCCAAGACATCACCGCCATCCAGGCGCTTCAGGGCGAGCGTCGCTTGCTCGAGGACTGAAGCGCCGACCAGCCCCCGATGGGTTGGCAAGTCTTCCCTGGTGCTGTACTGTGACGACTCGTTGTCCCGCTCGCCATGCCGCCCGTCGCCCAGATCCTCAAGTGCCCGAACAAGCTTCCGACCGTCACCCTTCGCTCTGCGTGCCACCCGCGAGACCCGCTAGACCGAGGCACTCGCTCGGGTAGCCGGTGAGACTCGACTCGGACTCGCAGTAGACGACCTGGTCTCCGCACGGCCACCAGGGGGGCAGCTCCTCGCGGGCCGCGACGAAGACGTCGAGCGTGCTTTCCGAGACGCACTCGCAGCGTTCGCACCCGAGGCGTCGTTCGTTCACGGCCAGAGCCTCGAGGTCCTCTCGGCGTCGGCAGACCGCTTGCCTCTGATAGCCGCTCGAACTGACCATGCTCACGGCCGGGGCCGGCAGCCGGTCGAGTTCGTCCGAGCGGCAGGCGCCGTAGTCGAGTCCGCACAAGGCCGTGTCCAGGGCATCGTCGAGGACCACGTTCGGCGGCAACGCGGTCGACCGGGTCGATACGTTGCGCAGGCATTCGAGCGAGGCGAACGCGATCCCGGAATCGTCGAGCAAGAAGGTGTACGTGAAACTCGCTTCGCCCACGTAGACATAGTCCCCCGTGCCCCTCGTGGGAATGAACGCGGTGAACCGACCCCCGGTCGCCTCGTAGTAGAGATCCACCAGCGCCGGGGCCGCCTCGCGAAGCAGCGCCTCCACGTCCAGCACGGCTCCCATGGTGTAGTAGTCGTCGTCGATGGCCAAGACCCGGTCGGGGGCCGCGCTCGTGGCTCTTGGCAGGTCCAGCTGCTCGTTGTCGTTCACGTCCTCGTAGAGGACGACTCGCGGTCGATAGGCGTCCACGACTTCGTAGCTACGGATGTCGGCGGCCTGCGTGTACAGGTAGAGATCGTTCGTCGGTGCCAGTCTCTGGCTCACCTCCCGCGAGGGCAGGCCGAGCTCGACCTGGAACTCGCCCGTCCTGGCATTCACTGCACCGCCACCGAGTACGGAGTAGCCCGGCAGCGGGCTTCCCGTCGTCCACACCGTCGTGTATCTGAGCGGGTGGGATAGCTCGATCCGGTACGGATTGGCCATCGCGGCGCCGACGATGCACGGCTCGGGAGACTGTGGCGAACCGGGCGAGCAGCCTGCGAGCACTACGGCTGCGCAGGCCGACGGCCATCCTCCCGGTCGGCGCGAAGTGGTGCGTTCACTCCTTGCGACGGTGCGCGAGCTCACAGCCACGCCTCCAGTTGTAGGGCCCAGAACGTCCCGGAGTCGAATCTGCGCGAGATCGGCTCGGTAGCGTAGTAGCCGCCGCGGACCTGCTTGTTGGTGACGAACGCACTGAGACGATGCGGGAGCCCGGTGAACGGCAACAGGCTCACGCCCGTGCGGTAGTACAGGCGCAGCAGGTTGCCTGGCGCCCTGAAGCCCTCTGGACTGTAGAGCACCGGGTACTCGGCGCCGTGACCGGTTGCGTGCCGGGCCCACTCTTCCGCCTCGACGAACAGGTCCAGGTACGAGCCCAGCCGCGCGTGCACCTCCAGCATCAGAGTGTGCGAGATCTGCTCGAACCACTCCGACAGGTACAGGTACTCGAAGCTGTTGGTCGCGTAGACGTCTTCCTGGTAGGGCGTATTGAACACCGACGACGGTGGCACGAGCTCACGGCGCGGCCCGAACCGGGCGTCGTACCAGCGCAGCTGGTAGCCGGTGTGCACGCTCAACCAGGACGAGCCACGGTGGAGGTAGTCGATGCGACCGAGAGCGCCGCCGCGGGTGCCCTGGCGGCGGCGCACGGCGTACTCGCCGGCAACACGGAAGCCTCTTCCGAGCGGCAGGTCGACCGCCGCCGACAGGTACCAAGCCGAACGCGTCGCTTCCATCTCCCGGTCGTCGTACAGATCGTAGCGGTGGGTCTTCCAGTTGACCAAGCCGAGCTCGGCGAGGCCGCCAAAGACCCGCAGGGAGCTCGAAATGACGTCGTCATCGGGCCAGAGCGCCCGGCCGACGTACGTGTTGCGAACGCCGAGGCCCTGCCAGGACAGGTCTCCGGTGACGCCTTCGGCCGGGATCTGCTCGAGCAGCAGGCCTTTGCCCAGCGTGACCCAGCCCAGGTCTGGGCCCAGCACATTCGCCACGAGCGGAACCCCGTCGACTTCGCCGAGATCCTGGGTCCAGTGCAGAGCGAAGCCCGGCCGCACTTCGGCCGACACGCGGTACCCATCGCTGGCGCTCGGGTTGAACGTGAGCAGGTTGAGGTTGGCATCGAGCCCGTCGACGATCGGCGCAGCGGCGAACAGGTCGGCGAGGAAGTAGCCGTGGAATCGGCTCTGTTGGGCGGCATGGAGGGTCTGCTGCGTTCCGATGGCGAGATCGCTGGCGAACGTCAGCCGACCCGCGGAGCGCCAGAGACGGTAGGGCTGCTCTTCGAGTTGGTCGGCGAGCTGTCGGTTGAGCAGATGGCGCTCGAGCAGGGTGTAGCTGTCGCGACCGTCCGCGAACACGGATTGTGCCGCGGCGGCCTCACGGGGCAGCAGGACGACCACACAACCCAAGACACTGAGAAAGCGAGACGTCACCCGAAGCGGCCGGAACATACCCCGGGGCCTTCCCCGGGGCTAGAGCTGGTGCTCGCCCTGTGATAGGAGTCAGATCGGCCGAAAGCGGTCGGACCGAGGAGGACAGATGAGTCAGAACGAGCACTCGAGCGCACAGTTCCGGCACACTCAGCAGTTTGCCCCGGGGGAGGTCGTCGAGACACTGGGACTCGGTCCGCACGAGCGGCACTACGAGGAGCTGTTTGCCGAGGTGCTCGCCGACGGCGTCATCACACCGGAAGAGCGCGTCCGACTCAACGAGGCCGCTGACAGCCTCGGTCTGGACCGTGTGCAGCTCATGCGGCTCGAGACGGCCATGATGGACGCGTACCAGGCCCGGCATAACGTCGAGGTCGTCGAGCACTACCAGAAGCCCACGCCCTCGTTGATCCCACCCGACTTCAAGGCCGACGGGGATGCGACCCACGCGATGCTGCTCGGCGAGATCGAGCGGCTCAGGGCGCGGGTCCAGGAGCTCGAGGAGGCGCTGCGGCGCGCGCAGGCGGCCATCAACGTCGAGGTGGACCTGGAGCAGGCTCCATCCGTCGTCGAGCCGACGGCACAAGACCCGGAAACGTGCTGGCGGCGCGTGCGGCGCGATCCGACCAACCCCGACGTACTGCGAGCCCTGTACGCCGCCTACGACGCTCGCTCGGAAGCAGACAAGTGCTGGTGCGCTGCTCAGGCCCTGGTGCTGCTCGACCGAGCGACACCCGAAGAGCGCCGTGTGTTCGAGGCCGGCTCGAGGGAGGGCCTCATTGCACCGCGGGCGAGCGTGGGCCGGGATGCGTGGGTCGAGCTGTTGATGCATCCCGACGAGGACGCGCTCACCGGTCGGATCTTCGGATTGATTGCCCCTGCCGTCGTCCTCGGACGAGTCACCGCGCTCCGGCACGAGGGCAAGCTGTACCAGCCGGAACGGAGCAACCGGCAAGATCCCGCCAACACGACGATCATGGCGGTTCGCGCGCTGCCTTGGGCCGCAGCCATCCTCGGGATCGCGACGCCTCCGGTGTTCACCGAGAAGGCGCGGGACGGGGACTACGAGCACATTCCCGGGATCCCACCGGTCACCGTCATCGGCCGCCGGGCGCTTTCGGGTCCGAGCCCCCTGGAGCACGCGTTTTTGGTGGGCCGCCACCTGGCCTGGTACCGTCCCGAACACTACGTCCAGAAGCTGTTCAGCGCCGTGCCGAATCTCGAGGACCTGTTTCTGGCTGCGCTTGCCATGGGCAGCCCGGGGCTCCCGATGGCCGAAGACGTCAAGCGCCGCGTTTTGCCCCTGGCTCGCGCCTTCCAGCCGCTCCTCGAGCCGTCGGCGCTGGACGGTCTTCGCCGCAGTTTCCTGCGCTTCGTCGAGGCCGGCGGCCGCACCAACCTCCAGCGCTGGAGCGCCGCCGTCGAAAAGACCGCTTGCCGTGCGGGGCTGCTCGTCTGCGGCGATCTGAGCGTCGCCGTTCGTCTGCTCGCGGCCGAGGAGGGGACGCTCGGGGAGCTCGCGAAGGATCTCATCGTGTTCAGCACGAGCGAGCCGTACTTCCAGCTGAGGCAGCGGCTCGGAATCGCACTTCAGGGCTGACCCTTCTGGGCTTTGGCCCCCGGGTCCTCGCGTCCTGGATCCGTCCGTGTGCCGCAATGCCCCACACGGGCCGAGCGACGCAATGAGCTGCGCCAGCGCGCAACGTGGGCCGGTGGGCTCGCGTGAGGTCGAGTTGGGCCGCCGACGCGCTGGCGATGTGCTAGGAGGGTCCCCGCGGCGCGTCGCGCGCAGAGACTGTCGATGCTGACTCGATACTGGCTCCGTGACGGCAAACTCACCCAACAGGGTGAAGAGCCGGCCCCTGTCCTCGTCTACATCGACCCGGACGAGGTCGAGCGGCGGCAACTGGTGGACGAGTACAAGCTCGACGAACACACCCTCGCGTCGGCGCTCGACCCGGACGAGCTGGCGCGTCTCGAGTTCGAACCCGACCACGCAGCCCTCATCTACAAGCGACCCACCAGCTACCAGCAGGATGGGCGCTTCTTGTTCCGCGTAGCATCGACCGGGCTGTTCCTGTTCTCGGACCGGCTGATCGTGGTTCAAGCCAAGGAATCACCGAGCTTCGACGGCCGGCTCTTCTCGCGGATTGGCTCGATCCAGAGCCTGGCGCTGCGCATGATTTCCCGCGCGGTGTCGCACTACCTCGAGCACCTCAAGGTCATCAATGTTGCGACCGATGAGCTCGAGGACAAGGTCAAGAGCTCCCTCGAGAACCGCTATCTCATCTACATGTTCGTTCTGCAGAAGAGCCTGGTCTACTACCTGAGCTCCATCAGTTCGAACTCCGGGCTCATCGAAAGGCTGCGCAACAGCGCCACGAAGCTGTCGCTCAGCGCCGAGAGCCAGGAAATGCTCGATGACCTCGGTATCGAGAACAACCAGTGCTACAAGCAAGCCGAGATCTACTCCAGCATTCTGGCGAGCTTGATGGATGCCCGGGCTTCGATCGTCAGCAACAACATCAACGTGCTGATGAAGACGCTCAACATCGTCACGATCGCGATTATGGTGCCTACGTTCGTGGTGAGCGCGTTCTCCATGAACGTGCGCATACCGTTGCAGCACCACTCGGTCGCTTTCTGGATCGTCATGGGTCTGGCAGCGCTGTCGGCGGGCGCCTGGATCGTCATCTGGAGGCGCTGGCGCTGGCTGTAGCCGGCCAACAGACCGGGCCAAGCCTCGGAACAACCACCATCGCGACCCACGCCGCGGTGGGGGACGCTGCGCCGCTTCCCGGCGTTTCGCCTGCGGTCTTCTAGCGTGCTCGCATTTATCCAAGTTCCCTGGTTCTGCTGCACGCTCCCGTCGCGTCGGTCCTGTTTTCGCTATTTCGTTCGTCGCGCCTGACGGTACGCGGTTGACCCGCGCCCGCCCGGCGAGGCTGGTGGGGGCGCTCACATGCTCCGGCGTTGCCCAGCTCCCCCGGACTCGAGCAAGGTCCCGAGTCGCCGCTTCCGGCCGAGCGAGTCTGCGCGGCGCGCGAGACTCTCCTTGCCCGAGCGGCTTCCGCTATCTACGCTTCAGTGTTGAAGCGCGGCCCCGTCGGAGCGGGGCCCGTCAGTCTGCTGCCGGCTTTACTTCCCCGTCCAGGAGGATGGCTACCATGCGTGACCTACTCGGCAAACTCGCACTGCCGCTGCTTGGCGCCGTGCTGTCGGGTTCCTGCAGTCCGAGCACCGGCTCCACCGTGCTCGAGTTCGGTGGCGCCGGACCCACCGGTGGTGTTGGCACCGGCGGTTACGCCGACTATTACCCAACAACCGGCGGGACCTTCGGTGCAATGGGTGGCTACAACACGGGCGGCTCCATGGGAACCGGCGTAACCGGCGGATGGGGAGGTACGAGCGGGACGACGACCGGCACGGGCGCGATGACCGGCGGCACCACGTCCACCGGCATGGGCGGCACGACCGCATCGGCAGGCAGGACTGGGTCGAGCGCGGGCGGAAGCACCGGCAGTCCGAACACGGGCGGAACGACGAGCAGTCCGAACACGGGCGGCACGACGAGCAGTTCGAACACGGGCGGCACGAGCTCTTCCTCGACGGGTGGCACAGCTACGGGCACGGGCGGCGAAGAGTCGACGGATGGCCCGTTCACGGTCAAGGCCGGCGGCTATGTCACCTCGGGCGCCATGAAGGGGTATGCATGGACAGCCGGGGACGACATCACGCCGGAGGACTTCTCGGACCTCGCGAACGGCGGCGAGCTGTGCGCGAGCGGGATCGTGCCCGCAACCGCGGCCTACGACGGCACCGGGATGATCGGCATCAACCTCAATCAGGCCACAACCGGCGCGAGCAAAGGAAGTCCGTACACTCCGACCGGGTCGGGAATCAAGGTCGCGATCACCAACGACGGCGGTTCGCCTTTGCGCCTGCAGGTTCAGGGTTCGCAGGACTACTGCACGGACATCACCGCGCCGGGAGGCAGCTTCGACTGGGGCGATTTCGAGACGAAATGCTGGGGCGACGAAGACAACGAGGCGTACGACCCGTCCACGTCCATCACCGCCATCATGGTGCTCGTGCCAGGGGAAGGTGCGGAGGGGTCGGACATCGACTACGACTTCTGCATCACGAACGTCGAGGAGATCCCCTAGCTGCTCGGGCCCAGGGCTCGGTTCGAGGTGTCGCTGCTGCTCCGCGCTGGTCACGGGTGAGCGGAACTCGGGCGTGGCGTCCCCGGGTACGTGCGCGGGGCGGGGTCGTTCGCCCTCACTGAACGCTCTGTGCCGTCGACATCCACTTGGCGCGCGCCCAGCAATCTGGTTTGCTCCGGGGCGTGACCATGAAGCGTTGGATTTGCATCGTACTGTTCGGCGGCCTGGCAGCGATGCCCGGCTGCCGCGAGAAGACCGAGGACAGCACCGCAGCGGCGGATGCGGGCGAACAAGACGCAGGCATCGCTGCCAAGGCGCGGAAGATCGACCGCGGCCTGGCCAAGGCCGTGGAAAGTGCCTCCCGTTCCAAAGAGACCGCCGCGGCCCAGCAGGAGGGCGGGCCGCCGGAGAGCGGCGTGTTCGATCCTGGCCAGGCCGACCGTGAGCTGCCTCCCGGCCAAGCCGCCAAGGTCACGGTGGGAGCTGTCGGGGACGAACCCCGGGTCAAGCTCGGCGCTGCGCCGCGCGTGGGATCGAGCTGGCGCTCGACGCTGAAAGTGGCCATCGATCTCGGCCAGCAGCAGGGACTGCCTCCGCTCGAGTTCGGAATGACCTTCACGGCGCGAGCGCCCAAGCGGGCGACCCCGGACGCGGCCGAGCCAGCGGGCGCGCCGGCCACCGGCTCCGATGCGGGGGGCGCGGAGGTCACCGCCAGAGTCGACCGTGCCGAGGTTGCCGCGCCCGGCAGGCAGATCCCGGCGGAGCTGGCCAAGCAGGTGGCCAGGCTCAAGGGAAGCACCGTCAAGTTTCACGTGGCGCCCTCGGGCGCTGCCACTGACGTTTCCTACCAGCTGTCGAAGAACTTGGATGGCAGCTGGGACCTCGCAGGACGATCGCTGGCCGATGCGCTGGCCCTGTCGTTGCTGCCGTTTCCTGACCAGGCGCTGGGCGTGGGCGGCTACTTCATGGCCGTGACGCGCGGTCAGGTCTCCGGCATCTCGATGCTCAACTACCGGATGGTGAAGGTGGAGAAGATCAGCAACGGCCAGGCATCGCTCAGTCTGAACGGGCGGCACTACGCCACGGACAAGAGCTTCAACCTACCGGAAGCTACCCAGGGCAGGCCGCTACAGTTCGATCGGCTCAACGTGCGCAGCGACGGCAAGCTCGAGATCGCCGCGGGCCAACCCTTTCCGATGTCTTCGGAGCTCGGCTTCCGTCTCGGTGCGCTCCTGATGCCCGCGGACGAACCGGCCTCGGCCGCTGCCTCGCAGCCCGACCCACGACAGAGGATGGGGCTCGACGCCCAGATCCGCTTCGCACTGACCGTGGACGGCGTCGACAAGCCGATGCTCGGTGAGCCGGGGAAGGTGAGGTAGATCGGCTCCACGTGCTGCCGTCAGCATACCTGGCACGACGCGTCTCTCTACGCTACGACGAGTCAGAGCTGACAAACAAGGTTGCCTTGACGCGACCGTCGGCCAGGCGCTCACGGCTCGGTATGAGGATCCGATAGTCGGCCAGCGGCGAAGAGCGTCCGTCCGAAACACGTTCCAGCGCGTCGGTATCGGCCTGGCGGCTCGGGAACTCCACGACCGCGCGGCAGAGACCCTTCCTGCACTGCACACTCTCGATGCGAGTTCCGTCCGCCGAAAGGTCGTGGAAGGCCGTCCATATCTTCTGTTCCGTCTGCTTGGCAGCGACGTCGAGAGGTGCCGCCTGGAATTCCTGCTCCTTCTCGAAGAGGATCTGCTCGAAATCGGGCTCCTCGAGAGGCGCGCCCTGCGGCTCATCCCCGGAACGGCCTCGCTCTTCGCGGGTCGTGCTGGCGTGCTCGTCGGAACCACGCGAGGCCGTCGGGGGCGCAGGAAGCGAGAAACGTGTTGCTGTGGTGTCGTTCGCAGCAGGAGCTTCCTCGCGCGCCCCCTCGGTCCGAGAAACGGCGTCACGCTGCGAGGGCGCCCCCCGCAGTGCCCACCAGCCAACGACAGGGACGGCAACGAAGGAGGCGACCCAGATCGCAGCGTGTCGCGTCATCGGATCACCTCCGACTCAATTGGCGTAGATCTTGGTCGTGATGTAGTTGAGGGTCGGCAATGCGGCTGTGGAGTCCGACTGCATGTAGACCCGCATGATGATGGTCCCCACGGTTCTGCCGATGGACTGGCTCTGGTTGCCTCCGCCACATACCTCGCTTCCAGTTTGGTAGACATCGCCGTCCTTTGTATACGAGATGAGCTGCGCACAGAGCGAGCTTCCCGCGGGCTGGGACCCCCTCCAGTAGAAAGTGTTCGTCGAACCGGGGTTCGGACCGAAGGGCACCCCGATTCGTTCGGCATACCTAGTGTCTCCGACGCAACCAGCATCGAATATGAGACCCCCGTTGCTCTGCCCGTCAATGCAGGAACTACCGGAAACGACGTTCGAGGCGGGTGTGATGATTATCGAACCCTCGTACGCGATCGCCGTGCCCGCGGCGAGCACGGCGGTGGTGATAAGGGCTCCCAACGGAATCGTCCAGTTCCTCTTCATGATGCTACTCCCTTGTGCCTTGCCTTGGTTGCCTTGGTGGGTCCCAATCTCGATCTGGCGCCACGCGAGCGCACGAGACGGCACCCAGGATTGGCTCCGAACGCCCGCAACCCGGATGCCGAGTTGACATGCACCCGAAACCCGGAAACGCTTGTAGCACAGTAGCTGTCGCGAGGCACGCGAGGCTTGGACCATGCAGCCAGCTGGGAGCCGGTTTTCGCAGGACCATGCGGCCAGGCAAAACGCGGAGGATGATGCAGCCAACCAGCAAGATGGGTCGTTCCAGTTTCGCAGGGTCTTGGAGCCGAGGGCAGATTCGGTTCTTGAAGGGTCATGCGCACCGTTCCCGGCCAAGTGACCGGAAGCGGTGCGAAGATCATCGTGAAGCTGGCCAGGCTCATCAGGTCCCGCATCGCCGGTCCTGGACATGGTCCGGACGCGTACTGGCATGCGAGATGGGTCCGATCTGCGGCTAGCATCGCGTGTGCCGTTCAAACGACACACGCGATGGACTGGGCCGGTTGCGCGGCCTCAGTAGTCGTCGTTGATCGGCGGCGCCACGACCGGGCGCACGGGCTGGGGTCTCACCGTGTAAGGGCCGACGTCGAACCCGACCGTCATCAGCATTCCAATCGACAACCCGCCCACACGTCGGGTACCGGTCCGAACTGCCTCGCCTTCGCGCTCGGGTTCGATGCGGAAGGGCACATCCCAGCGATCCAGATCGTAGGAAATGAACAGCTGCGCGCCGAGCCGTCCACCGAGCACTGTCCCCATACGATCGGAGACGCCCAGACGCAGGTCGAGCGTGGCTGGGTCCTTCTTGTATCCCCCGCCGCCGAAAATCGAGTTCGTGTTGACGTAGGACCGGCGGCCCACGCCCAAGGCGGCTTCGATATCCGCCCAGTAGTTGAAGGGCAGGAACGCGCCGACGAGGCCGGCCACTTGCGTCGCGTGGTTGTCGCCCGAATCCGCCCCGAAGTCGGCGTATTCGGCGAGCGCGCCGAGCTCGAAGTACCCGATCCGGAGACGAGCCGCGCCGCCCACGATGCCGTGCGACTCGTCCGCTTCGGTGGTCATGTTCAGACCCAGTCCGACGAAGCCGTCGATGACGGACGACCAGGGTTCCGGGTCAGCGAGCTTCGGCTCAGGCGGCAGTATCTCCTGCTCCTGGCTCTGCGCGACCCGGGGGCACAGCGCGACGGCGGCCACGGCGACGCCCAGGCAGACCGAGCGGCAGACGGAATGCAACGAGCGACTCACAGGCATGCCTCCGCGTTCGAAACCGGTATTGTTCACGTTGGCCCTTCCCATACGACAACCTCATAGCACCGGCGCGCAGTTTGGCCCACTGGCTCGCAGGTTCGGCGCCCTACGGGCTCAGCCAGCGACGCCCAGCGAGCCAGGCCAGACCGACCACGACCACCAGCGTCAGCCCGTGTCCCAGCCAGAGGTGCCACGCCTCCCGGGAAGCGCATGTCATGTCCAATGCGACTGCACCTACAAGCCCTCCGCCCAGACCCGCGACCGCTCCGGAAAGCCCGGGACTGAACGGGTCGGTCCTGCTCCAGATGCCGAGCAGCGCCGCGGTAGCGAGCAGGCCGAATACGAGCGCGTGGATCGCGCACACCACGGTTCCGCGCAGCGATCGCGGTGCCTCGACGAATTCGTGCGGCGACAGCATGCTCGTGGCGGCGAGGGTCAGGTAGCCGAGGAAGGCGCCCAGAACCAGTAGTACGGCCCCCCAGCGCACGCTTCGCGTGAAGCGCCGTCCCGGCGGGCGGGCCAAACCCACCCAGACCAGCAGAGCCTGGACCACACCCCAGGCAAGAGCTCCGAGCAGCGCGGTGACCACCGCGGTTTCCGGCGGATGTCGCGACCAGCCGACAGCGAGCAGGGCCACGAACATGGCCCCCGAGGCAAGTACCGACCAGAGCGCACGACGGGCAGCGCTCACAGGCCGACCTGGCTTCAAGTCCTCTGCACAAGCGTGCAGGATGGCGTGCTCGATCCTTGGCGGCACCGCCGCTGGTTTGCTCCAGGGTAACGAGTCGAGCTCTTCGCGGTTGATCATGGTCGCGCGAAGCCGGGCCGGTCTGCCCCGAGCCGGCTCGAGGGGGCTAGAATGGCAAGGCGAGCCGACGACACTGAGACTAGCACCTCTCCGATCATAGGACGCACGGCATTCTGTGGGTACTCGGCGCACCCTTCTGCTTCGGGTTCCGGGTCCGCCCGAGCCGGCCTTGGCCTCGCACCAGGGGCCCGAAGCCGCGGTC
This sequence comes from Polyangiaceae bacterium, assembly GCA_016929495.1. Lineage (GTDB taxonomy): Bacteria > Myxococcota_A > Polyangia > Polyangiales > Polyangiaceae > JAFGIS01. The sequence continues at coordinate 5,126 of JAFGIS010000442.1, read as the reverse complement.
GCGCACGGTTCCAGCGAATCGGGATCAGATGCCGGCTGTTCGGTTGATTCGTACTGGACCAGGCGGAGCCTCTTGCCCGCCCGCCTCGGCTCCTCGAGCAGGCGGGCGCCCGAGTCAGGTCGGTCGGAGCACAATCGGTATTTGGGATAAGACTACGGAAGGCCATGGCATCCGAACCCCCCAAGCCCGTCATCCTCGTCGTGGATGATGCACCGGAGAGCATCGACGTGCTGCGCGGTGTCCTCGGAACCGAGTACCGAGTAGCGGCGGCGATCAATGGCAGACTCGCCCTGCGTGTGGCCGAACAGCTCAAGCCCGATCTCATACTTCTCGACGTGATGATGCCCGAGATGGACGGCTACGAGGTTTGTCGTCAGCTGAAAGCCAATCCGGCGTTGACCAAGATCCCGGTCATCTTCGTCACGACGCTGTCGGACGTGGCGAGCGAGGCCCGGGGGCTCGAGCTCGGAGCGGTGGACTACGTGGCCAAACCATACGTCGCGGCGCTCGTCAAGTCGCGCGTGAAGACCCACGTGGCGCTGCACCACCAGAGTCTGGTGCTCGAGGAGCTCGTGTCCCAGCGAACGGCGGAGCTCCTGGAGACCCGCCTCGAGATCATTCGAAGGCTCGGCCGCGCCGCAGAGTATCGGGACAACGAGACGGGCATGCACGTGATTCGCATGAGCCACTACGCGCGCCTCATCGCGCTCGCGTACGGCATGTCGGAATCCGAGGCGGATCTCATCATGCAGGTGTCCCCGATGCACGATATCGGCAAACTGGGAGTCCCCGACAGCGTGCTCTTGAAACCGGGCCGCCTGGACGCGGCCGAGTGGGAGATCATGAAGCGGCATACGGTGATCGGTGCGGAGATCATCGGACGCCATTCCTCCGAGCTTCTGAGCGCGGCGCGCACCGTGGCGTTGCGCCACCACGAGCGCTGGGACGGCAGGGGCTATCCGGGTGGTTTGGCGGCAGAACAGATCCCGCCAATGGCACGCGTCGTCGCCCTCGCGGATGTCTTCGACGCCCTCACCTCGGTTCGGCCCTACAAGCGAGCATGGACCGTGGAGGAGGCTACGGATCAGATCCGAGCCGACCACGGCAAGCGGTTCGAGCCCGGCGTGGTCTCCGCCTTCCTCGAAGTCGTTCCGAGCTGCCTGGAAGTGCAGGCGATGTACAGGGATGCGTAGCTTTCCCGTCGACAGACGGGTCTCCCTGTAGGTCGACGGCGGGGGAGCCGCGGGCCTCGGGCCAGCCCGCTGGGCGCAGAGGCTGGTCCGCAGCGCCTGCCGGGCATCTTGACAGGCAAACGACCGACCTTAACTTGCCCCTCGACTCCAACGAATGAGCGGTGTCGTAACGGCACCTGGACCCAGGAGGTTAGCCATGCTCATCAGACGGGTTTGGCCCTCGCGGCCAACGTTCGAAAGCGCCTTTCCGGACTTCGACCAGCTGCGGCGCGAAATGATGCAGCTCGTCGACACACTGAGTCCGGAGACCTATAGCGAGGCGGGCACGGGCGTATTTCCGCCGATCAACATCGCCCAGGACAAGGACAACTTCTACGTGCGCGCGGAGGTTCCCGGCGTCAAGGCGGAACAGCTGTCCATTTCCGCGCTGAACAAGCAGGTGTCGATCTCCGGAAAGCGAGAGATCGCGGCGGAGCGCGAGCACGCCAGCTATCACCGCAGGGAACGGGCGGAGGGGTCGTTCAATCGCACGGTCACATTGCCGACGGACATCGACGCCAGCCGCGTCGAAGCACGCTGCGCGTCGGGCATTCTCACCGTGGTGCTACCGAAGGCAGAGGCGGCGAAACCTCGGCAGATCGTCGTGAAATCCTGAGAGGCCCGAACACGGAGGTATACGGTCATGGCCACGGAAAGCAGAACGGACATCCAGAAACCCGAGCACGGAGGCGTGCCTGCAGGGCCGGAACATACGAGGCAAGGTCCGGTCTACACACCCGCCGTGGATATCTTCGAGCATGAAGGCTCCATCACCGTCTTGGCGGACATGCCCGGGGTGAAGCCGGAAGATCTGACCATCGACCTTCGCGAAAGCGTGCTCACACTGAGCGGTCGAGTCGATCCACCGGAGGGCGCCGATGAGACCCCGGTTCTCCGGGAGTACCGGTCGGGTACCTACTACCGGCAGTTCACTCTGGCCGAGACCATCGATCAGTCCAAGATCGACGCGAAGCTCACCGACGGGGTGCTGAGACTCGAGTTGCCGAAAGTCGAAAGGGCCAAGCCTCGCCAGATCACGGTGCGTTCCGAATAGCTAGTGGCGTGTCTCCAAGACACGCCACATCAGTAGAAACCCGTGTCCTGGCTCAGACTGCGGGCAGTCGCCGCAGAACTTGACGGCTTCGCCCCGTTCGAGGCCGTCGAGTTCTGCGGCGAATCACGGAGACAGGGCACTGGTGCCGCGTTTCGATTGAGTTGAGGGGCCGGAAGCGCCGCCCCCAGCTGGGTGAAGGCGGCGCTTCCGGCCCCAAACCCAATCGTCTGAGTCGCGGCACCCCTCGTTTTTGGGCATCGTTTCAATTGAATTGAAACGATGCACCAGGAGGGACGCACGGTCACGGTTCCGAGGCTGCAGGAGCACGAGGATGGAGCTCTGCCAGGTAGCGAGCCAGTTCTTCGCGCTCCCGCTGGTCGTCCCAGTCGAGCGTTTGCGCCATGACGCGAGCCGCACGTCGAGCTGCCTCGCCCGCGCGTCCGGGAAGATAGCCGACTTGGAGCCGTCTGAGCAGCGTGTCATCGAGGTGAGCCGCGTGCTCCGCCAGCGCACCGTGAGCGACTTGAGCCAAGATCTCCGCGGTACCCTCCGCGAGCGGCGCGCAGAGCGACGGGTCCGTTCGGGTTCGTTCGAGCACCTCGACCGCTGCCGAGCCATAGGTGGCGGCCAAGTGACGGCACGTTTCTGGCGGCATCGCGTAGCGTGCCGCCCAGGTGGATTGCTCTCGTGGGCTCGGCGGCCGTGGCGCCCGATCCGGACTCGGCCATCCCGGCACGTCTGAGCCGGACGAGCCCAGGACTTCGCGCACGATGCCGAGCGCCTTGCGCGCCATGACTCGGTAGGTGGTCAGCTTGCCCCCGACGAGCGTGACGATCGAGCCCTCGCGAAAGACACGGTCCTCGCGTGAGACGGAGGATGCGTGTTGGGCGTCTGCCCTCACGAGCGGCCGCAAGCCCGAGAACGCCGCAACGACCGAATCGCGAGAGAGGCGCGTGCCCGGGAAGTAGTGCGAAACGCCCTCGAGCAGGTAGGCGATTTCTTCCTCCGCGGGGCGTGTGTCGTCCGGATTGCCGGTGTCGTCGATATCCGTCGTTCCGACGAGCGTCTGAGTCATCCATGGAATGACGAAGAACACGCGACCGTCGAGCGGGGAGGTCGCGAGCACGGCGTGCCGATCGAGCAGGCGAGGCAGCACCAGATGCGTGCCACGCGTCGTGCGCAAAAGACGCGAGGTCCTGCCCAGCAGGCCGGAGCTGACCCGGTCCGTCCAGGGGCCCGCCGCAATGGCCAGACAGCGAGCGTCGACGCTCCCTGTCTCGCCCGAGGCGAGGCGACGGTAGGTCACACTGACCCCGCTCGGCCTTCGCTCGTCGATGGCCACCACGGGGCAGTAGTTCAGGCACGTAGCGCCATGGCGTTCGGCGCAGAGCACGTCCTCGAGCACCAAGCGCGCATCATTCACCTGTGCGTCGAAGTAGAGGCCACAGCCGAGCCGTCCGTCTTCACGCAGCTCGGGGGCGAGCGCTCGGGTCGCAGTGGCCGAGAGCCAGGTGTGTCGGTTCTGGTTGCGTGAACCCGCGAGCAAGTCATAGAGCACGAGCCCCGCATGCAGCTTCCAGGCCGGACGAGGGTCGCCTCGATAGGACGGCAGCAGAAAACCGAGGGGTCGCGTCAGGTGGGGCGCGGTGCCGAGCAGCGCCGCTCGTTCCCTGAGCGACTCGTAGACCAGCCCGACATGGCCATGCTCCAGGTACCGCAGCCCTCCGTGGACGAGCTTCGTCGACTTTCCCGAGGTGCCCGAGGCATAGTCTCCCTTTTCGAACAGCACGACCGACCAGCCTTGTGCCGCGGCCAGGCGAGCCAGCCCTGCCCCGTTGATGCCGCCGCCCAGTATGGCCAGGTCGACCGCCTGTGGGATCTCTCGCTTGATCATGCCTCCTGCAGGATGGCCGGATGTCCGCGGGCCGGCAAGTGCGCGAGCGTCGCGGCCACATTGTGCGGCAGAGGCTGGATGCCGGCCGAAAGCCGTTATAGGAGCGACGCATCGTCGTGTTCTCGGAACGAAGCCGTGCCTCTCTTCGGCCCAACGTGCTGGCCAGGGCCTTGAGCGAACGCCAGGCGAAGGGCGACCGCATCCTCGACTTGACACTCTCGAACCCCACGCGTGCCGAGCTCCCGAGCGATGTGTTGGCGCCGACCGATCCGTTCGCGGGTGTTGCAGTGCAGAGCTACGACCCAGAGCCCTTGGGGCACATCGACGCTCGGCGCGCCATCGCCGAGCATTGGCCCGGCACGGTACTCGTCGACCCGGCGTGCGTGACACTGACCGCCGGAACCAGCGAAGCGTACAGCTATCTCTTCAAGCTGCTGTGCGACCCGGGCGACGAGATCCTCGTGCCGCATCCGGGCTATCCGCTCCTGGACCACCTCGCGCGAGTCGAGGGCGTTCGACTCGTAGGCTATCCCTTGCGCTACGACGGGGCATGGTTCATCGATTGCGACGCGCTGCGCACGCGTATCACGAGGCGCGCCCGGGCCATCGTGGTCGTGAACCCCAACAACCCCACGGGCAACTACCTCAAGCGCTCGGAGCTCACGGCGATCGAAGCGCTGGGGCTTCCTCTCGTGTCCGACGAGGTATTCTCTGCCTACCCACTGGTCTCGGACCCCACGCGAGTCATGACCGTGCTGTCGAGCGGGGCCCCGCTGTCCTTCGCGCTCGGAGGGCTCTCGAAGCTCGTCGCCTTGCCACAGATGAAGGTCTCGTGGCTCGCGGTCGCAGGCCATCCTGACCACGTCAAAGAGGCACTTTCACGCCTGGAGCTCATCTCCGACACCTACTTGTCCGTCGCCACGCCGACGCAGCAAGCTCTTCCTCG
>JAFGIS010000441.1 GCA_016929495.1 Polyangiaceae bacterium | reverse complement strand
GCGGCGGAAGCCACTGCTCCGGGGCCGAAGGCGAGCTCAGGGCGGCTGGCTCATTCCTGACGGCCCTCCTGGCACGGAATGTGCTGAGCATCGGGCGAGGAGCGACAACTGCCATGGCCCGGATCAGTGTTGTGTGCGGATATACCGTCATCGCCATCATTGCCGCCCTGGGTGGATGGGTTCTATGGCGGTCCGTGCCGTTCGATCTGGCGAGCTACGCGGCATGGGCCAGCATAATCGTCGCCCTGATCGCCCTTGTTTCAGTCGTCAGACCGCAGCGGTGGCTCGGGATCCCTACGCGAGCTCGCGCGGCAGGCGTCTTTCTTCTGGGGGCGACGGCGGCACCCGCCGCGGTTCTGTGGCCCTCGGGGATCCATCGCAGCTCGGGACCCAAGCATCGCGTGGACGACTTTCTCCCGCAGTATCAATTCGCCCAATACCACGAAGCAAGGACCAGGGCACCGCGCAGTAGGGTCCTCGAAGCCGTAAGGCAGGTGTCGCTTGCAGACATGCCCGCCGCAGTCGTGCTACTGCGCCTCAGGGCACTCGCCAGTGGCCACCTCTCGGCGCCCCCAGTTGATACGACGCCGTTGCTCGAGGTCACACAGTCGTCCGGAGCAGGGTTCCTGCCGCTCGACGTCTCGAATGGCGGCGAGCTGGTTCTCGGCATGGTGGGTCGCCCTTGGGTCGACGAACCTCCGCCCCGAGTGCGCACGGCCGAGCAGTTCCTGGCTTTCGCTTCACCCGGACACGTTCGCGTCGCTTTCGACTTCCGCATCGTCGAAGAGGGCGACGGAGTGGTACGGGTGTCGACCGAGACCCGAATCCTCGGCAACGATCCAGAAGCGCGTCGGGTGTTCGCACGGTACTGGCGGCTCATCTACCCTGGTAGCGCCATCATCCGCCGCGTGTGGCTCGACGCGATCGTTGCGCGCGCGGAGAGACCCTAGAGCCCCAGTACGCTGGCACATGATTCGCTACTTCGGGATTCTGTCCAATCACTCTCGGCTCCGGACCGAAGTGGTTCGTGAGCGTCCCGCTGACGACTGCGCTCACCGGGCGGCGCCAGCAGCTGGCGATCAACTCGAGCTGTTCGCTGAGCGTCGCCGTGGCCGCGGGACAAAGGGTCAACAGTGCCCTGAGATTGAACGTTCACTCCCATACTCTGACGCATTGCCACTCCAACGGGCGCCGCATGGCCGTCCCCGGCTGGGGTCCCTGCAACGCCGTTTGTGCGACTCCAGGCGAGTAGCGCGCCCTACGTCTTTCCCGCCCGCGCGCGGCGAGGCCGCGCCCTGGCGTCATGCTCGAGCCCCAGCACGCAGAGAGGCTCGTTCGAAGCGCTGAACTGTGCGACGTCGCCGAGCGAGACCGAGATGCGGCGATAGGGTCCGTCGAGATACAGCGCGGCGTCGTGCATCTTGCTCTTGAGGCCGACCGATTTGCCTGGACCCACGAGCAGGCGTCGGAAGCGGGTTTTCCTGCCTTCCCAGAGGAAGGGTTCGCGCACCACGAGCTGCAGGCGCTTGGAGCGTAGCGGCAGGATCTCGCCCCCTGCCGAGTACTGGGCCGCGGTGGAGCCAGCCGCGGGTCCGACCCACACACCGCTCGAGCGCTGCTCTTCCGACACCGATCCGTAGCGCAGGATGTAGCGCGACGTCGCGGCGGGCGAGCAGTGCGAGTAGAGGGCCTCGTTGAGCACACGTCGTGATCGAACGCGGCCGTTGAGCGTGACCTCCATCCGGGTCAGCCACGTTGCCGGCAGCCTGCCGGCGAGCGCGCGCTCGAGCGTGGCCTCGAGCTCCTCTCCACGTCCAGCGCAGTAGAAGCCGACGCTCCGCTCCGGGTCGCTATTGACACCCAAGAGGGGCACGGACCCGACATTGTGCGATGCAGCGAGCAGCGTGCCATCTCCGCCCACGGCGATGACGAGATCCGCGTCTGTCGCATCGAATTCCGCGTGCGGCCGCCGCACCACGACCGCGTGGACGCCGAACCGCGACAGGGCCATCTGGACGCGCTCGAGCGTGCGCGAGTGCGCCGCATGACCCGCAAGCCAGTTGGCGACGGATTCGTCGTGGCGCTTGAGCAGAGCTTTGGCGCGCGGGTCCCGTTCGTCCTCGATGAACCGGGCGTATGAGGAGCCCTTGGCCACCACGATCACTCGAGGGGCCGTCACAGCGCGGCCTCCTCGAGCCGCCGCAGTGCAAGCTCTGTCTTGGCGTCCGCGATCTCCCCGCTCCGGCACAGGGCCAGCGCCTCGTCGAGCGGCAAGGCTACGACCGCGCCCGCGGTCTCGAGCACGGAGCCGTCGAGAGCGGGACTGCGGCGGGCCTTGGGATCCACCTCGACTTCGAAGTAGAAGTGGCACTCGGAGATGAACCCCGGAGCCGGGAACGTGCATGGACCGAGTCGACGTAGCTCCTCGAGGCGGACCACGAAACCGAGCTCCTCTTGCAGCTCCCGCTGCGCCGTGAGCGCTGCGGCACTGCCAGCCGTTTCGCACGGCTCGACCAACCCGGCCGGCAACTCCCAGAGCACCTGGCGCGGTTTCGCCTGTTCGTCCTCACAGCGGCCGGGATCTCGGAGCGCGACCGGCGGTCGAATGGCGCTTCGGAGATAGACCCAGCGCACGCCCCCCTCGAGATAGTGCGCCGCAATGACCACGGCGTCGATCGCGACCCGATCCACTTCGTCGTACTCGAACGGTTCGCTCAGTCTTCCATCGTCCTGGCGAATGGCCAAACGCCGTCGCACGAGCCGCAGAAAGCCGGGCGCCGCCGAGGGGGACAAGTCCTCGATCACTTCGAGCCTCGTGTTGCTCGGTGGCAGGCGTGGCGAGTCCGCCGGCTTGGACGTCATGAGGCACGGGACCATCGCGCGTCCGCCTGCGAGCTGCAAGCCTCCCCTCCAAGTGTCCCAAACCCGGAGCCGAACGCGCGCCCGGTGCCCGTCCGCCATTTTGCCCTGTTCGGGCCGGCCGCACCGGCGGCCCGGTTGCGGAGCTGGCCCGTTGGCGCGCTCGCGGAGGCACCTCGCTCTCGCGCGAGAGGCCTGTCCGCGTGGTAGACCGAGTCCACCCCTCATGACGCAGAGCCCCAGTCGGACACGCGACCTCGAATCCGCCATCGACGACATCGTCGCGAGCTACGACGGCCCGGACGAAGTCAACAATCTGGAAAGCGCGGCACTCCCCAATCGACGCGCCGTGATCGAGGCGTTCGATCACATCAAGCCCGTGCTTCTGATGGGCTTCTTCAGCCGACACGCGCTCAATCGAGACAACCTTCGCTATTCGCTCAGTGCGCACCTGTACCCGGCGTACGAGCTGCTCACCGAGCAGATCTGCCGTGCCGTGGGCTACGAGCGGCGCATGGGGCGCCTGGCGTGCTGCGCCGAGGACGCGTGCCACGACGTGGTGCTGCGGGTGCTGCGCGGCTTGCCCGCGATGCGTCGCGATTTGAACCAGGACGTGGCTGCCGCCTTTCGCGGTGATCCGGCCGCCAAGAGCATCGAGGAGATCATCTTCAGCTATCCCGGACTGCAGGCGATCACGGCCCACCGGGTCGCGCACGCGCTGCATCGCGAGCGTGTGCCGATGATTCCTCGCATTCTCTCCGAGCATGCGCATGGCCGGACCGGCATCGACATCCACCCGGGCGCGCGCATTGCAGGGGGCTTCTTCATCGATCACGGCACCGGGGTGGTCATCGGCGAGACGTGCCGGATCGGTCGAAACGTCAAACTCTATCAAGGCGTGACGCTCGGGGCGCTGAGCGTGAAGCGCAACCCGGACGAGGATCCCTGGGATCCGAAACAACGCCACCCCACGATCGAGGACGACGTGACCCTCTACGCCGGAGCGACGATCCTCGGCGGCGAAACGGTGATCGGCGCCGGTTCGACCATCGGCGGCAGCGTGTGGCTCATCAAGAGCGTGCCGCCGGGGTCGAAGGTGTTCGGGGGGCCGCGGACGAGTGCGGACGGGTGACTCCTCGCTCCAGAACCGCAGCAGGGGCCAGCCGCACTCGGTGAACGCGTCGTCGCAGGCGCCCCAAGCGTTCGATATCTGTTCGAAGCTGCCGTCGCTTGCTTCGGTAGGCATGGCCGGCGGAGGATCACGCCCCGCGCGACGAGGTGATGTGAGGCCTCGCCGCCACACATCACCTCGTGCACGGACTCTCGGCCTTGCTCAAGACCTTCGGTTGGACCTCCCGGAGAGTCGGCCTGCACCGGCCTGCACCTGGGCGAGCTCCCGGCAGCCTTTCGAGCGTCGTCGGCATCCCCGGAACGCTCACGGCAGCGACCGGAGGGTTCGCCGCACCGGAGAATCGCTCACGGCAGCGATTCTCTGGGTCGAGCGCATCGAAGAGCCGCTCCCGGCAGCACCTGAAACGGTCAGCGCGACCCGGAATTCGCTGGCGGCTGCAATTGTCGGCTCCGCGCCATTCGAGAGTTGCTCGCGGCAGCGACTGGGAGGGTCGAGCGCATCCGAATTCGCTGGCGGCGGCAAAGCCGTTCGAAGAGCGCTGACGGGAGCCCAAGGCAGGAAGAGGGGTACCGGCTTGGCGCTGCCCGGGCGCCCCAGCGTTGCTGGACGTCGCGAGGCGGTAGCCGGGGGCGCACTCGACCGTCTGGCCATGCCCGGGCTCAGGCGTTCCGTCATTGTTTCACGTGTTTGCTGTTGCGGTAGGTGCGATGTAGTGCTGTATGAACGTTTCGTCATGTTTCAATCAAGTCGAGCATCATCCCTTCTGTTGGTGGCGAACTTGGTGCTCTTGGCCGGTGCCTGCCGCCGCGCCAAGGAAGCGCCCGACGCCAGTTCGAGGGTCGCCGAGGCTCCGTCGCTGGCAGCTCCCGAGACGACGAGTCCACTGCAGCTCAAGGTCGGAACAAAGCCGACACGGCTTTCTTCCTCTGCGATGACCGACGTGGTCCTGACGCTCACGTTGGTCAATACCGGGACGGCCCCTCTCGAGGTGTTTCCTCGGGCCGCGGAGCTCGCGGCGAAATCTGGCTGGGTAGGCCCGTTTTGGAGCATCGATCTTCTTCGCGATGGAGCCGTCCAACGCGATGCCGTTCGGGAAGTGCGTTGCTGGTACGGGCCGCCGGGGCAGCCTCCTGACCGATCCCACTGGGACAACGCAAAGGTGGTTCTTCAGCCCGGCGGCAGCATCGGACATGCGCTGAAGGCATGCTTCGTTCCGCGCGACATGCTCGGTGCAGATCATCTCGACTCGAATACCCTGGATCCGGAAGGCCACGACGGGATCGCGAAGCGCGGGTTGGACCTGGTGGGCAGTCACGTTCTCGCTCTCGAACGCCCGTGTGACGAACTGGCCGCGGAGAAGAGCAAACGCACCGATTTCCTGCGTCCCGGTGTGAACGTGTTCATCTCGGGCAAGGGTCGTTTCGAGCTGCAGCTAGGATACGCGCAGGGCCCGCACGACTTCTACGAGGCCATGAGCAAGCTCATTGCGACATCCAGGCCAGTTGCGTTTCCGGCGCCCTGAACCAGGCGCCGAGGCAACTCGCTCTACTGCTGCGATTCGTTGGCTGCAGCGGGCAGCACCCGGGGTCGGTATTTGAACCAGGCGATTACACCCACGACCAGGAAGTTGGCGGCGTAGTTGCCCATCAGGATGAAATCCGACGTGTATTTGCCGACCGCGTAGGCGAGCATGGCGGCTTCGCCCAGCAGCCACAGAAGCACGGTGCCATGTGCCACACCGTGAGAGTGACCCTCGCGCCAGGACTTGATCGCCTGGGGCACTCCGGACAGCGCAAAGGCGACCGCACCAATCAATCCAAGTAGCTCGATCATCGGACCCGGCTCGCCTACCATGGCCGTGGGCGGGCTTCACGCGCGCCAAGGCTCTCGTGGCCGTCTGCGGCGCCGGTTCGAGCTCGCGCGCTACTCGGGCCGGGTCCCCAAGCAGGGGTTGAGCCCGCCGATTTCGACGCTTCCCAGCCCGGGTGGCAGAGCATTGTGCTCGGTGACGTAGTCGTAGATCCAACCGCATCCTTCGAACCACTGCGACGCATCGCCTGTGCGGCGCACGAAGTAGGCCGCGAGCGCAGTGGGGTTGCCGCCGCTGAAGGGCTCGAATTCGGTTTCGCCGCTGGGCACGTACGACTGCCAGAACTGAGCTATCGCATAGTCCTTTCCGGGGAGGAGTTCGCCAGAATAGAGCTTCCACTTCCCGGACGCATCATCGTACGCTGCCCAGTACGCGTTCAGGTCGTCCCCTGAGTAGGTCAGCGTCGCTGGCGCCAGGCAGTGGTCCACCTCCTGGTATTGGTCCCGGCGATAGACCGGTGCTCCGGCTTGCAGCGACATGAGCCCCGAAGCATCGCACGCCGCCGCGGTCCAGTCGCCATCGTCCCCGGCTGTGCCGGCGCTTCCGGCCGTCATGATGGCCTGTCCCGCCTGTCCCTCGGCGCTGCCCCCCATCCCGGCGCCAGCCGAGTCGCTTCCGACCCGGCCGCCGGCGCCAGCCGAGTCGCTTCCGGCCTGGCCGCCGGCGCCAGCCGAGTCGCTTCCGGCCTGGCCGCCGCAGTCGCCGACGGAAACGCGCCGCGTGGCCCGCGCCAGAAACCCGTCCTGGTCGCGAACGATCAACGTCGCGACATAGTCGCCCGCGTCCAAATAGCGGTGCGTCACCGAGCGTCCGTGCGCGAGCGTGCCGTCGCCGAGGTTCCAGCCGTACTCGAGGCTTTCCGAGTCGCCGCCGTTGACCTCCGCGGCGAGCCCGAGGGGCGCCCCCGGCCGCGCGCACGCCTCGCTCACGATGCTCGCGCCGACACCCGTGCAGTCGCCCACCTGCACCCGCGCCGCTGCCCATCCCCGGTGGCCCGCGTCGTCCTCGACCGTCAGCTCGACGGCGTAGCTTCCCTTCTTGCCGTAGCTGTGGGACATCGCATCCGGCCCCGCGCTCTGGTCACCGTCTCCGAAGTCCCAGCGATATTGATAGGAATCCGAGTCCCCGCCCTGGGCGAAGGCGGAGAAGAAGAAGTTCTCTTTCGCAGCCGCACAGCGAGGCTCCGCACCCAGGCTCACGTCCAATGTAGGCTCGAACGGCAGACAGCTGTCTCCCGAGCATCCGTGCTTGCAGTGTTCGGCTGTTTCCTGCAGCACGTCGCAATCGTTGACCCAGTAGATCGTTCCCTCCAGGCACAAGCGATGGTGGTGCTTCGCGGTGACGGTGCAGTCGGGTAGCCTCGAGTCGAACACCGCGAGCAGCAGCGTGACGCAATCGGGGGCGCTGGCCGTCCCGCACGACAGCGCCGACCCGAGCGTGCTGCCGACGCCCGTCCAGGTGCCGAGTGCCGACGGGCCGACGAACGAGGCGATCGTGGATACGACGCCCGCCGCGGCGCTGGTGCACGCCAGGGCGGCGGCCGGCGCCGTGATCTGTCCGCCGGGCACCAGAAGCGCGAGACCGGATCCCGCGCAGGCAACCACCGAAATCAGGGTGCCGGCGACCCGCAGGACACCATGGATCGCCGCAAGGTGCGGACGGTTTCCCCCCGAGGCGGCCAAGGGCCTGCGACCCGGCAGCGGACCCGAGACGGCGCCGAGCGACGACAGATCGACCGTCAAACCATGTTCGTCGATGCGGTCACGGAGCTCGGAGAGGTCCCACTCGACCTCGGTGGCGAGGAGCTTCCCGCCGTCGGGTCCGCGGACAGTCGCATGGGCGCCGCTGGCGGTCACCTTCGAGAATTCCATGCGGGTGCCGTCGTCGAACAGGGCGCTCTCGGGATCGCCCTTCGCGTCGAGGGTCACGGTCATGGAAGTGCCGCCCGGCGCCACGTACACGACACCGGAGACGTCCGCCCCCTCCGCGTCCGGATCCCGATCGACCAGCACGCCGATCCCCTCACCGGCACGGTCGCCGGCGACCAGCCAGACGTTGCTCGAGCTGTCGTCGTTCTCGACGAGCAAGAGCTCGTGTCCGTTCACCAGGTACTCACCCTCGCCGAGCGGGACGACGGACCCTGTGCCCGCAGGGCTGCCGTCGGGGTGGTCCGATGTAGTGCAGGTCGTGAGAGCCAGGATCAGAAGGCCCGGCAGCCATCGATTCGAGTCGCGGGCAGAGCATCGACGCATGCTGAAGTCCTTTCCCGGGCAGAGGAGGCCAGTCGGAACCCAGAGTACCAGGGATGAAGCTCGGCGTCAGCAGAGCTCGAACGGGGCTCCAGTGCGCTGGTCCGGTCGGGGCATCTGACTGGCGCCACAGGGTCGCTGAGCTACCCTCAGCTCGTGCCACAGCCAACCACACCGATGCTCATGGCATGCCTGCTCGGCACGGCGCGACTGGCGTTCGCCGAGCCGTGCCAAGCCCCCGGCGAGAACACCGCGCCCGTTGTCGTCGAGCTCGAACGGCCCAACGTCCCCAACCGCCGCTCGCGTCCCGAAGGTGACGTGCAGGCGTCCATGCAAGACGAAGAGCTCGCACGCTGGAACATCGGTGGCAACGGCGATCCCAGCTACCTGTCCAGCCGTCCGCGGTTTCATCCGGGAGCACGCGTCGTGGTCGATGCCCGCGTGCTTGGTGCCTGGGCGCGGCGGGGCAGCGTCGCCAGTGTGGAGCGCCTGGTCCAGGCTCGTGCCAGGAGCAAGGGCTACTGGCCGCTTCGGGTCTGCTACGAGGCGGCCCTGCGGCGTGATCCGAAGCTCACCGTGGATCACCTCGTGCGGCTCTCGGCCACCCGAGCCGGGCGCGTCCGGGCCGTGCACGCCGTGCGCGCGTTGCAGGACGCCGAGCTCCAGTCCTGCCTGAGCGACAAGGTGCTCGGCCTGGAGCTTCGAGAGCTGCCGGCGCGGCGGATCGATGCCGAGCTCAGGATCCGATTCTGGCCGGGCGATGTGCCCCTGCCTGCGTGGGACCCTGGATCCGACCCCAGTCTCGATCCACCAGAGCTCAGCGCTAGCCTGGGTCGGGCCGATCGGCTGTGGCAGGCCGCCCGAAGTCAGCTGGTCGCTTGTGCGGAACAAGGGTGGCGTCGAGACCCGAAGCTTTGGGGCCGCATCGCGTTCTGGGTCGAGTATGGTGATTCAGGAACCGTGGCCGCCCTGCACCAGTTCGAGACTCATTTCCCCGACCCGGATGTCAGTGCCTGTGTGCAGGGCGTTGTGGGCGCTCTCGTGTTGCCCGAGAAACCGGGCTCCCCGCTGGTGTTCGCCCTGCGCGTCGGCACGCCGGCGGCGCCCGCTGAACCGAAACCGCAGCAGGCGACCGAGCAGTCACCGGAGCTCGTGTCGGCAGCTGGCGCTGCCCTCACGGGGCTGACGTGAGGCTCGCGGCGCTCGGTGCGCTCGGGGCTCTGGTCGGGTGCCAGAGCCTCGCCGGGCTCACCGATCGCAGCGAGGGCCGCGCCAGCTCGGGCTACGCGGGAGAAGATGCGGTCGCTGGCGCGCCGAGCGCGGGCGGGGCGGACAGCGCGCACGATGCGAGCGAAGAGGCCGGAGGACGCCCGGGACGAGTCGACCGCGCCAGCGGCGGCGTCTTGACGGCGGCTTCAGAAGCCGGAGCAGCTGGCAAGCAGGTCGAGAGCGCGGCCGCGGGTCAGGGCGGCGAGACAGGAGGTGCTCGCGGCGGCGCTGGGGGTCCGTCTGCAGTGACCGGAGGCGGCCAGGGTGGCAGCGATGTGGCCGGTCAGGGTGCGACCGTGGATGGCGGCACAGAGGCAGAGGGCGGTGCGGGGGCCAGCGGCTTGGGGCCTGCAGGGTTCAGTGCGGGCGGCTCCGCGACGGGCGGTGCAGCGACCGCGGACGGCGGGGGAGCCGAAGCCGGCGGAGTGGCGATCGGGGGCGTCGAGACCGGCGGCGCGAGCACCGGCGGCGCCGCTGCGGGCAGTGACGCGGTTGGTGGCACCGAGGCTGCAGGAGCCGGCGGTGCAGCGACGGGTGGCGCGGCGACCGGCGGCACGAGCACCGGCGGCGCCGCTGCGGGCAGTGACGCGGTCGGCGGCGCCGAGGCTGCAGGAGCCGCAGCCGGCGGTGCGGCGACGGGCGGCATGGCGACCGGCGGCGCGAGCACCGGTGGCGCAGCCACGGGCGGAGCAGCGACCGGAGGTTCTTCCACCGGCGGCGCGACGGGAGGTGTGATCTTCCCCGTGAGGTTCGCTGGCAACACCGATACCAGCGGATCCATTCGATCGGACTTCGCCACGTACTGGGACCAATTCTCGCCAGAGAACGCCGGGCAATGGGGTTCGGTGCAGCCGAGCTCGGCGAGCTCGTACAACTGGAACTCGCTCGATGCCATGTACAGCTACTGCGACGTAATGGGCATCCCCTTCAAGGAACACGCTTTCGTCGGAGGAACCCAGCAACCGGGCTGGGTCGACGATAGCAATGCCGAGAGCGCCGTCAGGCAGTGGATGAGTACCTTCTGCGATCGCTACCCCAACGTCGCGCTGATCGACGTCGTGAACGACCCGCCTCCGCACACGAGTCCCGGGTACAAGGACGGCATCGGGGGCGACGGCACGACCGGCTGGGACTGGATCGCCAACCTGTTCACGTGGGCGCGAGAAGCATGCCCGAAGGCCGTGCTCATCCTGAACGACTACAACAACATCGAGTATTCGGCCGAAGCTCAGAACACCGTCGACATCGTGAACGCGATCCAGTCGCTGGGCGCGCCGATCGACGCGGTTGGATGCCAGGCCCACGGCACCGCACAAGTCGATACGAGCACACTCCAGTCGAACCTCGACAAGATAGCCAACGAGACGGGCTTGCCCACTTTCATCACCGAGTACGACCTCAACATCGCGGACGACGACCTGCAGGCGCAAGTCATGCGGGACCACTTCACCATGTTCTGGCAGAACCACGACGTGAAGGGGATCACGCTCTGGGGCTACATCGTCGGGAGCACCTGGCAGCAGTATTCCGGGCTCATGCACAGCGACGGAACCATGCGTCCCGCGATGACCTGGCTGATGCAGTTCCTCGACCGCGGCGGGGCCCCGTTGGACGCCGGCTGATTGGGGGGCCGAGCAGTCGCTTCTGGCCTGGGCGCGAGGGAGTCTCTACGTCCAGGCGAATCCGACCCCGGCGCTTCCGTCACAGTGGCCGTGGACACATGTGCGCGCACATGTGCGCCCGCGCGAAGCCAGGTCGCTAGGGCAGCGGCGCCGCCCAAATCGCGCGGGAAAGCCGCCCGGTGGCCACTGGCGCACCCTGGCGCGGTGGTTGCACGACGGCAGGAGAACCCCGTTACCGGCGAACGTGCCGGGGGTAGGTCCAGAGACCCATGGAAACGTCCGCGCTGATCGTGGAGTCCGAGCCGGCCACACGAGACATGGTCGGCAAGTGGCTCACCAAGACTCGCTCACTGGAGCTCAGGTGGCAGACCAGCAGCCTTGGGCAAGCCAGGGCACTGCTCCAACACGCCACGCCGGACGTCGTATTCTGCGCTACGGAGCTGGACGACGGCGAAGGCTTCGATGTCCTGTGCTGGCTCGACCCGTCCACGCGCGTCGTCTTGCTCGCCAACTCGCCAGCGTACGCTGCTCGAGCGTTCGACGTCGAGGCCTGCGACTACCTCGTGAAGCCCCTGAGCGCGGAGCGGTTCGAGCAGGCCGTTCGCCGCGTCACCGGGGCCGTTTCCACCAGACCTGCAGCGTCAGCGCGTCCGTGCTCGAGCAACTTGCTGGTTCACGACGGCGCCGGCCAGACGACCATCGATCTGCGAGAACTGATGGCGGTCGTCTCCGTCGGAGGCAACTACACCGAGCTGCTGCTCTCCTCCGGGGCCTCCCTCGACGCGCGCCGTCCCATCAAGGACTGGGAACGCGACCTGCCACGTGAGGCGTTCGTTCGCACCCATCGCTCGGCCATCGTGAACCTCGCACACGTGGAGCGGATCTACCGTCGAAGTGCCAGCCAGGTATCGTTGCGGTTGCGGGCCTCGGCGCTCGAGCTCCCCGTGAGTCGTCGGCTGGCACGCCACGTGCGGGCCGCACTGCAGACGACCATGGGCTGGGCGGCCTGACGGGCCACGCCGCGGACACCAACGGCGCCGTGCGCCCGAGTGTGTCTCGGCTTCTACCAAGCGGCCGTCAGAAACCCCTGGAGCAGGCCGTCGATGTCCGCGGCGAGCCGGGCTGCCTCGTCACGGTCGAAATGAACCACACGTTCAGCGTAGCCATGACAGTAGCGGCACTGTTCGCAGAATGTCTCGGCGCATCGGATCGTGCGAAAACCTTCGAGGAAGTCGCCGAGCGCGTCGTTGTCGATGGTGACGCCCAGGGCAAAGAGACGCCGTCGGAGTCTGAACATGCCGAGCATCACACGGCGCTCCTCGGCACCGGCGGCGCGTACGCGTTTCAGGGATTGCTCTTCGAGCCTCTCGTGGAACCCGTCGGCGTCACCGAACATCTCGAGCGAGATGATGTCGAGCAGGTTTCCGTTGTAGCGCCGCTCGGCGTAGGCGCGTGCCGCGCGGAGCAGCCATGATGTCGACCTCGAACGATCGATGATCTTGAACTCGTCGTAGCCCAACGCCTCGTACGCTCCGATGTCCTCGGGGCGTATCCAGCGGCTCATCAGAAACAGCTCGGGGCGCAACAAGCGGCGCTGCGTGCAGCGCCACAAGTACGAGTCGAGCATCGAGTACGCATTCTGCGTCGCCGCGTTCGCCTGAGACGCATGACCCACGCTGCACGCGTGCTCTGCCAGATAGTGGCAGTGGTAGATGCAGGAGATGTTCGCGAACAGTTGAAGGCCACAAGAGAGCCCGGAGCGTATGCGGCGGAGCATCTCGAAGTCACGGCTGAACTCACTGTACGGCAGAACGAGCGGGTCGACTCCGAGCGACTCCTGGAACTTCAGGCGCACGAGATGGGTGGGCCAGCTCAGCACGCTGCCCCGAATGCGCAACTGCGGGAAGTTCCTGCGGACCAGCGAGACGAGACCCAGGTTGCCGATCGAGACCGCGTCGACGCCCATCTCCACGAGCTGCCCGACCAATCCCATCAGCTGCAGCTTGCCCTGTCGTGTCTGCTCGAGGTTCCCGAGGCAGGGGGCATTGAGCAGATAGCAGAATGACAGCCCTCGGTCGCGGACCGCCCGTATGTGCGCGGCTGCGTGATCCCACTGTACTGCCGGCAGTGCGCTGCCAGCCCGGCCGCCGCCCACCAGATCGAACGCGAGCTTGCCGTACAGCGATGTGACCTCCGGGATCTGCGAGACTCCGTCGAGTAGCTCGGCATCCCAGTTCGTCGGGAGAGTGAGCTTCACGGCCGCTTCCTCGGGCGGTAGTCGTTCATGCCGGATCCAGTCTCGTTGCTCCGTATGCCTCAGGGGGGCCTCCCCTGCAACCGCGAGCCGTCCATGCCGTCCAGCCGCCCCCAGCGTCACTCACGGCAGTCGCCATGTAGAAAGGAATGCGTCACCCCATTCGGGGTCGTACCACGCGAGCGCGATTTGGCTCCCGTCCGAGCTCAGGGCCCAGGGTATCTCTGGGATCGCCACATCGCCGGAAGCGAGGGTGTTGGGCCCTGGGCCCTGCACACCTTCGGGCACGGTCAGCCGCCAACGCAGCAGCTCCCCACTCGGCGACACCTGCTCGAGGAGCAGTCCGTTCGCGTGGGGCAACGGCGCTACCAGCAGCAGCGCGTCGCCTGCCGATGCGCAGCCCCGGCTAGTCGAGTCAGGACTCGCGACGTACTCGCCCTCCAAGGACACGACGGAGCCCTGTATGGCGAGCAGGCGATCGTTGCAGCACACACCGTTCAGGGCTGCGGAGCTCGTCACGACGAAAGCCGGAGTGAATGCAGATTCGATGTCGGGACGCCAACGCTGGGCGGTATTCGGGTCGTCCTTCGTGAAGGCGTAGTACGCGGCGCCGCACCGAGCCTGGACACCTTCTGCACCGACCGCCGATGGCGTCTGGAAACGTCCGTCCGAATAGAGCGTTTCGTTCAACTGCGCGCTGTCCTGGGCGTCGCCGCAGAAGACGCGCAGGGCCTCCTCCTCGAAGAACAGCGACGCTCCCGTCCGATAGGACCCTTCGGGGCCTGGGCTCTTGGACAAGGAGTCTTCGTAGCTCCACAACGCCAGATACGGCCCGACGGCGCTGCCCGGGCGCAGCAGAAGCGTCGCTGTCCCGGTCGTGCTCACGGCCGGCGCCGCCACAGCCAGGCCGGGTGCGGTGAGCTCGGCCGCCGGCGGGGTCACAGCATCCGTGGCGCGCTCGACCCGCCAGATCCCGTAGCTACGCTCCGGATATCCGACGCCTGCCGAAGGTTCGTTGGCCAGGACGTAGCAGGCGCTCGTTTCGCAACGAACCGCGATCGGCTGCAGTGCGGCGGAGTTCGACCCCAACAGTTCCGGATCGCGGTCCAGCGCGCCTGTGACCTCGTCGAAGCGCGCGAGCACGAGGCTCGAACCGGCTCCGGCACCGTCTTGCACCTCGTGCACCGTAAACACCGCGTCATCGGCACGCACGACGGCTGCCGTCGCGCTCGCAGAGAAGGAGTCGACACCTCTGCTCGGCGCGAGCAGCGTACTGCCCGAGAGACTCCCCTCGCCGACCCACGACAAGCCCGCGTCCGTCCCGGCGAGGCCGGGCTTGTGCAGTACTGCATAGCCAGAAGAAGTGCCCACTACCTGGGACCGAGTAACCGTGCCCGGCAGAGCCCACGGTCCTTGCACGAGCCGTCCGCCCAGATCGAACACTCGAAGCTCGGATCCATACACGACGGCCAGGTTGTCTCCGTCGAAAGCGATGGCGGGCTCGTACGTATCGTCCAGCTCGAACCCCGCGAGCGGGACAGCTGGCAGGATCTCTTCACCGGACGCCGTGAAGCGCGTGAGCCTGAGAGCGAACGGCTCGTTACTCGGGTACACCAGGTCGAACGCGCTGCCGTCCCAAGCCATGGCGGGACGCACGAGGTCGTTGGATTCGCCCAAGAAACAACGCACGCAATTCTGGTCGGGCGGGCAGAGTTCTACCCAGGTCTCGTGGGCGCGACCCTCGGTGCACGCCACGGCCAGCGTATCGGCGCTGGAGCTCATTGCACAGGCCAGCTCACTCGACGCCAACTGCCACGGACCCTGCGTGATCCGTCCTCGACGGTCCAGCCGTGCGCTCAGGACCTGAGTCGAACGGCTGCCGCCGTCCACGATCCAGCCGAGGCAGAACCCCTGTGCATCTCCGGCCAAGAGCGGTTCGAGCGTCGTCGCGGTGGCCACGTCGATGATGTCCGCGAACGTGAACGAACTCGCCTCATGGGCCTGGTTGCTGCTCACGCCGAAGCGGAGCCTGGTGCCTTCGACGAACGCGACTCCGAGCACCGAGCCTGACGTGGCGAGCGCAGGGCTGTGCCGGCTTCGAGAGCCGCGCCGCAGCAGCACATGGTGTCCTGGCACGGGCGGCAGTGCATCATCCTGCGGCGCGTCGAGCCCACTGTCGATGGCGCGCCGATCCGAAGGAAACGGATCGGCAGCAGCAGCACCAGCGCCGGAGGGAACCTGATAGCGCTCGACGAGCTGGCAGACGGCTTTCTGGTCCCCGGACGAGCCACCCGTGGTGGATGGCTCGGTCGAGCCGCCCGCCGCGACGCGCCCGCCGGTTGCCGAGTCGACCCCGCCCGTGCCTGGACGCGCGTCGGCGCCGCCCGCCGCGACGCGCCCGCCGGTTGCCGAGTCGACCCCGCCCGTGCCTGGACGCGCGTCGGCACCGCCCGCGCCCGCCAATGCCCCAGCGGCGCCCGTGTCGGCAAGCGACCCTCGCTCCGACTCGATCAGCCCGGTGCGCCCACACCCTGCAGCGAGAACGAGTGCGGGGGCCCAGCACAACGGGCTCACGTTCTTGGTCATCGGTTCTCGTTGTCGTCCCAGTGCGGGCCGTCCGCCACATTGTACCCGACGCCGGCCCGAGCGGGTAGGGCTAGGCCCCGCACACCGCGGACGCGCGCGGCACCCGCCACTACCTCGATTCAATCGAGCTTTCGACGCCCGCGACCGGACGAGGGTGTCGAAAGACCGTCGCTTCGGCAAACGCGAGGTACTACGTCTCGATTTCTTCCCACACGCGCGCCTTGACGAACACCCTGACCAAGTGCTCGTCGATGTGTCCTGCCTTGACCTCGAACCCGAGAATGTCGAGCGCCTGGCCGACGGGCAGCGCACGCTTGTACGGACGATCGCTCGCCGTAAGGGAATCGAAGATGTCGCTGACCGAAATCAGCTTGGAGCCGAGCGGGATTTCGTCGGCGCGAAGCCCTGCGGGATAGCCGGTTCCGTCGAGCCGCTCGTGGTGGGCGCCTGCGATCGCCGGCACCCGAGCAACGGTCTTGCCCCACGGGATGCGAGAGAGAAACCGGACGGTATGCGAGACGTGGCTCTGGATCTGTTCGTACTCGTCGGCCGTGAGCGAGCCGCGTGCCACGCACAGGGACTCGACCTCGTCGCGAGTCAGCAGCGGCTCGGCCGTGCCCTCGAGCGTCACGAAGGATCGACTGCCAAGCGCCACGATGCGCTCAGAGTCGCTCGAGGCCAGAACGGTCGGCTCATTGCCTGCCAGCACCGTCTGCCACGCAGCGTCGAGCTCCGCCCGTGCCTGCGCGAGCTCACCGTCGAGCGCGACGAGGGCGTCCGGCGAGGCGCCTCCGGTGACGAGCGCGAGCTTGCGCGCGAGGATATTCGCCTCGGCCGTGCGCACGGCGAAATCCAGGCGTTGTCGTATGCGAGAGAGCTCGTGAGGATGGAGCTTCTTGGCCTTGACCAGCACATTCTCCCGCACGCCGATCTTGCCGAAGTCATGTAGGAGGGCTGCGTATTCGAGTTCGCGAAGCGCCTCCTGGCTCCACCGGACGCCTCGATACGGCGCCGCGTCCGCACGTTGGAGGCTCCTGGCCAGGGCCAGTGTCAGGGCGGCAACGCGACGCGAGTGTCCGCTGGTCGTGGGATCGCGAGACTCTATGGCGTCGACCGAGGCACGCACGAATCCTTCGAACAAGTCGCGTATCTCGCGGTACAGAAGGGCATTCTCGAGCGCGATGCCCGCCTGGGCTGCCAGCGCAGCGAGGAGCTGTTCGCTCCGTTCGTCGAAGGGCACCACCCAGCGGTCGACGTCGGCGGCACCTAGCAGCTTGCGACTCGGCTCGAGCTTCCTGTTGATGAGCTGCACTACTCCGATGACGCCGCCCTGGCTCGAGACGAGCGGCGTGCAAAGCATGCTCTTGGTGCGGTAGGAGGACTTGACATCGAAGCTGTGGTCGAATCGGAACAACGAGTCCGCTTCGGGACTGTAAGCATCTGCGATGTTGATCGTCTTGCACTCCTGGGCGACGTAGCCAGCGAGGCTTTGCCGGCTGACAGGCATCGTGAACTCGCGCGAGTCGAAGGACACCGAGTCGTTCTGGCTCAGCTTGAAATGGAGCGTCGGCGCCAGGCCGGTCCTACCCTGTCCCTCGACGACGTACATGCTTCCCGCGTCGGCGCCGGTAACGAAACGTGCCTTCTCGAGGATGAGGCCGAGCAGCTTGTCCGGGTCGTGCTCCGTCGCGAGCGCGCAAGCGATGTCGAGCAACTCTCCGAGTTCGTAGCGATAGCGTTCCAGGGTACGGCGTCCGGCCTTGCCCGTGTCGCCGAGCGCCATGGTCTCGAACCCGCGATGGATCGCCACGAAGAGCTCGTCGGCGCTGGGTCGCTCCGACAGGAGCGCGGCGAGGCCCTGGCCGAGCGCAGCACGCAGATCGCCCCCTGGCGTGGGCCCGAGCAGCACCAGCTGCGCTGTGCCGTGCTCGAGCGCATCGCGGAAGGGCAAGAGCAGGCCCCGACAGGCACTCCAAGCCGAAGACGGCATCAACAGGATCAGATGGGCGCTGCGCCGGACGGCGAGGAGCAGCGGATGGACGCGCACGACCAGGCTACCGGAAAGCCGCGCATCCCGTGCCAGCTCCTGCAGCACCTCCGATAGCCGTTGCACCATGCTGCGAGCACCGCAGCGTAGGTCCTGTAGCCAATCGTGCGGCGCTCGTGATTCGCAGGCTTCTGCCACCGTCACCCCGTGTGAGGGCTCAACGCCGCCCCAGGCGGGCCGGGACGTCGGCTTCCGGACTCGGTTGCGGCGCCGGCTCCGTGCTGCCGTTCTTCTCGGTCATCCTCGCGACGTGGACGCCGGCCGCGACCTCTGCATCGCGCTTCTCGTATGCCACGATGATCTTCTGCACCAACTCGTGCCGAACGACGTCCGCGTCCGTGAAGGCCTGGAACCAGATGCCAGGAATGCCGCGCAGCAGGTCCCGCGCCTCACGCAGTCCGCTGCGCGCCCCTGCCGGGAGATCCGTCTGCGTGATGTCTCCGGTAACGACGGCCTTGGAGCCGAAGCCCAGGCGCGTCAGAAACATGCGCATCTGCTCGCTCGTGGCGTTTTGCGCCTCGTCCAGGATCACGAACGAATCGTTGAGCGTGCGGCCGCGCATGAACGCGAGCGGCGCGACCTCGATCTGTCCTCGTTCGCGCAGCTGCTCGACTCTGTCGAAGTCCATCATGTCGTGCAGGGCGTCGTAGAGCGGTCGGAGGTACGGATTGACCTTCTCGGCCAGGTCTCCGGGCAAGAAGCCGAGCTTCTCCCCGGCCTCCACTGCAGGGCGCGTGAGGACGATGCGTTTGACCCGCTTGTGCACCAAGAGACTCGCGGCCATCGCCATGGCCAAGTACGTCTTGCCCGTGCCCGCGGGCCCGATGCCGAAGGTCAGGTCATGGCGGCGGATCGCGGAGATGTAGTCCTTCTGCGCGGGCGACTTGGGTACGACGGGGCGCCGCTTCGCGGAAACGACGATGACCTCATCGAGCAGCTCGATCAAAGAGGCGCTGATGTCGTTCCTGAGCTCGCGCAGGCAGCGAGCCACGTCGTTCTCGTGCAGCGCATGCCCCTTGGCCACGAGCTCCACGGCGTCGGCCAGGAACCTGCGTGCGAGCGCCACCGCGCTCTCGGCGCCGCTCAAGTGGATCGTGTTCCCCCGCAAGTTGACCTCGGTGCCGCTGTGCTTGCCTACCTCCGCAAGCAGCCGGCATTGCGGACCGGCCATGGCAAGCAGAACCGACGTATTCTCGACCTCGAGTACGGCTCGCGTCAGCTGTTCAGGGGACGACAACCCAGAATGGTCCAAGTTCTTCCTGTCCAGGCCCGGGCCCAGTGATCCGAGTTTGCCAGGAGGATAGATCGTCGGGGCCGGTTCTGCACCCCTCGCTCCTTCACCCGGCGCGAGCCGGAGTTCGGCGGGTCTTCGGGCCCTGGCTCGGCCCTGCTCATCGACCCTGCCCATTTCTTGGCCGCTTCGAGTGCTGCCCGTTAACTGCCCCTGATGGCCCGCTGGAGCGCATGGGCAGGGCTTGGAGCCGCCGTAGGACTCATTCTGGCACTCGTGCCCGTGGTCCGAGGCAGCATCGACCTGCAGGAGCCACTTCAGAAGCTTCAACCACGAACAAAACCGGCCCGCTCCGTGGTGCCGGAGCTCAAGGACCTCGATCTCACTCGGCTGGACCTCCGGCCGCGCCGGGTTCTGGCTCCCCTGCCAGACGGCAAGATCGCGGAATTGACCTTGGACCCTGTCGTGCAGCGCGCCGCGCAGGCGCAGATGCAGCGCTATCATGTCCCAGAGGGCGGACTGGTCATGATGGAGGTCAAGTCGGGGAGGCTCCTTGCCTACGCGAGCCATGTGAACGAGGGCAAAGCCTTCGACGTGAACGTCCGTGCTGAGCCGCCGGCCGCAAGCGTGTTCAAGATCGTTACGGGAGCAGCTCTGGTCGAGAAGGCGGGCCTCAATGCACGGACCGAGCAGTGCTATCACGGCGGGAAGAGCCGGATTTTGGCTGACGAGCTGAGGGACGACGCCAGCCGCGACAAGTGGTGCGCCACGCTGGCCTCGGCCATGGGACGCAGTCTCAACGTAGTCTTCGGCCGGCTGGCGCAGAAGCACCTGACCCCGGAGGATCTCACTGCGATGGGTGGGGCGCTGGGCTTCGGTGCTCCGCTGCCGTTCGTTGTGCCCAACGAGGCGCCGCGTATCGAGATCCCCGACGACCCGCTCGAGTTCGCGCGTTCTGCGGCCGGGTTCTGGCACTCGACGCTTTCGCCGCTAGCAGCCGCGTCGCTCGCCCAGACCGTCGCCAACGGCGGCGTGGCGCTCGAGCCGCGTATCGTCGCGTCCGTGCGTGAAGGAGACAAGACGCTGTGGACGGACAACCGCGGGCCGGTGGTATTGCGCCGTGCGATCAAGCCAGAGACCGCGGCCGAAATTACGCGGATGATGCGAACCACGACCGAAAACGGGTCCGCCTACGCGAGCTTCCATGACAGCAGGGGCGTGGCTTTCCTGCCCGGGATCTCCATCGCAGGCAAGACCGGCACCCTGACGCGGTACCAGACCAACCGGTACTACACCTGGTTCGTTGGCTTCGCGCCGGCCGATGCTCCCGAGGTCACCATCGCCGCCCTGGTGGTGAACACCCCTTCGTGGAAAATCAAGGCGCCCGAGCTCGCTCGCAACGTTCTGCGGGCCCACTTCGCCGCTCTTGGCCGACGTGGCGTGACCTCGCCCTGAAGTGCCGCCGCCCCGCCCACAGCCGAACCAGGGACCGGCTTAGTGGCCGGGCACAGTCCGGCGACAACAGTCCGGCGAGAGCCGAAGAGCAGCCCGCCCGAAGCAAGAACCGGCGCGAGCCCGGGCGCCGGATCAGCCGGCTGTCCCTTACCATCCCGGCCGAGTGAGCGTTATATGAGGTATGGCGCCTTGGACCGCGGGCCATGGGTTGCTAGGATAGACACAGTGCAGGTCCTGCTTCGGAAACTCGGTCGAGGCTCGCGCGCCGTGAGTGGACGGCTCGTGAGGGCTCCTCGCAAGGGTTCGGTGATCGTCATCGAGTTCTCCGACGGGATGCACGAGTATGTCACGACGCCGGTCAAGCGCGTCCTGCGCCTGGCTGCGCGCGACGTTTTCTATATCGAGACCGTCAACAGCCGCTACAGGCTCGAGGTGCGGGACAAGGAACGCGCCCTCGAGGATGCATCGAGCGGCTAGTGCATCGTTTCATCTGAAACGATGACCAACAATGAAGAGGTGCCGCGGTCAGACGAGTGGGTTTGGGGCCGGAAGCGATGCCCTCACCCAGCTGGGGGCGTCGCTTCCGGCCCTTCAACTCCATCGAAACGCGGCACTAGGTCTCACGGGCTGGAAGGAAGCTTTCGACGCCGCAGGTCCCGCCCCGTGAGTCCGTTGTCCGTCGTCGTAGTAGCGGGGGCGAGCGGGAAGCGCTAAGCAGGGCGCGCGTCGATCCCAACCTGGAGCACGCGGAGTCAACAGAACATGGGAAGTTTCGATCGTAGGAAGTCCTGGAAGATGAGACAGCGCAGGGCTCAGGCTGCCAAGAAGCAACGCGACAAGCGCAGCAAGAGCACGACCGCGCAGCCTGCTGCTGGTCAGGGTGAAAAGGGCTGAGTCCCGGCTCGCTCTACGGCGTCTCGCGGATGGTTCGTGAAGGGCGGTGAACGTCCGGCCGCGGCACGGCTTTCGCGCGTGCTCGCTCTCCGAACAGGCCGACGTCGCCGGCGACACGGTGCTCGCGAACCAGCCGCCACCCGTCTGTGTCCTGCCAGAGCTGTGCTACGCGCGTCTTGCGCAGCGAGCTCTCGTCGATGCGCATCCACGAGTAGTCGACCTGCATCCACGCTTGGTGCGAATCGGGCATCGCGAGGCCCGACAGCTCCACGTCGAGCACGCGTATGGCGTCACCCCAGGCCGCGTGTCGTTCGACGAAGGTACTCTTCGCGTTCTGTGCGGTCCATCCGAGCGCGATGTCCATACGGCCGAAGCGCGCCGCGAGATTGAGCTCGCGCGCGGCGTCGGTGACGCGCGTCGAAGGCGCGATCGGAGCCGCACAGGCCGCCAATCCGAGAGCGAACGCGACGGATACGATCAGCCGCATCGGCTAGCCTGTAGCAGAGCGCGAGCAGGGCGGGCAAGAAAGGAGGGGCCGGTCTCAGCGCGCTCCTGCCCCTCGAGGGTCAGCCACCGATGCGCGCCTGCTCGATCATCGGCGAACTCGAGCCGCCCCGGGTCGGGCAGGAGCCACGCTTCGAGAACCTGAGAAAACGCGGGGGTGTTGCCGAAGTGAACTCGCTCGAGCATCCCAACCGGGTTGCGGCGCCATAGCTGCAGCAGGACGGGCCCGCCTAGCGAATGCGGTCCGACCAGAAGCGGATCGAACACGATGAGCTCTTGCGTGCCCATGGCTGCGTATCGGTCCTGTATCGCCACGTAGTCCTTGTGCGGATGATGCGCGCTCACCACCTCGATGCACACCGGAGGCGGGTGGTGCCCGGGCTTCCACAGGCACAGGCTCGCAAGCGCTTCTACCGCATCGGGTGGTGGCTCGAGCACGCAGACGTCGGGATCAATGCCGATCGAGGGCTGAGCCTCGAGCCAGCGAACGGTCAGGTTTCTCGCCACCCAAACAGGGCGCGGCGAACGCGCCGCCCAGGCCACCAACACCGACTTGATTCGCTCGGTAGCGGCATCATGAGGCACGGATTCGGGCACGGTTCCCTCGGGAAGCGCCCACGCCTCGGGACTCGTCCGCACTGGGTAGCAGAGTGAAACGGCGGCCTTGAAATCGGGAGCCACGCAGAGGAGTGTACCGTGCATGGGGCGCTCGGGAGGAACGCAGCTCTCGTGCCACGGTGGCGGGCCCATGAAACGGGCCGGTTCTGTGGATCTGGAACCTCGGCGGGGTGGCGGCCGCCGGTTTCCCTGGTGGTTTCGGCGCCGGTGTCGCCAGCCCGTCCGCACCGCGCTTGCCGTCGCTGCTCGCTCCCAATGGATGCTTGCGGACCCCACGCGCTAGAAATCCGCCGCTGCCGCAAAGTAAGACTGACCCCCACGGACCGCGGTCGAATCCGTTCCGACGGCGTAGCCCAGGCGCAGCAGGGCCTCGGCCCCGAAGGCGAACACCCAGTCGACGCGCAGCTCTCCGCCGAGTCCCAGGTGGTAGCTTTCGAGCGGACGCTCGGTGTCGAGCCGATCGAAGGCACCGCCGTAGTCGGCGAACAGCGCCCCGGACAGGAACCTCAAGAAGACCGGCAACGTGCTGGCGCCGCGGTCCACGCTGAGCAGCGGGAAGCGGTACTCTGCGTTGAGCAGCGTGTACTCCGTCCCGCCGAAGGCGTTGGGTGCGTAGCCTCTCAGCACGAACGCGCCTTGGCGCACGCTGCTCACGAACGTTTGCGCCAGGTCCTGCGACATGAATCCACCGACGTAGAACAGCCGCCCCTGGCGCGGGAAGTCGCCCACCGATGCGCCCCCAGAGACGGCCAACGCCAGCACGTGGTGATCGAGCCATGGCATCGGGACGTAGGCTCTGGCGCGGCCCATGAGCGAGACGAGCGCCGAGTCGCTCGCGGTGGCCTCGTCCGCCAGATCCAGGGCCACGATCGAGGACCAGCCACGCTCGGGTCCTATGCCATACCAGGTTCCCGAAGCGTTCGAGTAGGCCCAGCCGACATTCACCTCGCCGAGGACGCCGCGGTCCGGTTCGACCGGCACGGACGCGTAGGGGTCGACGTTCTCACCCACCGGCAGTCTCGCATGATGCTCCACGAGCGAGTAGCCGAGCCACAGGTTCTGCGATTCGTACGCGTAGTACCGCGGCACGCTGATCCAGGTGGACGCAGCCGTACGCCATTGGGTGATCCGATGGGTGTCGGTGTCCAAGGTGAATCCGGTCGTGGGCGCCGCTGACCGAGAGAGCTCGGCACTCAGAACGAGCGGAAGCCGCCGATAGGTGTAGTCGAGCGAGAACTCGGGGCCGCCGAGCTCGGTGTGCGCGGTCACCGAACCATGCAGCAGGTGCAATCCGACGGCGTCGCTGCCGCGCGCGGAGACCCGCACGCCCTGTCCGTACGTGGTCGAGCCGTATTCGACGTTGTACGCGTAGGGGCGCAACGTGGGCAGCGGGTTGTAGGGCCGGACGGGCCACCGGCGCGGCGCGGGGCCCGCCTCGGCGACGGGATACGGGTCCCGGTACGGCAGCGCCGCGAGCCACTGGCGCTGGTCGAGCTCGAGAGAGTAAACGTCGAATCCCTCCGACGTGTACCCTACGTAGAGCAGCGTGCGTCCGTCGGGAGCCACCTCCGGCATGTACGCCCCGGTCAGCACGTTCGTGACCTGGTAGAGCTCGAGTGTCGAGAAGTCGAAGGCGTACACGTTGGGCACGCCGGTTCGATCCGAGCTGAAGAACAGGAAACGGCCGTCGGGTGACCAGCTGGGCTGCAGGTCGAGGGCCCGGTCGCGCGTCAGCTGCGACACCGATCCGGTGCGCACATCGACCACGCGCAGATCGCGGTATCCATCCCGAGTCCAGACGCCATAGGCCACGGTGCGGCCGTCCGGAGAGAACCGCGGCGTGTACACCTGCTCGAAACGACCGCTCGGCGCAAGCAGCCGCTCGTGCGTCAACGTTCCGTCGGGAGAGCGATCCGCGATCCTGAGTGTCGTCGTGCCGGCATGGTTGGCGACATAGACCACCGAGCGCCCGTCGGGGCTCACGTCGGGCATGAGAGCGCGTCGGCCCACGGTCAGGCGTCGCCTCCAGCGCTCCGTGCCCTGCGGCGATCGAGCTCCCGGAGGGAGGTACTGCAGATCGCTGAACAGGTAGTTGCGGCGCGACAGGGCGGTGCCAGCGAAAACGATTCCGCATGCCGGGTCGAAGGATGCCGCGGGTGCGTCGGTCCGGGCGAGCAGCACCGCCCGGGTCTCGTCCACCCGCTGCCTCGAAACGAAGGGAACGACATAGAGCCCGGCGAACGTGTGTCCGTCATCGCGATAGAACACGAACGCGTCGTCGACGCCCCAGCGGCTCCGGCACCGTTCGGGGACGAACCGCGGAGTGCTTGCCCCCCTCCCACCGTGCGTGAGTCGCGTTCCCTCGCGTCGGCCGCGCCGCACGATCGCCGAAACCTGCGCGGCGTAGCGCTGCTGCAAGTGTGCCTGCCAGTCACGATACAGCTCGACGTACGTCTTGCCGGTCACGCGTCGCACGGCTCGATTGATCGCCCAGGGAATGACGTCATCCCCGTAGTCGGCCGCCACGGCGGCGAACACCGTGGGGCCGTACACGTCGCGTATGAAGCGAACGAACTCGCTGCCGTACAGGTACGGAAGCTCGCCGGACGGCCAGCGCCGAACCGGATTGCCGATTTCGTCCAGGCGCGCCAGGCGGCCCTCGAGCACATCGGCGCGCAGGTACATGTCGTAGAGCGACGAGCGCAGCCTGCCGCGGCCGGTGTAGGCGCTCTCCATGTTGACCGCCACGCCCTCGACGAGCCACGGAGGCTGCAAGGCATTGGGAGCGACGGTCTTGCCCAGTATCGCGTTCAAGACCGCCGGCAAGCCCGTCACGTTGTCGAGATGAGCAACGTGGGTGAACTCGTGCGTCACGAGATCGAGGAGCCAGTCGTGGTATCCCTGCAGAGCCGACATGTCGTCCGGCGCCGTCACGTACAGACGCACCAGACTGTACGGCAACACTCGCGCCGATCCGTTCGCGGCGTCGGTATCGTCCGTGAGCAAGACCTCCGTGATTTCCGGAGGACGCCAGCCCAAGTCGCGCGTGATCCGTTCGTACGACCACTCGGCAGCCGACGCGGCGCTTTGGGCGATCTCCTCCAGACCACTGTGATAGTGCAAGCGAAAATGCGGGGTGACGAGCGTGTACCAGCGTAGATACGGATCCGTTCGAGCGGCGGCCCAGGCAGGAGACACAGCCGCAAGCGACCAGAGCAAGACGGCCAGCGTCAGAGCCCCGAGGCGGACATCAAGGCAGAAGGTCGTCCCTGTTCCGGGCCGCCACGGGCAGGTGGCGCACTTCACGGCAGGGGCGTGCACCGTGTCACAAGTCGTCGTGGAACAACGGTTCGCGATTGCGCACGTAGCGGTACACGAGCTGGCGGCCCTCGGGAGAGATGTCGGTGAGCTGTGCACCGAACCCGGGCGGCGCATCGGCGCTCGCGGCTCCCGCGTCACGGGTCCAGCGCACTATGCCGCGCGCCTCGAACTCGTACCCGCCGGGCAGCGACACCCTGAGCAGCACCGCCTGGCCCAGAGCCGGAACCTGGTAGGTGGCCACGAAGATGCCGCCCGAATCGATCACGTCATGTCCGCTCAGACCCTTGTAGAAGTTACTCGAGCTGTGGGCGCCCAAGTCCGCCTCGACCCGGATCACAGGGCCGCCGGTGCGGCCTGCTCGATCCTGGGCAGGACTCGCCGATGCGACCGGTGCGAGCTCTGCAGCCCATGCGGGCGGCGCGGCCGCAACTGCAGCTCTAGCCTCACGCGGAGGCCCTGCCATCTGGCGTGGGGCTTCGACCGGACCGGATGGCTGCGCCAGAGCGGTCGGAGCAAAGGCAGGCTCTGCCATGTGGCGTGGGGCTTCGACCGGACCGGGTGGCTGCGCCAGAGCGGTCGGAGCAAAGGCAGGAGCACGCGGGGCGGGGGCCGGCTGTGCTCTAGCAGGCATCGGAGCCGCGTGCGCGCCCGGACGCGGCGCACTGGAGGAAACCATGGCGACGTTCTGCGGAACCCCGAGCCCCGGCGGAGACGAAGGCCGTCCCTCCAAGGTGGCGGGCGGAGGGGCAGGCGGTTGTGGCGCCTGCGCGGGGGTTGGCCCAGCAGCCGCTTGGACGGGCGCCTCACGCAGCACGGCGAAAATGAGGCTCAGTGACTCGGCCACCGCGTCCAGGGCACGTTCGACCGCGGGATCGGTCTGAGCATAGGTCTGCAGTCGGGCAAGAGCTCGCCGAGCCGCATCGAGCGCGAGCGGACCGGCTTCGGCCAATCGTGCGCCGCCCGACGACTCGATTCCCCACAGCGCGCTCATTGCCTCGGCGACTGGATCGGCTGCATCGATGAGTTCAGGCGGCACGCTGGCGCTCTGCAGCGCCTGAAGGCCCTGGGCCAGCTTCTCGCGGGCACGCCGGGCCGCAATCGCGGGGTCGTTCATGCATGTTCCTCCACGGGAAAGGCAGTCTACCATTTCACGTCGCAAACCCCAGCCAGTGCACCGCTGCCGTCCGGACCGAGGCCTGCGCCGAGTCCTGGCCCACACCCACCGACCCGGAGCCCGCCGGGCCCTGGGACCTCAGGCGCCCGGGGTGACGGTCCCCGGAGACCGTTCGGCTCCGCGGACGATCTCGGCCAGCTGCCGGCCGTCGACGTGTCGGGGCTGCGCGTCCGCCCCCTCCTCGTCAATCAGGACACGGGTCAGGGCAATCGCCCCATCGCCGGTCCGGACAGTCACCTCGGTCCCGACCGTGGCTTCGCCAGGTTCGAGCGCTCGCACGGTCAGGTCCCGTCGTTCGGCCCCCAGAACGAAGAACCGAAAGCCGCGCAGCTCCAGAGCGAGTCCCGGCACCGGAGAGAGGGCCCTTATCCGCCGCAGCACGCGCTCGGTGCTCCAGGTCCACTCGACCTGAAGGTCCTGGCCTTCGGGGCGCCGAGCCCAGGTGGCGAGCTCGGTCGCCTGTGGGCGCGCCATCAGGCCTCGGCCCGTTGCCAGACACCCGACGACATGGCGCAAAGCGGCCAGACCTGGACGATCCAGCGCGCGCGCCAGCTGCCATGCATTGCGTCGGCCCACAACAAGTGCCTCCTGCCAAAGAATCGGGCCCGTATCGTACTGTGCGTCCAGCTGGTAGACGCTGATGCCTGCCTGGGCGTCGCCCGAGTCGATGGTCCAGAAGAACGGGTCTGGCCCACGGTGTCGCGGCAACAGGGAGGGGTGCACGCCGACGCCGCCGAGCCGGGCCCGCGCGAGCCACTGGTCCGGCAGCCGCCGAGTCCAGAACCAACAGACCACCAGGTCCGGTCGAGACGCCGCCAGCCGGTCCTCGACGAGTCGTCCGAGCTGCGCGTTCGAGTGCTCCAGAGCGTCCACGACGCGCTCGCGAGCGAGCAGCCGCCCGAGGCGCCTTCGCCCCGGAGCCTCGACCGGAGACAGGGCGGCCAAGGAAACGTCGTGGCCATCGTGGCCCAGAGCCAGCGCAGCGAGCGGAAGTCCGAAGAACGCGATATTCACGGTGCCACTCCTATGGCCCTGTCTCGGTGATTCGTCGCAGAATTCGACGGCCTCGAACGGGGCGAAGCCGTCGAATCCTGCGACGAATGCCCCCCGTCTGAGCCAGGAGACGCTTTTCCACCTAGGTGCCCTGTCTTGGAGACAGGGCACTATAGCAGCGTTGCGTCGTACGGAACGCCGCGAAAACGGTCGAGAGCGCCGGTCAAACCTGCCACCGAAAACTTGCCCACGCACGCGCGGGCTCCACGCTCACACAAAACTTGTTCCGGGCAAACGGCGGCTGCTACCTGGCCTGCTATGGATGCTGGAGCCAGAAGCCGGGCGTTCCGGCCTGCGCTGCGAACCGGCAATCGATTCGATCCGGCGGCAGCCAACCGCCCGATCATCGTGTTCGAGGACGCACACAAGGCTTTCCGGACCGACCTGCCCGTGCTTCGGGGCTTCTGTCTCACGGTGGAGCGAGGGGAGTTCGTCTTCATCACCGGCCCTTCCGGCGCGGGCAAGAGCACGTTGCTCCGGCTACTGTACGCGTCCGAGAGCGTGGACTCGGGCCGGATCCTGTTCATGGGGCGCGAAATCGGCCGGCTCCGAGCCGATTCGATTCCTTACCTGCGGCGCAACGTGGGTGTCGTCTTCCAGGATTTCAGGCTGGTTCTCAACTGGAGCGTGATCGAGAACGTCGCGGTGCCGCTGGAGGTGCTCGGGCTGCCGCAGCGGCTCATCCGGCGGCGCGTGGGCGAGGTTCTGGAACGGGTCGGGCTCGGCGGCAGAGGAGAGGAGCGAGCCAGCAATCTGTCCGGCGGCGAGCAGCAACGCGTGACGGTGGCGCGGGCCATCGTGGGCGAACCCGCCTTGGTGTTGGCGGACGAGCCCACCGGCAACCTCGACCCGCAGCTCGCTCTCGATATCCTCGGCCTGTTCGAGGATATCCACGAAACGGGCGTCACGGTCCTCTTCGCCACACACGATCGTTCTCTGCTCGACGTGCGTCCCCGGCGGGTGGTCGTCCTCGACGAGGGCCGCGCCTACGATGTCCCCAACGGGCTGGACCAGCCGAGCGGACTGCGCACCGTCGCCTAGGAGAGCGCATGAACCCATTTCAGCGAGCGTGGCGTGGAAGCAAGAGCGACTGGAGACTCTATCTGCTGAGCGTCTTCTCGGTCGCGGTCGCGTTCGTGTGTCTCGCAGCAGCCTTGCTGGTCGTCGTCAATGCGCACGAGCTCTACCAGCGCTGGGGAACGCTTGGCCGAGCCTCGGTGTATCTGGTCCCCTCGGCCTCGCGTGAAGCGGCTGCCGAGCTCGCGCACGCACTCGAGCAGACCCCCGGGGTCACGCGCGTTCGATACGTGCCGAGCATCGAGGCGCGCAAACAGCTGCAGGGCCGCAGCTCCGACCCCGTGCTCGACCAGCTGCCGGACCGAGCCTTCCCGTCATCGCTGGAAATCGACTTGGCCCGCGACCTTCCCCTCGAGCGCATCGAAGCCATCCAATCACAGCTCGAGACCTTGCCAGCCGTCGAGAACGTCGAAACCTACGGAAGCTGGACCGAGCGCCTGGGAAAGCTCCTGGCCGGAGGTGTCACCGCAGCATTGCTGCTGGCCATCGTGGTGCTGGCGGCGGTCGCCAGCGTCGTCTCCTCGACCATCCGGCTCGCGCTTCAGCGTCGACGGGTGGAGGTCGAAGTCCTCAAGCTCGTGGGTGCCACGGATAGCTACGTCCGCCAGCCGTTCCTCGTCGAGGGGGCTGCCCAAGGAGCAGCCGGCGCGCTGCTGGCGGTGATCGTGGTGGGCGTGCTGTACGGCATCGTACTGGGGCACTTCGACGCCCAGCTGGGCGCCATGCTCGGCATGAGCCCCACCTTCCTACCCTTCTGGATGTCGCTGATCCTCGTGGTCATCGGGGGCGGTCTGGGAGCCGTTGCTGCCTTTGGCAGCCTGAGGAAGCTGCTCGTTGTCTAGGGCGCACGTGAGAGCAGGCTCGGTCATATGCCTGGCTTCGTTGGTCGTGGCCGCGGGGACACCCCACAGCGTGCGGGCAGCGTCGACGGGGGACGACGTGGCCGACCTCACGAGCGCGCTGGCGGACGCGTCGAGCGGGCCAGCAGCTTCGGCGCCGCTTTCCACCGACCCGGCCGAGCTGGGCAGTGTGTTGGCCGAGCTCGATCGCAACGAACGGCGGCTGCAGAGCGAGCGCAGTCGGCTGTCACAGCAGATCAAGCAAGCCGAGGCGCGTCGCCTCCTGTGCGGTCGCGCTTACGTCAAGGCCACTCGCGCCGGACTGTTGCCGTTGGGCGGCGGCGTGGCGCTTCTGGCTGACTGGGCGGCGCGGGTCGAACGGCTGCGCCAGCTTCTGGCTCGAGACACGTCGCGAGAGCGCTATGCCGTCCAGCGACACACGCAGATCAGTGCCAAGCTCGACGAGCTCAGACGGTCTCGAACATCGCTCGAGGCACAGCGGGATCTGGTGCTGCAAGCTCGCTCGGCCATGCTCCAGGCGCACGACCGCGCCCTTGCGTTCGAACGAGCGTTTCTGGGCAGCGCGCACACGGCCGTGTACGGGGCAGGCGTGGGACCGAGCGACCCCTCGGACGTGGCCGGCACCTTCGCGAGCCTCAAGGGACGCCTGCCCTTCCCGATCCCGGGCCGCGCCGAGATCGCCACCGTCCGCCGACGCGGCGCGGGCGGAACCGGGCTGGAGATGCGGGTGGAGCGCGGCTCGCCCGTGCGCTGCGTGTACGCCGGGCGCGTCGCCTATGCCGACCGCTACGCGGACTACGGCAAGACCGTGATCATCGACCACGGTGGCGGCTACTTCACCGTGAGCGCGAATCTGGAAGCCATCTCGGTGTCCGTCGGCGACGAGCTGTCGAGTCTGGCGCGGATCGGAACCGTCGGCGACCGAGGCGATGGCCCGATGATGTACTTCGAGATCCGGGCCGGCTCGGAGCTGCTCGATCCGGCTCCGTGGTTCGGTATTTGAGCCAGTTCTTCTAGGACTCGGGCCAGTAGGTCAGGATGGAGAGCGTGGGGGGCGCGGAGGGAGGGGCCAACGCGCGAGCCCGGGATTGCGGGAACAACAGTACTCGACGGGCGTTTTCTGACGCCTCCACCATCCCTTGGCAATCCCCGTGGCGGCTCCAGAGGTTTCGTGCTTCCGGGCGACGAAGTGCCTGAACGAGGTCCCTGACGAGCGTCGCTACGCGGCACGTAGTGCCCTCAGTAGGGCGTCGACGGGCGCGGTGTATCTGGTCTTCTGCGGATCGACCTTTGCGAGTAGTCCCGACTGCAGAGTCACCGCCGTCGAGGCCCATTGCTCAACCACCGCGTACCGGTTCTCGGCGGAGGAGCTCAACACACCGTGCGTACTGAGGCACATGCGATAGAGTTGATGGCGCTGCGCCGTGCCAACGTTGTTAATGGTCATGAGCCACGGCTGCTGTCCTGCGGCGCTCCTGGTGGTCCTTAGCGCGGTCACGAGCGCGGCTGCGTATGGGGTTGGATCGGCAATCCTCTCGAAAAGCCCGGCCTCAGCGATCGGGTCCAGATCCTCTTCGGGCCTGAACTCGGTGGCCGCGGAGTGCGCGTAGTAGTACAGGTAGGGTCGGCCATCGGCCCCTCCGGACAGCATCAGACGCCGAGTTGATTGGAAGTTGCCGGTGGCGAATCCAGTGGCCCCGCGAGCAACGCAAACGAAGCCGCCAATGTCACAGAAGTTGGGGAAGACCGTCTCGATTCGCCGCGCTTCGCGAAAGCGTCGGCACAGGGATGCGTATGCCCTATGCACGAGTTCACCCGTCTTGAACGGATGTCCGGGGTCACCTGTCTGCGCAATCACCACGTAGACGCCGTGGATTCCGCGGCAGGCGCTGATCTGGGACACTACCGCGTCGAGGTATCCAAGCGGTGCAAAAGCCGCTTCGTTGAGCACCCGCTCGTCGAGAGCGACCGTGGCGAGCAAAGGAAGGCTGCAGCCGTGTTTCCTCGCAGCCGCCACGCCTGCGCGTGTCCACTCCACCGCAGGCGCTGCCTCCTCCTCCCGGGCGGTGAGTAGCGGGCTCGGGAGGATGACCATTGTGCATCCGATCTGCATTTGGGCTCGGATCGCTGCTTCCGAATGGTCGGAGAGCGGAGTTGGTGGTCGAGAAGCCCAACTCGTCAACGCCGCGGCCTTGACGTCTTCCTCCCACTCCCGCTTGCGTTGCTCATCACTTTGGAAGGACGTCACGTTCTCGACCCCGAACCAAGGGTGTGACGCGAGGCGCCAAACGCGACAATCGTCTGCGGAAGCAGGGAGGCCGGCAAGGTACAGTTGAGGGTCGAAGAGTAGCGGGCTTGCCTCAGGAAGCTCTTTGCGGATGAGCTGCCCGGAGTCAAATCCGGACGCGAGAAGGCACGCGCCGAGTCGTCCGTCGGTTGACGCCGCCACGTCCCGGAATACGGCGTTCGGTGACGAGGGTCCGAAGTTGAGCAGGAACATCAGTCGGTCCCCTCGAACTGGGCCAGGCGCTCCAACAGGAATTCAATCTGCGGGCGGTTGTACGGCACAGGGGCGAGCATCTCAGCGATCAGGTCGGCGAGTTCCCCGAGGTCAGCCCGCTGCCGTTTGAGATGTGCCCTGATCGCGTCTTGCGTGCCGTTCGGAAGTGCCCTGGTCGCGAGTTCGTGTAGGGTCACCCCGAGCGAGTAGACGTCTGCATCCACCGTCAGGTTCTTCCACGCGCGCTGGTGTTCTGGTGACATGTAGCCCCGGGTGCCAACTGTCCAGCCCGTTTCGGTCAGCGAGCTTTGGTCGAGGTGCCGAGCAAACGCGAGATCCACCAGCACGTAACGTCCGTCGGAGGCTTCCACGATGTTCGCGGGCTTCACGTCTCGATGAACGATGTTGAGCGACCACAGCGCGTCCAGCGCCTTGCACATGTCACGCGCAATCCTTCCGAGCACAGCTGCTGTGAGGAGTCCTCGATCGTCGCCCAGGTATCGCGTAAGGTCACCACCATCGAGGTACTCGTAAGCGACCACCTGACACAAACGTCCGGCGATGGTGACGGTGCAGAACCCAAGCATCCTCACCACGTGCGGGCACTGAAGCTTCCTGAGCGCTTCGACCTCCCGTGCGACTCGCTTCGTATCCTCGGCGTCGTGAAAGACCTTGAGCGCAGCAGTGGCGCCATCGACCGTGCCCTTGAAGACCGTTCCCTGGCCTCCCGCCCCCAATGCCGAGTGGACTTCCCATTTCTTCGGCAGGCTCTCGTCAAGCTGCTGTGCTGTGAGGCTCATCTCGACTTCAAGCTCGCGTATGCAGCGGAATACACGTACTCCCGACGCCATGTGTGGCGCGCGGGCGACGAAGCCGGCAGGGCTTCGTGGCACGCGTCGCGGGCGACGAAGAACAGGCCCACTCCGGAGTCGCGGAAGGCGCCTTCGAGCCTGGGCAGCAGCGATCTGCGCGAGAAGGGGAGCGCGACGTAGCTTCGGTCGGCAAACGACCTGTTCGTTCGGGCCTGCGATAGGGCCTTCTTCCAGTTGGACAGTTTAG
The DNA here is from genome assembly GCA_016929495.1 of Polyangiaceae bacterium. Classification (GTDB taxonomy): domain Bacteria; phylum Myxococcota_A; class Polyangia; order Polyangiales; family Polyangiaceae; genus JAFGIS01. Next base: position 2,343 of record JAFGIS010000441.1, on the reverse strand, counting down.
CCTCGACCGCGACGATCTGGATTGCCGCCGAGCAGTCACGTTTCAGCGTGACTCTCCCCGCTCTTCCGAACTCGATCACGCCATGTTCCCTCAAGCGGATCAGCGCGCCGTGCCGCAACGCACCTGCTTGCAGTCCGCACAGTCGCTCGAGCCAGTCAATCTGGGTGCTCGGTCTGGTGCGTAGCCATGACAAGCACACGGCCTCGGTCGGGCTGAGACTCTCAGGAACCCGCGGCCAGTGACGTACCTGCCGTCGGATGAACACCACGTCTGCCAACACGGTGCCGGCCCGGACCTCCCTAAGGGTGAGCCAGGTCGAGCGTCCCGCGCCTGGCCACGGGCTCCAGCTCTTCTCGACCATGGACACCAGCTCGCTCTCCCAGCGGAAGCTCCCGAACGAACCGTCCGATATCGAGCGGGCCTGCTCGGCGGTCTCGCACAGCATGTCGGCTAGGATAGTAGCCCCACATGCGCGCTCCGCGCAACTTGGCTCAGAGTGGGTTGCGCAGGCTAGCCGCCTTGCGGCGAGGGTTCCTTGGCCCGCCTCTCGCACGGCGCCCCAACCGTTGTGGGCGGGCCAGGGCTCCAGGGGGGCTTCAGGGTGGGCCCGCACATGTCCCGGCCGAGCTCGGCGGTTCGGGGGCACCGAACGACCCTCGTTGCGCAAGGACGTCCGGCGGACGTCCGCTTGATACGCAATCGTACAGGCCACACCGGGGATTAGGTGGCTGACGGAGCTTCAACGATGGACAACGACAAAGATACCCTACAAGCCTGGGAAAGTTGCTCGAGATCCTCCCCCGTGACGCGCGGCACGAGTCTTCGCAGTCGCTGCGTAAGAATCTGCAGGCGCGCGCTGTCCTCGGCCGAGAGTGAGCCTTCCAGGCTGCGAGCCAATAGAGCAACGCGAGCATCGCAAGCCCGCGACGCCTCGTCCTCGAGCTGCACAGCCTCACCGGGAGGCTCGGTTTCCGGCTGTCCAGTTGCCAGCTCGGTCGACGTGGGGGTCGTGTCTTCGACCTTGCGAAACGCCGGTACGCCTGCGCTGTATCCAACGAAGAGAGTTGCGTCGAGTATCAGTCGTGGATTGGGTCGCTCCTCCGCAACGGTCTCCTCCCGTCCACGCCGTTCATCATAGGGCCTGTCCATCAGTGCCGTTTGATCCAGATCGAGGTTGTGGACCAACATATCTGTCCCTACTGCGAAGTCGAAGGCCCGAGGTGTCTCCGGGCCGCGTCGCCGAGTGACCAACAGAACATGGAGAACTCGAGCGCATGCAGTTCGTTCACCACGTCGAGTGCCGCCGCAACCGGTACGTCCTGCTTGTAGAAGTCGAGGACGTAGTCACGCTCGGAAGAGTCGGGGCGCAATGCAAGTCCGTGCTGGAAAGTGTAGCCGCCCACATCCGTCACGCCAGCTACTCTCTGCCAGTGCTCATCGACAGAACCAAAAACACCCTCCGCCAGTGGCCCGACCAATGCGGGGTTGACCCACTCTCCGATCTCTCCGAGCCTGAAAGGCACGGTGTTGATGTAGCGGAGCCCCACGCGCGTGAAGAAGTCGGTATCGATCGTTCGCTCGGCTGCCTTCAACACGTAGTCGACGCGCTGGGCGGACTCTCCGTACGAGTCGTAGTCTGATGTCTCGAGAGAGACAGCCGCAGCGCGGACCGTAACGGTCCACCGCCGCCCCCTGGATCGAAAGGCGTGGGCGTGCGTCTGCGCGACACTGCCAGGATTGAGCTTCACGTCCCTCAGCAGTTCGTAGGTCGGGTATTCCTTGCGCACGGCTTTGGAGAACGCTACTGGCGCCTCATGCTCAAGCTCCAGCATGGGTGGGGAACCGGAGCTCGCACACGGCCTGACGGATGAAATTGCGGGCGTAGTGGTCCGGGCCGACCTTCGGCACGTTGAGCAACTTGCGGGACGGCGCCGTCTCGAGCGTCATAGACTCATCCGTTCGTATCGCACGGCCGTCCGGTGGCGCAAGTCAGCTTCGCAATCCAGCCCAGAATCGGCGGTTCCAGCCTGGCGTGTTGCCACGGGTTCCGACGGATCCTGGATCCTTCGCGCACGCGCCCGGCGATCGCTCCAGTTGCCATTCGGCCCAGACCGCTACGGTGGGGCTGATCCTGACTGCGGCGCCCCCGTCGTCGAGCAAGGCGACGCGACACGGCCGGCTCATCCCCACGCACGACTCGTCACGGATCTCGAAGCGCGCGAGCGACGCACCCAGCTCGCGCCCCGCGTTTCCGGTCTCCGGGAAGACCCCTGCGCGCTCGGGCCGCCCTTGCGCACGCGCCGGGTCGGTTCAGCCCGACTCGGGGAGGCTTCGCGCAGACTC
>JAFGIS010000440.1 GCA_016929495.1 Polyangiaceae bacterium | reverse complement strand
TCTGGGGTCCCCGGAAGCGCAGCGAAACGCAGCCAGAAGCCGAGATCGGCGGGCGTCCTCGCGGCAAAGATTCCGGCAGTAGTGCTAACGAGGCTGCGCCTCAGCCCGACGAGGCATGTGAGGTCAGGCCGAGCATCTGCTTTGTTCTGAAGGGGTCTCCGACGCTCATCCTTTGGAGGAGTTCCCTGGGAGGGGCTGGCGCAGCCCCTCCGCCCAGTCGACTGGGGCCCCTCTCCCGCTTCCCCATGTTGCCGCTCTCGCTGCCGCTCGAGCGAACACGGGGCCCATCGCACCCCGTCAGGCGGGGTGCGCCCCACGCTGCGCGTGGGGCCCCATTTGTCAAACTGTCACAACTTGATTCAAACGTAGTGCATCTCGCTCTTCAAGGTTTCTAGAATCGCGACAATCATGCTGGCACTCTGGCTACCTGCAGTTACGAAGACCGAAGACTGAGCTCTTGGACGAGCGGACAGGAGTCTTTGGCTGGGTGGACACGTCACCGTGGGCTGCGCGACGCGTCGCGCGGATGGACCGCAGCGGACTCGGCTGCCCTTCCGACGGGAGCCAGCCATCGAGTCGTGCGCGGACCGATGTCCGGCGTCAGGATCACGCGAATCATGCGGTCGGGGGCGATGCGCTGCAGAGCGGCATCGGGCGGCATCCGAGAGCCTGGCACGGCTACTGCCAGTGTTACGTAGTGCGCAAAGCTCTTGCAGTCGAGCAGACGCAGCGACTCCGGGAGGGGGACTGCGAAGTCGGGCGGGAGCTCCTTCTCTAGCGCGGCGACGTTCAGTGCAGTCTCGACGGCCTGCTCGATGGCCCGTGTGAGCGCGGCCTCGTCGTTGCCTTCCCATACAGGACCGAAAACGAGCGCAAGCTCGGTCACCGTCAGCAACTGCGGTCCGAGCGTTGGGGCATCCCGACGCTCCTCGGCTTGGAGGGGCTGCCATGGGACGAACCAGTAGCTCACCACGGCTGCCTTTGATCCCGGCTTTCGCCAGCGAACCACCACCGGACGGGCGCCGGGATGCGCGCTCAGCCCCAGAGCATCGAGCTCGCTGCACTCCGTGTTCGATTCGGTGCGACCGGGCAGAGCCCGCGCCACCTGCTCGACGACCAGACCCGCCTGCTCCAACGCGGCGCCGGACCGCTCGCCTCCTTCGCAGCGTGCTGGGTCGGTCGCTTCCCCGTTTCGAAACGCCGATGCCGCCGTCTGCTGCCGTTGCGGGGGCGCAGCTTCGGCCGTCCGCGAGCCGCCCCGCGCAGGGGGCGAAGCCACCGGCGTTGGAGGTCGCGCCGGGGCGCGCACTGCCTGCGTCGAAGGCGGCATACACGCGACGCCGAGCGCAGCCAGCATCGCAGCCGGAGGTCGAAGCAGCGACCGCATCATGCCGTTGCCTTCAGTCTGGCGGAAAGCGACGGCCCGTCGAACGGTGCACCGACGTGGAGCGAGCTTCATCACGCGCCCCTCTCCGAGTCGCTCAGTAGCTATGCGTCCCCAGAACGACTCGAACGCCGAACTTCTTCTCCAACGTGATCTTGAGCTCGTCCCAGTCGATAGGGCATTGGGCCGTTTCCATCGCGAGCTTGACGCACGTTCCGAAATGGATCACGTCGATCGGGCGCTTGAGGTTGTTCGTCACCTCGGAGAGCAGCTTGACCCGTGGGACCGTGAGGCCCGGACAGTCGCCACAATCGGTCATGGCCACGAGCTCGATGGTGTCGTGCTGCGCGAACTCTCCGTTCTTCTCGGCCATGCCTTTGTAACACTTCGCGCACGCGATGCAGGAGTGATCCTTGATTCTCTTGCAGTAGATGACAGCGATGTTGGCCATTGGAGTTCATCCTCTTGGATGTTCGTTGCCGCCGGTCGAGCAGCGCCCTTGGTTGTACCAGATCGGACCGCGTCAATGCAACGGCCACGCTAACCTGGACGAGGATCTCACGCCGCGTTCTCCAGAGGCGAGGGAATCCTCCTGGATCGCGACTTGTCCTTGTCAAGGATCTGGCGCGCGCGTACCCATGCGGTCGCAACTGCGCGGAATCGTTCCATTCTCCGGAGTGGGGATACCCACAGCATCGGCGCCGCGTGAGAACGCCAGCAGTGCTCACCGACGCCGGCAGCCTACCTCGGGAGCTTCGCCTTCGCCTTGTTGATCGCCATCTTGTACTTGGCAAGATCGACATCGACCTTCGCTTTGGTCTTGCCCAGCGTATCGAGCGTCACCTCCTGGTAGGCTGCGAGGTCCTTGTTGATATCCTTTTGCAGCTTCAAGACGGCCTGGATTGCCTTGTCGTAGGCTGCCTTGGATTTGGCCGGGACCTTTCGCGCCTTGGCCGTGACCGCCTTCAACTCGTTGTTGAGGTTCGCGTACTTCGTCTGAGCCTCGCGCCGGTAGGCGTCGCGCGCCTTTCCCAGCGCTGTCGCGGCCTCCTTCTCCGCATCCTCGACACTGGCGGCGGCCTTGGCAATAGCGTCTTCGGCCTCGGACTTCGCCTTGGCGGCGGCGTCGGTCACTTCGAGCCTCAGGCTCGCAACTTGCTTCTCCAGGTTGGCGACCTGCTCCTTGTACTTTCGCTCGACTTGTGCCACCCGGTCATCGGACTTCTTCTGCAGGTCCGCTATTTGGCGCGCGTGCTCCTCTCCGCTGCAGCCGAGCGCATGGGTAGCGAGCCAGACGCCGATGCCGGTTTGCCAGACGAAAACCCTGATTGCCTTCTTGGCCATGGCCAGAGGATACGGCAAGTCGCCCGGCGTTTGCGATCGGTCCGTTGCGCCCCGGTGTTGGCTGCTCCGCCCGTGTTTGGTTCCGACGCGCCAGAACGCTCCGATCGCGGCGAAATGCTTGGCGATCCGGGGGGCCGACGACCCGGAGCCACCCTGAAGTCCGAGTCGGCGGACGAGGCGGGACCGCCCCCCGGCAGCCGTCTCAGCGCTCGTAGGGACCGAGGTCCGTCGGCTGCGTTCGTTCGGTGCCTTCCAGGTCGGTCGGCACTTCGCTCAGCAGGTCGCCGAGGTCGAGCCACGGCGCCGAGGCACTCGGCTTGAGCGCTGCCGGGTCGTGGCCGAGCGACGTGGGGAAATCGGCGAACCACGCCGGGTCGAAGTCGGTTTCCCGGAGCTCGGTGTCGTTGGGGCTGTACGGGTCGGCATTATCGTCGGAGCCGAAGAACCCGGAAATCCACGCGTTGTGCACGAACGCATTGGCGGCTACGGTCGTGGCATCGGTTGCGAGCAGCTGTCCGCGGTCGTTTGGTCCAGCCGTGCTGCCGTCGATGCCGAGTGCCACGATGACGTTGTTCTCGAACTGGTTGTCGGTCGAGTTGTTGGTGAAGCCGATCACCTGGCGGTTGTCGACCGACGTCACCAGGAGGTTGTGAGCGATCACGTTGTGGCTGGAGCCGAGCCGAGGGTTGTCCGTCTCTTGCCAGAAGCTGATGCCGTGGCGTGCCGGAAACGCGATGATGTTGTTGCGCACGACGCTGTTGCGAACCGAAGTGAAATTGGGCCCTTGTGCAAGACTGTGGTGGAAGAAGTTGCCTTCGACCAGCATGTAGTCCGACACGCCACGGCCACCGGTGGCACTCGTGCCCGCTACGGCGTCGCACTCCGGGTCATCGAAGTCGATACCCTCGCCTTCACAACCGAGGAAGGGATCGGCATTGATCTGGAAATCCGAGGACACGGTGTTGTACGTCTCGTTGTAGCGCACGATGTTCCAGTCGCTACCGTTGCTCAGGTAGATACCGTGGCCATCCCCTTCGCCGGTATCGTGGGCGACACAATGCTCGAGGACGTACCAGTCGGACTGTCCGGTGAAGAAGGGATCGCTGTTCTGGTCGTATCCCCTGTGCTCATGCGTCCAAGGTTAGTACCGCGGATCCGCGGAGGCGAGAGGATTTCGTGGTCTCTGTTCTTCGACGGCGCCGTTGGCCTACTGCGCGTATGGTCCCGGGTTCGCCCGTGAAGCAGGGTTCGTCTCTTGGACCTTCGCCCAGACCTCCGCGATCCTCTTTGCCCGACCCGCGTCGCCCGCGGTCCTCGCCGACAGAAGCGCACTCTGAAGAACCGAAGTCGCTTCGCCCCATCGTCCCTTGCGCACGAGGGTCGACGCGAGATTCCG
>JAFGIS010000439.1 GCA_016929495.1 Polyangiaceae bacterium | reverse complement strand
TCCTATGGGGACATCCGTGATGCGCTCCCCGTTCACGTACGTGCCATTGCGGCTCTTCAGATCCATGCAGCGCCACAGCGCGCCCTTCATATCGATGCGGGCGTGGCGCCTGGACACGGTCTCCGACGGCTCCGAGACCTCGCATGCCGCGTCGCGCCCCACGACCATTGCGCGCTGAAGGGGAACCGGTTCGTCCGCGAGCCCGGGATGGACGCACAACAGACCCAGCGCCCCGCTCGCTCCGGCAACAGAGGCCGTGGGTGCGTCGGTCTGAGTGTTTCCGCACTCCAGCGACCAGCCCGGCGCTACATCAACCGCCACGGTCGAAGGCTAGCAGCCTTGGCACTGCTGGTGCAGCGGTCCTTGCAGCTCGAGCGGGCCCTCGGCCAGCGGACTTCCTGGATTTTCGTTCGAACTGGTATGTCCAAGCACCTCACTGCTTCGGCCGACCGCTCGCTCAAGCTAGTGTCTCCAAGACACGCCACATGACCAGAAACCCACGTCCTGGCTCAGACTGCGGGCATTCGCCGCAGAACTCGACGGCTTCGTCCCGTTGGAGGCCGTTTCTCGCCAGTCGGAGCAACTCCTGGCCGAAGTTACGCCGACCGGCACTGGCAGAGGCGTTTCCCCAGCGTCCTGCAAGCGACCGGGACCCCGCTCAGTACGGGTTCTCCTCCGACATGGCTCCCGGGACTTGCCTGCCCTCCAACGGCGCGGGGCTCTCCCCGGATGGCTCGAGGTCGATGTCATCCGGCGAGCGGATGACCTCGTCCGGTTTTGCCCAGTCGGGTTTCACCCACGGCGCGTCCGCCGCGGCATCCTGAACGCCCGCATCGGGCCGTCGCACGTCGGCGTCGGTGCTGGTGTATTCGCGAGCGGCTGCGCGTGACGCATCGACGGACGGCGTGGGGACGGAAGCGTCCCGGACCAGGAGGGGACTCATGGCGGCCGGTGCGACCCGTGCGTCGTCGACTCTCTTCTTCGGTTGTGAGGGAACGCGATCGGGCGCCGACCTCGGTGCAGAATGGGTCCCGCGTCCCCCGGGAAGGAGCCACTGCGGATGCTTCTGCGTCCAGAGAAGCACGCCGCCCACGCCGACCAGCAGTGCCATCGCCGCAACGAGCACGAAGTAGGATCGATGCGGAGCTTCCGAGGGGCGTAGCGCTTGCGTGTCGTCGAACGGACCCGTGGCGTGCGCGCCGACTTGGAATTCGGGGTGCGGCTCGAACGGCGCGTCGGCACCGTCGTCCAACGGAGGGCTCGGAGCCATGGGCGGCGCCGGATTGGTGCGAGCCGCCGGGTCGGGTCGGTCGCTGTCCTCGGTGACCGTCACGATCGTCTCGCGGTCACCTGCTCCGAGCACTTCGCGTAGCGCCGTGGCGAGCTCCCGCGCCGACTGGAAGCGCTCGTTCGGTTCCCGTGCCGTCGCTTTGGCGAACCATGGGTCGAACATAGGCGGTACCGGGGCCGTCTCCGAGGGAACCGGATGCCGTCGGACGCAGATCTGCAGGACCAAGTCCCCGAGACCATCGCTCTGGAAGGGCTTGCGTCCGGTCAAGGCTTCGAACGCGATGACGCCGAGCGCCCAGAGGTCAGACCGGAAGTCCACCTCCTTGTTGCCCTGGACCTGCTCGGGACTCATGTAGTAGGGCGTTCCGAGCAAGGAACCCGTGCGCGTGCGCGCGCCGCTGGCGACGAAGCCGCCGGACTCGACCTTGGCCACCCCGAAATCGAGGACTTTGGCGACCTCGTCGTCTTCGTTGTGAACGATGAACACATTCTCGGGTTTCAGATCCCGATGAACGATGCCCACCTCATGGGCCTTGCCCACCGCACGCGCAACGTGACTGAGCAGGCGAGCCGTTTCGAGCGGTGACAGCTTTCCGACGCGCTTGAGCCGCTGCGCGAGGTTCTCCCCCTCCAGCAGCTCCATCACCATGAAAGGTAGGTCGTCTTCGACAGCGTAGTCGATGATCTGGACGACATGCGGGCTGCGCAGCGCGGCGGCCGCGTGTGCTTCGCGCATGAAGCGCTCCACGGCGCCCGCATCCTTGGCGATCTCCGGGTCGATCAACTTGACGGCGACCGGTGCCGCCAGCCGGAGATCCATGGCGCGCCAGATGGTGCCGAATCCGCCGCTTCCGAGCGGAGCATCGAGCCGATATCGCTCCTTGAGGACCTTACCGGCCTGGGATTGGGCCTCTGCCATGAAACGACTGTGTTGACGATAGCGCCAGGGCCCGAGGAGCGCAGCAGCTTTCCCTGGGGCGGCCAGCCCTCCGGCGGGGCGGCGGCCCCGGCACGCTCCTGGCTGGGGCAGGTGGGAAGACGCCCGAACGCCATGAGCGCCTCCGCCAGGGCCTCACGACGGGATGACAAAGTGCTACAGAAGCTGCGTATGGTCGTCACCAACGCACGTCAGGCACTCGGTCTCAGTCTGGTCCTGTTCTGTTCGCTGGCGGTCTGCTGCAAACACGATCGAACGGATGCCGCGGCGACGAACAGGCAAACCGCGCCGCAGCCCGCACCGGCGGCCACGGCTCCTAGCCCGAAACCAACGGCAACGCCGCGCGGACTTCCCCCGCACATTCGCCTCGCTATCGTCCCAGGCCAGGGGATGGGCCCGATCCGACTGGGCGCCAACGTCGGTACACTCGAGCGGTTGATGCAGCAGCCGTGCGAAGAGAAGACCGACAGCGTCTGTCGCTTCATCACCAAGGGCGTGGAATATGAGCTCAAGGATGGTGTCACCCAAGCGATCCAGCTTCATCGGCCGGGCCGCCAAGTCACTGCGCCGGGACAGCACTCGCCCGAGACGTACGGTGTGCTCAACGCGGCGATCGCGCCGAACGTCACCCTGGGCATGCTGCCGAAGTGGGTCGAGAAGGCCCTGGGCAGGCCGAAGAAGGTGGAAGCCGTGGCCGACGGCGGGGTCAATAGGACCGTAGCGCGGCATTTCTATGACGGGTTGGTCCTCGAGTACGACATCAACCCCAAGAATGGGGCAGAGATCCTTGCCGGGATCCGTATCGTGAAAGAAGCGAGTGGTGCACAGGGCACTAGTGCCGCGTTTCGATCGAAGTGATGGTTTCTTCGCCGCCCCCGACTGGGCGAGGGCGGCGAAGAACCCGCCGCTTCCCACCGATCTGACCCGCGGCACCCTCGTTCTTGGGCATCGTTTCAATTGAAACGATGCACTAGCGTCCAATCCGTCTCTGCTGGACGACGTGTTGGGCGATAGTGCGCTGTGCTTCGACGGGTTCAGCGAGCGTCCACACGTCGTGCTCGGGCCTGCCTCGGGCGGCTTCGAGAAGGAGCTCGGCTGCCCGTTCCGGAGCGATAGCCTCCATGTGGCGGCCGGGCAGTTCGACCACTGCGTTGCGCGTCTTGAGGCCCTCCAGCGTCACGAGCATGCGCTCTGCGACGACACGAAACACGTGCTCGGTGAACTGCCCGGTCGGGCCCGTGCCGAACAGCAGGACCTTCTCGAAGGTGAGTTTCGGTCTGCCCGGGATGAGAACCACCTCGCCAACCGCTCCGGTAGCAAAACCCGTTGCCAGCAGACGCGAGACGCGGCCAGCTAGACGCCAATCCACCAGGCCCGCAACACCATGCGGCGGACGCTCGTCGCTGGCAACACAAGCCAGCAGGACTTCCGTGCCGGCCTGATCGAGCCTCTCCAGCCGGGGCGCCGTGAACCTGAGCTCCATGGCCTAGTGTCCTATCTCCGTGATCCGCCGCAAGATTGGACGAGGCACTAGCTGTCCTCACCGCTCGTCGCGTCCGTGACATCGACGCGACCCAGGTCGTCCGCGATGCGGTCCAGGACCCCATTGACGAAGCTCCCGCTGTCTTCGCTTCCGTAGCGCTTGGCCAGTTCGACGCACTCGTCGAGGATCACGGCTCGCGGTATCTCGAGTCGGTGCACGAGCTCCCAGGCGCCTAGCCGCAGGACGTTGCGGTCCACGCGTGCCATGCGCTCGAGACGCCAGTTCGTGCTGGCCGTTCGGATCAGCGCGTCCAGGGCTTCGGTGTCGGCCGCGACACCCCGCGTGAGCTCATCCGCGTACGGTCGACCCTCGGGGTCTCCCGGGTGCTCACGCCAGAAGTCGCCTACCACCTCGTCGGGGCGCGAGTGAGCTACCTCGACCGCATAGAGCATCTGCAGGGCGGATTCCCTGGCACCGGTTCGCGCTCCCATTTCTGGTACCGAGCTTCTGCGTTGGCACCGGGGCCTACAGCCCTGCCTCCGACAGTCGCGATGCCAGCGAGACCATCTCGACGGCCGCGACGGCGGCGTCGGAGCCCTTGTTGCCGGACTTGGTTCCCGCTCGGTCGATGGCCTGCTCGATCGAATCTGTCGTCAGCACGCCGAAACTGATCGGGACACCACTGGCCAGCGCAGCCGAGGCAACGCCCTTGGCGACCTCGGTCGCGACGTAGTCGAAGTGGGGCGTTGTGCCGCGAATCACGGCGGAGAGGGCGACGATCGCGTCGAACTTGCCGCTGCGAGCCAGCCGCGAGCAGACCAGGGGGACTTCCCAGGACCCCGGTACCCGCACCAAGGTCACCAGCTCACGCTGGGCTCCGTGCCTCGTCAGTGCGTCGAGCGCGCCGTCGATGAGGCGCTCGACGATGAAGTTGTTGAAGCGCGACGCTACGATCGCGAAGCGGGCTCCCTGCGGGGCGACCAGCGCGCCCTCGAGCTGCCTGCCGGCTTGGGCATAATCATCGTGGATGTCGGTCATGGTCCAGGCCCACCTTATCCCGAGCGCCGCATGGGAACCAGTGGCACACAGCCGGCCACCTCGAGGCCATAGCCCATGATCCCTGCGATCTTGCGGGGGTTGTTGGTCAACAGACGGATGGTGCATAGTCCCAGATCGCGCAATACTGCGGCTCCGAGCCCGTACTCTCGCAGGGTACCGCGCGGGCCGCCCTGTGCCCCCTGCGCTGCCGACCCCGGAGCGGCGGGCGGTACGAACACTTCTCTTCGCGGGTCCGGGGGCGGGCGACTGACCGTACGCAGCTCACCACGCAGGTCCCGCTTCGAGGGCAGATACACGATGACCCCCGCGCCTTCCTGTTCGATGGCGTCGATGGCCTCGCTCAGGTTGTGGCCCCCTTCCTCGGCGGTGGAGCTGAAGACGTCCGCCAGCACTGAACCACCGTGCATCCGACACAGGACGGGGCCAGAGCGGTCAGGCTGCCCTTTGACCAGCGCGAACACCTGCGAGCCATCGAGGTGGCCCTGGTAGACGCGCGCGTGCCAGGTCGTATGGGTGCGGTCCAGCACGATGTCGGCCTCTTCGATGCACTCGACCAGCCGCTCTGTCTGCAGGCGGTAGCTGATCAAGTCGGCGATGGAGAGGATGTGCAGGCCATGGCGTCGCGCGAACCGCTCCAGGTCCGGCATCCGCGCCATGGTCCCATCGTCGTTCATGATCTCGCAGATCACGCCCGCCGGGTTGAATGCTGCCAGTCGCGCCAGATCGACGGATCCTTCCGTCTGCCCTGCGCGCACGAGCACACCCCCGGTTCGAGCCCGGAGCGGCAACACGTGGCCGGGTACGACGATATCCTCCGGTTTGGCCTCGGGGCTCGAGGCGACCAGAATAGTCCTGGCGCGATCGGAGGCGCTGATGCCGGTCGTTACGCCTTGGCGCGCCTCGATGCTCACGGTGAACGCAGTGCCCAGCGGTGGGCCCGCGCGGTCCGGCAGCTGCATCAGAGGTAGTCCGAGGCGCTGTACCTGCTCCCCCGTGAGCGCCAGGCAGATGAGCCCTCGGCCGTGCGTGGCCATGAAGTTGATGGACTGCGGCGTCACCTTGTCGGCAGCCAGGCACAGGTCACCCTCGTTCTCACGGTCCTCGTCGTCGACGAGAATGACCATCTTGCCTTCCTGCATGTCGGCTATGGCCGTGCAGACCCTCTCGACGTATTGGGGCACATCGTTGGCGCGCTCTGCGGGAGGCATGGACTCGAGTCGAAAGCTAGCATTCATTGCGCTCACGCCATCCCTGCTCGTTTGAGCGCTTCGAGCAGACCGGCGTCCGCATCTTCGGAGCGCGCCGGGCTCGTTGCGCGCGTTCCGGCTCGTTGTTCGAGATAGGAAACCACGTAGCGCGCGAGCATGTCCGCCTCGATGTTGAGTTCCGATCCCGGTCCGAGCCTCGAGAAGCTCGTGTGCTCGCGCGTGAATGGCACGAGCATGACATTGAACGAGCTATTGGAGACCTCGTTGATGGTGAGCGACACGCCGTCGAGCGCGACGGCCCCCTTGCGTGCCAGGTAGGGGAGCAGCCCGGACGGGGCGCGCAGGGTGACTCGTACCGCTTCGCCGACGCGTTCGACGCGCTGCACAACGGCGACGCCATCGACGTGCCCACTGACCAGATGGCCGCCCAAACGATCCTCGAGTCGCAATGCGCGTTCCAAGTGCACCGGCGCTCCGGAGTGCAGCCGCCCCAAGGTGGTGGACCCAAGCGTCTCGAGCGAAACATCCGCTTCGAAGCTGGTCTCGGACACTCGCACGACCGTGACGCACGCGCCGTTCACCGCCACGGACTCGCCGGCGACCAGGCGGTCAAACTGCGCTGCGACCGACAGCCGATGCCCCTGGCCGCACGGTCCGTTCGCCAGGATGCGGCCGACTTGCTCCACCAGTCCGGTGAACATCCGCGGCTGCCCATAGCACCGCCAGGCCGGGCACGCCGGGCCCGCTTGCCGCGCGTCCTCCGAGCGGGCATTCTATGCGGAGTGAAAAGGGGTAGCATGGCTTGCACGGCTTCCCGGATCGCTAGGTGTGTGGCCCCGCTCCAAGCATGGCTCGTGGTCGCGTGCGGTCCGAGCATCCAGTCGATCTACGAGGGGGACGTCCGTTTCGAGCACTGCTACCGCCTGGACCTGGACCCCAATATCACGCCGAGTCTTCGCCAAATGTGCTGGCGGGAGTGGGTCGGCTCGTACACGTACGGACAGACTCAAGACCGCGCCAACTACGCTCGCCGGCGCCTCGAGCAGTTGAAGAGCCAACCCCAAGAGACTGCCATGATGCTCGATCCGCCTCCGGATCCGGCTCTGCCTCTTCCGCCCGCTTTCGCTCCACCCCCTGCAGAGCACGTGAGCGCGCACCGACCCCCGCCCCCCACCGCGCAGGCGGGCTCTGCTTCGGTCGAACGATTGGCCGAATCGAGGGTTCCTGACGATCCGCCTGGTGAAGCATGTGCGGACTCGTGCCGGCAGACCTGGGCCGCCTGTTCTCCAGCGAAACAGCTTCCCGGCGAGATTGTCAGCGAGTCATCCCGCGCGGAGTGCAACAGGGCCTATGCACGCTGCATGCGGCGTTGCTTCGACGACTAGCCAGCTCTCGGAATGAGTTGGCGGCTGCTTGCGTCCAAGATCCCGTGCGCTCGAAGCGTGCTAAGCGTAGTTTCCCGCCCCCGGGACGAGGTGGCGTTAAGTTGACGCCGGCCCGAACAGGGAGTTAACCGACACCGATATGACTCTGCCTTTCCTTGCGCCAGGCGCACTTTCTTCGGCCACGGCCACCCCGCTACCGAGAGTGCTCCGACCAAGTCGGGCAGTCCCGGCGGACGCGATCCGTCCGACCCGTGCCGAGGTCAACCTGGCCCATCTGCGCCACAACCTCCACTGCCTGGAGAAGATCGCGGGAGACGCGCAGGTCTGGGCCGTGCTCAAGGCGGACGGTTACGGGCATGGTTCCAAGGCCGTAGCCCGGACGCTCGAACGCGCTGGCGTCCGCGGCGTCTGCGTCGCCTTGCTCGAGGAAGGGATCGAACTCAGAGAGGCCGGCCTCCGTCTTCCCATCCTGGTCATGGGCGGCCACTACGGACGAGCATGGTCGGAGCTGTTGGCTCATCGGCTGACTCCGGTGGTGTACGATGCTGCACAGGTCGAGGCCATTGCCGAGGAGGTCCGATACACCCGCTCCGAGCCCATGGCCGTTCACCTGAAGGTGGATACGGGCATGAGTCGGCTCGGGGCCCTGCCCCGTGACGTCACCAGCGTCGCAGCCGCGCTGCAGCGTTCTCCGGAGGTTCGGCTCGAGGGTCTCATGACCCACTTTGCCTGCGCCGATTCGGGCGACTCCGAATCGGTCGAGCACCAGCTGGATCTGCTCGACGATGCGGGTCGAACGCTCGAGCGCATGGGTCTTCGCCCGACCATCAAGCATGCGGCCAACTCGGCGGCGCTTCTGGCCTACCCACGCGCGCGCCTCGATGCGGTCCGACCCGGCATCTCGATATTCGGTGTGGAGCCCTCTGTTGGCACGGCGCGCGAGCTGCGTCCGGTCATGCGCGTGCGCAGCGAGGTGATCGCACTGCGAGAAATCCCCGCAGGGCAATCCGTCGGCTACGGCGCGACCTGGACGGCGCAGCGCACCAGCACCATCGCCACCCTGCCCATGGGCTACGCAGATGGTCTGCATCGGGGCCTGTCGAACCAGGGCGAGATCCTCGTGCGCGGCCGACGCGCGCCGATCGTAGGCGTCGTCAGCATGGACATGACCATGATCGACGTCACTGAGATCTCGGGCGTGTCTCTCGGCGACGAGTGCGTGATCCTCGGGTCGCAGAAGGGTCCCGAAGGCCAGGGCACGATTACGGCGCTCGAAATCGCCGAGCGGCTCGGCACCATCCCCTGGGAGGTGTTGACGAGCGTGTCGCGAAGGGTGCCGAGGTTCTATAGGGAGTCCTGAGGGTCACGTCGCCGAGCGCCGTGTGCCAGACTACCTGGTCGTGGCGCTCGATGCGAGCCGAGGGGGACGAAGTCGAACTCGTGGCGGCCGAGCTCGCTGGCGGCGTCCGGTCACGCTCGAGCGCGCCCAGGCGGTGCTCGAAGGCCTGCGAGC
>JAFGIS010000438.1 GCA_016929495.1 Polyangiaceae bacterium | reverse complement strand
GCCGAAGATCACGAACTGGTCGAGGCACTCGGTCCGGATGGTCTTCACGAACCGCTCGGCGTGAGGGTTGCAGTTCGGACTGTGCGCTGGGATGGGCACGCACTTCACGCCTCCGGACTTGAACAGCGCCCTCCACGCCTTCGTGAACAACGGGTCTCGATCGTGGATCAGGTGAGTCGCGCGGCGCAGGAAACCGTCCACCGGGTCGAGCAGATTGCGGGCAATCTGCATCACCCATGCCCCGTCCGGGTCGATGCGGACCCCCGCGACATGCACAGCTCGCGTCCGAAGCTCCATGACGAAGAACACCATGTGGCGGACGCTTCCGAACACGCCCAGAGTCTCCACGGCAAAGAAGTCGCAGGCGTAGAGCGTCTCCCAGTGGCTCCGGAGGAACTGCTTCCAAGTCCGCTTCCTGCTGCGTTCCGGCGCCGGCTCGAAGCCGGCCTCGGCGAGAATACTGGCGACTGTAGTCCGGGCGATTTCGATCTTCAGGCCGCGCAGGGCGTCGCGGATCTTGGTGTACCCCCAGCCCGCGTTCTCAGTGGCAAGACGGACAACCAACTCCCGGATTTCGTTCACCTTCCGCGGCCTGCCAGGCCTTCTGACCCGGGAGCCGTCGTACTTGCGAGCGACAAGCTGTCGAAACCAAGCCAGGATGGTGCTCGGTCGGACGATCTGGCAGCACTCCTCGCGTTCCGCGGGCGTCAGTGATTTGCCTTTGGTCGCCAGCCGTCGTCGCTGCTCGTTCGTCAGAGCGATCCGGGTCTTGCCCGTCGCGGACCGGAGCGTCTCTCTGAGGACCCGGTTCTCCTCCTGCAGGTAGTCGAGCCTCCGGGCCATCGGCTCATTCAGAGCGTAGGCGAGCATGGCGACGATGAACTGGACGGTGACCGGAAGCATCAGGCCGCGACCAGGACTACGCCGGCGACGCCGAAGTTCCAGACTGTTTCGGCGTGACGAACCGTGGGACAATCGCCTCGTGGCGAGTTTCCGGACACTACGGGATCTCGGCCCCAATCGCGGCAGAGTATCCGGCCCGCAAGAACACCCGTCGCGTCCTGGTATCACCCCGGTGCTGAGCCAACGGAAGGCGGCAACTCGACATCACGTGCCTCCGCCCGAGTCCGGTGCCTTCCCCGGTTTGATTCGTCGCGGTGTGGCACATCGGTCGCCGGCCTCCCATTTCACAACCACTTCCCCATGCACGGTCACGGTCGCGATGATCGGAACGCGAAAACGCCGGACTGCTCGCCGAATTGCCGACAGCGAGAGAACGAGCGCCCGCGCCACTTCTGCCGCTTGCGCGTCTGCTTGGCCGAGCCCGAAGAAGGCCACGCCAGCTCCGAGCACGGCACCTTGCTCGAGCGGATTGCGAGTGATGTGCTGGTCCTGCGACAGAACGACCCAACCGCGCTGACCCACCGCGACGAGCCAGTCTGCGTCTTTGGCAGCTTGAGGGAAGTGCGCGTCGTGGACCTCGACACGTTCACCAGGTAGCAGTGCACGACGAAGCGCCTCCGGAACGACGCGTTTGCCGAGACAACGGTCGACGAAGAAGACCAGTGGCTCCTCAAGCCGCCCGAAGCGCCTCTTCAATGGCATCCACCCCTACGCCAAAATCGCGCGCCAAATCAGACGCGGAATCCCCGGCCTTGAACCGCTCGTGAATTATCGAGACGGGGATCCCCGTCCCGCTCAGGACGGGACGCCCGAAGCCCACTTCGGGATCAATGACGATGAGTCGGGGCTGCTCTTGCCGTGTGGCGCGCACCAGCGGAAACAGACGCACAGCCAGCCCGCGTTCGTAATCTACCCGCTCGAGCCGTGCGTCAAAGGCCTCGCGAATCGCGAGCTGGCCGTCTTGCGAAACGTTGAGCAACTTGCCGAACCGCTCGATGAATAGCTCCACCCCATCCGTCTTGAAGTGCTGTCGAGCCAGCGGGTGCTCCACGCCGAGCTTCCGCTGGACGTACTGCACTGCGCTTCGGATCTTGTCGAGCTTGAGCTGGTACTCGCGGCGCATCGCCGCCAGCGCGTGCGCCTCGACTAGGTTGGTGAACGAGAGATACCCGGCGGCCACCTGCTCGATCACGGCCGGCGCGCGCTTGCGCCCCGACTTGATCGGATAGCTCCGCCCCGCGACCCAAGCGCGTAGGGTCGAAACCGGCACGCCGACCAACGAAGCCGCGTACGAAATCGGGTAGCTTGGAACCTCACGCGGATCGCGGCCGCCGTAGATGTTGCTGGGATCGCGGCTCACGGTCGGAAGTATAGGCGCCGGCTGGCCCCTGACCAAGCGTTCAGGTTGGCATCTGGCCACACCAAGGGAACCAACGGGCCGGACTCCGCCTCGCACGAATCGTGTACTACCAAATAACTCGAAATCTCCGACAAACTGGCCGCCTGTTGCCGTCGGCCGGTCTCGTACATCGGCTGAGCCGACTCCCTCGTGACAGCTGCCCGCCCGACGCGATGCGATGCGATGCGACTGTACCGTGAGAACCTGGCACTGAAGGTCCAGCTGGACACTCTCGCTGCCGAGGTCACCAGAGTCCGCGGCAAGAGGGCGCGTGTTGCGCTGCGAACACGCGCCTCGCAGGTGTGGGTCCGTTCCAGAAGCACCATCTGTCGGCTTCTCCGCGAACGATCCAGCGCTGGGCAACAAGGTTCCGGCGAGGCCTGTCGAGGCGCTCGGAGCCCACGACGCGACAAGGGCGCCCCGCGCACGGCAGAGGAGATCGTCGAGCTTGTCCTCACGGTCAAGAGGGAGAACATGCACTGGGGCCAGAAGAGGATCTCCCAAGAACTACGGCGGATGGGCGTTCAGGTCAGCGCGCCGACCGTGC
>JAFGIS010000437.1 GCA_016929495.1 Polyangiaceae bacterium | reverse complement strand
GGCGCAACCTGAGAGCCCTGCAGACCGGCCGCATTCAAACCTACATCGTAGCGCTGCTCACCGGTTCGGTGCTCTTGGTTCTGGCGGTCTACGCGTTCCCCTGGTGATTCGGGAGAGAGACGGATGCCCTACCTCACGACCAGTCCTCTGCTCACGTGGATGATCTTCACCCCTGCCATCGGCCTGGGTGCGATCCTCCTTCTGCTCAGCCTGCGGCCGCTCTTCAAGTTGAGCCAGCCCGTCATCGACCAGGCGTCGCGCGTGTTCGCCCTCGTCGCCACCACCGTGGTGAGCGTCCTCGCGATCATGCTCTGGCGGGGCTTCGACAGCCAGAGCGCCGAACTGCAGTTCATCCACCACTTGGTCTGGATCCGGGCCTGGAACATCGAGTATTTCGTCGCGACCGACGGCGTCTCGATCTCGATGATCATCCTGACGGCGTTCGTCTTCTCCGCGGCGATGATCGCGTCTCTGCCCTGGTGGGGCAAGCTCGACGACGAGCACCACCCCCACTTCTCCAAGCGCCGCGTGCCCGGCTACATGGTGCTTTTCCTCCTGCTCGAGACGGGCGTCCTGGGTACGTTCTGCGCCCAGGACTTCTTCCTGTTCTACGTCTTCTGGGAAATCATGTTGCTGCCGATGTACTTCCTCATCGGCATCTGGGGTGCCCCTCCCCGCGTTGACGAAGCCGGTCGCGTCCGTGGCGGCCCCTACGCGGCCATCAAGTTCTTCCTGTACACGTTGGCCGGGTCGGTGTTGATGCTCCTGGCCATGATCGCCATCTACTACCAGTCGGGCCCGTCTCAGCTGGTCGATGGCACGGCCACTCAGCACACCTTCAGCCTGCCGGCGCTCACCGCCATGGCGCAGCAAGGGGTATTCAGCGGGGCAGAGCCGATCCTGGGCTTCGGTTTCACCAAGCTCGTGTTCGTCTTCATGTTCATCGGCTTCGCCATCAAGGTCCCGATGTTCCCGTTCCACACGTGGCTTCCTGATGCGCACGTGGACGCCCCGACGCCGATCTCCGTCATTCTGGCCGGCATCCTGCTCAAGACCGGCATGTACGGCATCCTGCGTTTCAATCTGCAGATTTTCTCCGACGCCATGGTCTGGGCTGCGTCGGGCGTCGCCATTTTCGGCGTGATCAACATCATCTATGGCGCGTTCGTGTGCCTGGCTCAGAAGGACCTGAAGAAACTCATTGCCTACTCGTCGGTGAGCCACATGGGCTTCTGCTTGCTTGGGCTAGCCGCTCTGACGCCGCAAGGCCTGCACGGCTGCATCTTCCAGATGGTCTCCCACGGCATCATCTCGCCCATGCTCTTCCTCATCGCCGGCGTGATCTACGACCGGGCGCACACCCGAGAGATCGACATCTTCGGGGGACTGGCGCACCGAGTGCCCGAATACGCCGGTATCACCGGCTTCGCGTTCATGGCCTCGCTGGGGCTGCCGGGGCTGGCCGGCTTCATCGGCGAGGTGCTCGTGTTCCTCGGCAGCTTCGGCGCCGCCGACCAGAACTTCCGCTGGTACGTCGCTGTCTCGGCTCCCGTGGTCATCATCACGGCGGCGTACTACCTGTGGACCATGCACCGGATGTTCCTCGGCAAGCTGAACCCGCGCTGGAGCGATCTCTGGGACATGAACTGGCGCGAACGGCTCACTCTATACCCCCTTGGCGCCGTGACCCTGGTCCTGGGCTTCTATCCGATGCCCGTGTTCGACCTGGTGGATAGCTCGGTGACTCGGCTGCTCGCCGCCGCGGGTGGAGCGGTCTGATGCAGGCAGACCTGCTGGCTCTGTTGCCAGAAGGCATCCTCACCGTCGCGATCCTGGCGGTGCTGGTGATCGGCGCGCGTCGCGGGCCCTGGTCCGGGCGAAAGCCCTGGCTGACCTGGCTCAGCACCGTCGCGCTGCTCGGCGCCGGCGTGGCCCTGGCGTTCGCTGACCCGCAAGACCGGTCGCTGTTCTCCGGGATGGTGGCGCTCGACGGGATAGGGCTCTTCTTTCGCGGCCTGTTCGTCGTGGCGGGCCTCGGCGGCGTGCTCATGGGCGCCCTGTCCACCGAGATCGCCGAAGAGCGTCTGGGCGAGTACCTCGCGCTGCTGTTGTCGGTCACCCTCGGCCTGATGCTTCTGGGTTCGGCTCAGAACCTGCTCATGGTGTATCTGGCCCTGGAGCTCGTTTCGATCCCGTCCTACGTGCTTGCCGGATTCCGAAGGGGGAACCGAGAATCGAGCGAAGCGGCCCTGAAGTATGTGCTGTACGGCGGGGTGGCGTCGGGGCTGATGCTCTATGGGTTCTCGTTGCTCTACGGGCTTACCGGGAGTCTCGGCTTTGCGGAGCTCGCCGAGTTCATAGGCCGGGTACAAGAGGGTGATACGGTGACGCGCGTGATCGTCCTTCTCGCGGGGATCCTGTCGCTCGCCGGGTTTGGCTACAAGGTCGCGGCCGTTCCCTTCCACATGTGGTGCCCGGACGTGTACCAGGGCGCGCCCACGCCGTTCGTGGCGTTCCTGTCCGTTGCCCCGAAGGCCGGCGGCATGGCCGCGCTGATCCGGTTCATGACCGTCGGGTTTGGCGCGGGTGAAGCGGTGGTCGGCACGAGTCCGTGGCCGTGGGCCATGGTGCTCGCCATCGTATCGGTGGCCACGATGACGCTCGGGAATCTCGTCGCCATCCCCCAGAACAACTTGAAGCGGCTGCTGGCGTACTCGAGCATCGCGCACGCCGGGTACATGCTCATGGGCGTCGCCGTCGGAACGACGCAGGCCATTCAGGCCGTGATGTTCTATCTCGGGGTGTACTTGGCGATGAACTTCGGCGCGTTCCTCATCGTCATGGCCGTGCGCGACCGGACCGGGCACGAGTCGATCGACAACTACCGCGGGCTTGGTGGGACGAGTCCTGTCCTGGCCGTCGCGCTCGCCATCTTCTTGTTTTCGTTGACGGGGCTTCCGCCGTTCGCGGGGTTCATCGGGAAGTTCTACTTGTTTGCGGCGTTGCTCG
Source organism: Polyangiaceae bacterium (assembly GCA_016929495.1). Lineage (GTDB taxonomy): Bacteria > Myxococcota_A > Polyangia > Polyangiales > Polyangiaceae > JAFGIS01. The sequence goes on along the minus strand of JAFGIS010000437.1, from coordinate 13,635 downwards.
AGACGCAGGCTCCGCTGTTCTATGTCGTGGCCATCATCGGCGTGCTGAACTCCGCGGTGTCGCTCTACTACTACGCGCGCGTGGTGAAGGCGATGTTCCTCGAGAAGGCGGAGGGGGCCGCTCTCGCGCCGGGGGTGACGGCGGCGTACGCCGGGCTGACGGCGGCGTTCGTGGGGCCGACGTTGCTGCTCGGGGTTTGGTGGGCGCCGTTGGTGGAGACGATCGAGCGGTTGGGGACGGTGGTGCGGTAGGGAGCAGCCTGGACGAAGTAGATGCGTCGCGGCAACAACTCTGCTTCGACCGGAATGCCGACCTCGGGGCCGCTCTCCTCGCCGGGTTCACAGTGCCTCAAAGGGAAGAACGTATGACGTCCGCCAGGCACCGAAACCTCGAAACGAGAAGCGGGCGGAAGGTCCCCGATCCAGGCACCGGTTTCGTCGTGAATCGGAAAGACCGCCGAGTCGTCCGTCTCGTTTGGCCTGAGGAAGACAACGCGAGCGGCCGACGCATCTCCCCATGGCGCATTGCCCGCGCGCATGAACCGGCTTTCGGGAAACCGGCACGCCGCGAGCGCCAGCGCCGCTACGGTCAGGCCCGGCAGACACATCCCGCGCGCGGCGTTCACGCTCCTGGGTCCTGAAGTCGGCATGCCGCAAGCGGATCCCGGGCGACGCATTGTCGACGGCCCAGACTGCGGGTGTCGAGCGGCGGAGCTGGCGCACGCATCGGCGTCGGCCAGGCTGCGGGCATGACATCTCGATCACGCTTCGCCTGCCCGGGGAACCCCTCGAGCCCGTGGCGAGGAGGTGGGTCGGGCTCCGACGTTTCCATCGGGGCATCGGCAAGCTATGATCGCCCATGCTCCCTCTTCGAGGAGAACCGGCAACGCGTCGGCGAGATACCAAGAACGCACAAGGGCGATCGTGAAGATACATCTGATCAATCCGGGACAGCTCCCCGATGCGGGCGAGGACCAGTTCGCGGGTCGGATCGACAGCGCCTTCTTCCGGGCGCGTCCCTTCTCCCGGACCTACTTTGGCATTCCCCTCGCGCTCCCCACCCTGGCCGCCGTCACGCCCCCGGAGCACACCGTACGCATCACCGACGAGATGGTGGAGGACATCGACTTCGATGAGCCCTGCGATCTGGTGGGGCTGTCGGCGATGACCTGCAAGGCCACGCGGGCGTACCAGATCGCCCGCAAGTTCCGCGAGCGAGGGGTCCCGGTCGTGATGGGTGGGATCCACGCCTCCATGTGCCCCGATGAGGCGGCTCGACACGTGGACTGCGTCGTGGTGGGCGAAGCCGATGAGCTGTGGCCACGGATCCTCGCGGATCTCGCGCGTGGGACGCTGCGCTCACGGTACGCGGCGGATACGTTCCCGGATATCTCTGTCATACCACCGCCGCGCCACGAGCTCACCCCGCATTCGCGATACTACGCCTTCTTCCTGCAAACCACGCGAGGCTGCCCGCGGTCGTGCAGGTTCTGTACGGTCACGGCCATCAACGGCAGGGAGCTGCGGCGCAAGAGGCCCGACCAGGTCGTCGACGAGGTGAGGGCGCTCCTGCGGCTGCCCAACCCGCTCCGGCCGGTGATCGTCGACCGAGCGGAGGGAAACCGCCGGCGACGACTCGCCACGGGGGCCGTCTTCTTCGTCGATGACAACTTCGCCATCGATCGCGACCACGCCCTGGACGTATGTCGAGCCCTCAAGGCCTTACAGGACCAGAACGACCTCCACCTCCCCTGGTTCACACAAACGGATTCGCGCACCGGCTTCGACGATGAGTTGCTCGACGCCATGAAGTCGGCCGGCTGCATGAATCTCTTCGTCGGCTTTGAAAGCCTGCTCCCGCGAACCCTGCGGGCGATGGCAAAGAACGTCAATGCTCCGGAGCGCTACGCCGAGTGCATCGCCAATATCGAACGTCACGGTATCGAGGTGACCGCCTCCGTGATCGTCGGGACGGACGCCGAAACCGCGACCTCGGGCGCGGAGATGGTACGATTCGCGCTCGAGAACCGCATCTTCTACTTCTTCCCCAATATCCTCACCCCCTACCCGGGAACGGCGCTGATGCAGGAAATGGACGCCGAGGGCCGGATCCTGCTCAGGGAACCGGAGCTATACAACATCCGCAACGTGGTATTTGCGCCGAAGCGAATGAGCCCCCTCGAGCTCCAGTCCTCGTTCGTCCGCCTGTGTGGCGAGCTCCTCAGTCTGGACCGACTCGTGCGAACAGCGGAAACGAAGCTCGAGCGCGAGCCGCGATACCGCCTTACCTGGCGCTGGCGCCTCATCATCGGGTTTGCCTTCTCCCTCACGTTCGTCGCACTCACCCTCACCGGGAGAATCACCTTCGGCGATCTGCTCAAGCTTCTTTACCGTGCACCCCGCATGATCCTCGTGAACGGCAGTCCCTCCGCCCTCGGATTCATCGTCAACTCGGTCGGCTTCGGGACGTTCGCGCGGAGCGAGATCGCGCGGCTGCCCAGGAGTCCGGCCGCGACCCGGCCCGAGCTCAGGCGTGGCTCTTGAAATCGTCATCGGCATAGCTGGAGAGCCCCAGGGCTTCGCGGTGGCGGACGACCACCAGACGGTCTATGTCGCAACGCTGCTGGGCCTGTACAAGTCGGTGACCGGCGGCTTGTAGCGTCCTGAAGGAAGTGCGAGCGGCCCGCTCGCGCCGTGCGACGGCAGGTGCGTGCCTGCGCGCTGGCCTTGCCCTGGCCGTCCTGCATTGTCTGCGCGACAAGTGCTCGGAGACTCATCTGTATTGCATGGCCCTAAGGAAAGCGATTCTAGTCCAGTCGATCAATTGCAGTGTTGCCGCACTATGCGCCGCCTGCGGAGCCGTGGACCCCGAGGGGTTCCTGGAACCGGCGGATCACCGAACCGATGTGGAGGCGTCAGCCGTGGTCAGCAGCGCGCTGACCACCTCCGCCGTGAACGACGATTCGGCAGCGCCGGTTCACACTCAAATCAAGTACTGCACGACCACGAGCCCCGCGTCGGCGCAGACCGCGGACTGCATGGTGGATGCAGGCTACGCGTTGGTCGGTGGAGGCGGCTTCGTGCATTACAGCGGCTACGGCGCCATGATCACCGAAAGCCGGCCGCTCGACGACCGCACGTGGAGGGTTTCATCGCATGACCACTTGCAGGCGGACGCTCACAATCTGACCACCTATGCCGTGGGCCTACGGCTCGACGGGGTCAACGCACAAAGCCTGCGCAACCTGATCGGTCAGTTCACGGTCGGCGTGCCGAACTACAACTCGATCAGCTCGTCGGGGATACTGCGGATGATTTCTGGCGGAGCCATGGCAACCGGCGCAAGCCGGTTTCTCGTGGCCAGCAAGCCGTCATGGACAGCCATCGTGAAGGACCATCTCGTCGCTGCCAGCGGCGGTGTTGGCGTGTTCACCACGTATGTCGAACTGGGCATCATCGAAGGGTTTGGTGCACTCGACATTTCCCAACGAACCGGCATCAAGCGGACGGTCGCGACAGGGGTCGCCAGCAGCACCGGGTCGATTCGATCGGGCTGGGCCGCCGTTGGCTATGGCGGTGAAGCCACGTGGTCCTCTGGACCGGGCCGGATGCTGTTTGCCGTGGGCCCCAACGGCGACGACGCGCGTCGGGTCGTCGCGAAGAGCAAGGACCACGCGCAGGCGAGCAAAGGCGGCGTGACGCCGTATTGGACCGAGGCGCGCAAGACGCCGAACAGCCACGGGTTGTGCAACCCCGGTGGGGCGCTGGCGGCCAGCATGGACGCGTGCGTGTCGAGTATCTGCGCGGCGGACGCGTATTGCTGCAACACCTACTGGGATGGGCAGTGCGTGGATGAGGTGCAATCAATATGTGGGAAGTCGTGCGCGAACTACACGTGCGACACGCCCGATTTCGAGCCCGACTACTGGAACACGGCCGACGTCGTCGGATCCAACAACTGCTACAACTACGCTACGAACACGCGCACGGATACCTTCGCCCAGGTGGGGCGCGCCTCGGGTGAGTGGTGCAACTCCTACGAGGACCCAGCATGCATGACGAGCACGACCATCGCGCGCCTTGCGGCCAATGACGGCCTCATCCCCAGCACGGCGACCGCCGAATGCCCGGACCACCGCAGCAAGGTCGTGCTGTTCGTGCGCCCTGGATTCCCTGGGCCCGCCTACCACTGGTATCGCCAAGACCGGAACGGGCGATGGTCGAACAAGTATGCTGGCCAGGCGGTTTCGGGGCAGCAGGTCGACAACCCGGAGCTGGCCATCGGCAGCGGTTGGGAACTCGGTGGCTACTTCTGCACCTGCTCGAGCAGGACGCAGGGGGCTGGGCATGCCGTGATCCAGTAGCCTCCGGGTGGCGCAGCCCTGTACGTTCGATGGGCCACAGGGCCGGAGCAGATCGCAGGCAGCGTGTAGCGCGGGGTCAGCCAGCTTCTGCTCGAGTCAGCCGCGGCGCAGATGGCCGGTTCCTCTCGGTTGGCCCGGGGGTCCGCGATGATATAACTGAAACCGGCTCGAAAGGACGGCAATGCCCGGCACGCCCACCACAGAGGAATGCCTCAGATTGCTGGGGCTCGACAGGGGCGCTACGCCGGACGATTGCCGACGCGCGTACAAGGACCTCGTAGAAGTCTGGCACCCGGACCGACTGGCCCACAATGAGCGTCTGCGGCGGCTGGCGACCGACCGCCTCAAGGAAATCAACGAAGCGTTTGCGTATCTCATGGAGCGCTGGAAATCGGGTCAGCTGACCCGCTCGGTGCTACCCGCCGACGCGCGTCCACGCGTGCTGTGCGTGGATGACGACGCGCTTGTGCTCAAGGGTCTGGAGCGTCAGCTCTCGCGGAGCTACAGGGTCGTCCAGGCAACCGATGCGCAGGCTGGGCTCGAAGTCCTCATCGGTGACGAAGACGTAGCGGTCATTCTCAGCGACCTGGTCATGCCCGGGATCGACGGGATCGCCCTATTGAGGCAGGCCATGATCGTAAGCCCCCACACCACGCGCATCCTGCTCACGGGACACCGAGAAGCCGTCAGTATGTCGGTAGCCCTGGACAGGACGTTCCTGTTCAAGATCCTGGAGAAACCCTGCGGCGATGACCTGCTGTTCGAGACCGTCCGGCAGGGCGTCGAAGTGTGGCGGGCTCGAAACGCACGTGCTGCCGGTGGCTGAGAACGACGCAGCTCGAGGGAGCAGGGAACGCCTGCACGGCGGAATGCTGCGGCAGCGGACTCGCTGGCCCATCGCTCGATTCGTCCTCGCCTCTTGCCCAGGAGCACAAAGTTACTCCGTGCACGGGATGTCGATTTGAACACCTGCCGCTCACCCCGGTGCTCAGCCACTTTGTGGGCGTGACCGACCGACCCTCGAGGATGTGGCGTGTTCGCGCCGCGAGACACCTGCTGCTCGTTTCCGGACTGCTGTTCGGCTGCAGCTCCTTGCCGGATGCGTCGGAGTCAGTCAGCACGGTCGAAGACGCGCTCAGTGTCTGCGACGAGACGGTGCCCACCGACCGCTTCGTCGACGGGATCCCAGCCTACGAGCAGTGCGCAGCATCGCAGAACAGCGCTATCTACTCGAACAACGGCGTGGATACGAGCACGAGCGCGGAGGGTGGCGACTGGGTGCGCACACAGTGGAGTGGGGGCTATCAGTGTACGGAGCTCGCGCACCGCTACCTGTACTTCCGGTGGGACGTCCAATGGATCCCGAACGGAAACGCCGGCACCTGGTGCGACGGGCAACCTCCTTCCTCCGCCGGCGTCGTGCAGACGTCCGCGCCGGTGCATGGCGACGTCATCGTGTTTCCGCCAGGTCAATGCGGAGCGGATTCGGTCTACGGACACGTGGCGTTGGTCGACACCGTGGACTCCGCAACGCGCGTGACGATCGTGGAGCAGAATCGGGCTGGCAGACGTGCGACGAACATCAGCTGCGCGGCATGCTTCCTGCATGTCGTGGCCAACGATGGCTCCGTCCAGGGCTCGGGTGGCGCTGCAGGAGCAGGCGGAGCTGCGCCGGCCACGGGCGGGGCGTCCGTGCCGACGGGAGGCTCGTTCCTTGCCACCGGTGGTTATGCGCCGGCCACGGGCGGAGTCCCCTCGGCGACGGGTGGCTCATCTGTGGGATCTGGTGGTGCCCAGGTGAGCAGCGGGGGCGCGACTCCGGCGACCGGGGGTGCACCCGTTGTCAGCACTGGCGGCCGCCTCAATGGAGCGGGGGGAGCCCGAGCGGGCACGGGTGGAGTCGTCGATTCGAGTGGAGGCAGGGTTGCGAACGGCGGCGCCAGCTTCGGTACGGGCGGTGTGGCGCGGGGGACCGGTGGCGTGTCGAGCCTGCCCAGCGGTGGCGCCAACCCGGGCGTGGGCGGTTCAGCTGCCATCGCAGGGAGCGGGTCCCAGACCGGCGGCGCGGCCAACGCAGCCGGTGGCTCGGCCGCGACCGGCACCGACGGAGGCCCTACCGGCGGCTTCGCCGAGGAAGAGACCGCAGGCAGCGGCGAGGAGAACGCGGCGCCCAGGGCCGCCGATGCCGAGGAGGCGACCGACGATCTAGCGGGCTGCGGCTGCGCAGCGGCCGGCACGAGCGCGCCAGCCCGGAGCACCCCGACGCACCTCGGTCTGCTGGTGCTGGTCTCAGCGGTGGCGCGGGGCCGGCGACGTGCCGCAAGTAGACAGCAAGCTCGAGCGGGCGCTGCGCCTACTCGGCGCTCATGGTGACCACGTACGCGCCGCCCCAGACACCGACGCCCACGTCCTTGAGCATGGCGCCGGCGGCGACACCGCAGAAGTCAGCGCTCTTCAACATTTCCGACCAGGCCTCCGAAGCGCTCTTGACACCGAAGCCGAAACCTTCGGCCCAGAAGGTCCCAGAGTAGCCGGCGAGCTGCATGCGTGCGGCGGTGTCGCGTCCCTGAGAGTCGACCAAGGTGGTCCCGCCATGGGCGGCCAGATCCGCAGCCAGCAGGCGTGCTGCACAGAACAGCCTGGCATCGGGTCGCACGGCCGCCGCTCCCGGAAAGGTGGATCCGTCGCAGACGATGCTTGCGTCGAGCCGTGCTCGCTCGACCACATCGAGCAGCTGTTCCTCTTGTGCCTTGGCGTCCGTCTGCTGTTCGACGACGCTCGCGCATTCGCCCGACCTCGGAACCTCGAGCGGGGTGCATGCGCCCACGGCGCAGACCTGTCCCGCGTCGCACGTCCCAGGCTGACAGCGCGGCCGGCACATGCCGCCGCTCGTCCAGGGATCGGAGCTTCTGCACAGGGCCTGTGCGGTGGAGTCCTCTTCGAGCACACACCAAGCGTTCGACAGAGACTCGCAGTCGGCGTCGGTCCGGCACGGCTTGGTGCACGCGCCGCAGTGGCAACCCAGGGACTCGCCGCACACGCCCTCCGTGCTGCACGCGCGAAGCCAATTGGAGTTACTGCCGGACTGCGGTCCCGGTTGCGGGTCGCTGCATGCGAGCGCGAATGCGAGCAGCACGAGGCCCGGCAGGACCGGCCTGCCGCGTACCATGGAGCTCTTCGCGGACGGGCTGGCGCTCATGTCATTCCTCGTCAGGGACGGCCACGGACTGACCGAAGTAGAAGGAAACCCGGTGCCAGGTCTCGTCGGGAACGGGGTGCTCTTGATTGTAGCGTTCCACCTCGTTCCAGAGCTCGTTCACCTCGGACCTCACGCGTCTGAGCAGGCCCAATGCTTGTTCGTGGCGGGGGTGTCCCGGATACACGTCGAACGTGAGCGTCGCACCTCCGATGACGTCACTCGCCGTGGAGCGAGCGCGGCCTTGTCGCACTTTGCCGACGATGGCGCGTACGACCGCCTGGAAGTGGTCGAAGACCGCTGCCTCCCAGCCGACCTCCGCGTCGACGGGTACCAGGAACTCGGAGGCGCGGTACACGGCCCCGTCGCCTTCGCCGGACATGGTCAGGCGCCCTTCCGCGACCAGCGTGCACAGGGCCTCTTCGAGCTCGTCGGGCTCCACGGGCAGCTGCTCGCGCAGGCCGCCGCGGGTCATGCTGCCGCCGCGGTAGACCATGACCCAGACGATGGGGCCCAGCGACTCGCGTCGCTGCTCGCGAAGGGTCTGCGCGCGGTCGGTCTCTTTCGTTATCCCGAAGATGCACGATTCGCCGAAGCCGGTCTTGTAGACGAGGCCGCTCGAGACGAGATCGTTGAGCACCGAGCCCACCACGATGGGATCTTCGCGTTCGAATCGGTTCAGTACTGTGCGCCTCGACGTTGCACCTGACGCCTGCAGGTGCTCGAGGACGTCTTGCCACAGCGTTCGGCCCCGAGCACCGACGCTTTCGGTGACGCGTTGGACTTTCTTCTGGTATGTCCGAATCGCGAGCCCGAACATGTCGGCAGCCACTTTGCGTGCGACACCGTGTGCCTCGATCTCCCGAGAGAGTTCGAGGAAGACCTGGTCTGCGATATGCGCGAGGGGCGCACGAATGCCAGCGGCGGTCGACAGCTGTGCGATCAGCACCGTGGTCTGACGCACGATGGCATCGATCAGGAGTTTCGCATTCATGCCGCGTCCGACCAGACCGCGTGGGGCGCTCCGGCTGGCTTTTCTTCGGGGTAGCACGTTCCTGTGTCGGGGCCGCAACGTGACTTCTGCGCAGGTGTCCGTTTCAACACCCCCGAATGCCGAAAGCGCGCACGCAGGCTGGAACACGGGCCGAGCCGGTGTCGGCTTTCTGCTCCTGGCCCGCCGGGTTCACACGCGTCCACGACACGCCATTTTCTCGGTGTTGGGAGGCGAAGCGGGACGTGCGTTGTGGAGGCTGACGCCGCCGGAGCGCCGGGGGCGCTCACTCCTTCCAGTTGACGGTCGCCCACCCCTGGCCGGGTACCTGGATCTGTACGGTCGTTGAACCCAGGGCGATCGTCATTTGGGCAGCTTGGCTGCCGGAATTGTAGACCACGGCCACCAAGCTCCCGTCGGGGTTCTTGAAGGCGACCGCATCGCCCCCGGTGGCTTCCACCCGGTCCGCTTCCGGATCGACGAAGAAAGAGAGGTGTCTGAAGACATAGTAGACCGGTGTCACGGTCAGCTTGGCGCCTGCGCGGTCGACCACCAGCAGCGCGTTCTGGGGCCACGGACGCTGCGCATCCAGGTTCTTGCCGGCGGTGTCGAGCACCATGTTCCACGCGCTGTACGCGTTCGCGCCGGCCTTGATCCAATCGCGGATGTACCCCCAGCTCTCCATCGCGTATGGGTGGTCATTGGGCGGCTTGTCCGGATTGAACGCCGGCGTCCCTGCGACGGTGAACGGGTAGTTGCCGCACTTGTGCTCCGTCTGCAGAACGAGGTAGCCGCGTCCAGCGAGCTCTCCCACGTGGGATATCGTGTTCCACTGCAAACCCACGCCCACGACGGCCTGTGCTGCAGTCCCGGTGAGCCCGCCGATATGGCCGGCATAGGTGTCGCCATTGGAAAGCGTGCCGAACCAGATGTCCGTGTCGAGGCCTCGATTCTGGAACGTCGGCGCCAGGTAGCTGCCGACGAAAGAGCCCAGCAGCCCCGCGTCCCAGATACAGGACGGATACCTGGTCGCATAGCCCGGCTCGTTCTGGGGATGAACGCTGTCGATGCGGATGCCTTCCTTCCCGTATTCTTCGACGAAACGAGCCAGGTAGAGGGCGAAGGCGGTCTGCGTCTGCGCATCGCTCCGCATCTTGGCTGTGTAGGTGGCAGACCCGCCGCTCGGGGGTACGTCGGTGCCGTCGATTTTCGCGGGATCCTTCATCCAGGAGGGCGGGGTCCAGGGGCTCGCCCAGAGTCTGATGTCGGACTTGACGGCCAGGGCGGCCTTGATGAACGGGATGAGCCTCTGCCTGTCGCGTGCGATCGAGAAGTCGGCCATTTCGTAGTCGCCCGGCGTCTCGTCGAGCGTATAGCGATCGATGGCGTAGTCGCTGGCTCCGATGGGGACACGGCCCCAAGCGAAGTTGGCTCCCTCGGTTGCGCTGAACAGGAGGCGGATGGCACGGTCCCGTTCGCTGGCGCTGAGCACGGATAGAGCATCCCAGCCGGCTTCGTTGAAGGATCCCCCGAAACCGATCCAGTGCTGAAGAACCTTGCTGGCGTTGACCGTGACGGTGGCTTGGCCACCGCTGGTTTGGGTGAGCGTGCCCTCCTGCCAATAGGCGTTCGGGCCTGAAGTGACCAGCTGCGGGCGATCGGGGACCTGGCTGCCGCCGCCCGTCGACGCTCCCCCTGTCTGTGCAGAGGTGCCGCCGGATCCCGACGCACCGCCAGAAACGGACGTGCCGCCACGGCCCGACGTCCCGCCGGCGCCCGAGGTGCCGCCGGCGCTGCTGCCGCCGGTGCCCGATGCACCGCCAGGGCTCGACCTGCCACCGGAGGACCTCCCGCCGGTGCCGCCAGCTGGCGTGCCGCCGGAGCCTGGTGCTCCGCCCGTGCCAGTGCCGCCTGTGCCCTCCATCGTCTGCCCGCCGGTGCGCGCGCTCGCGCCGCCCGTGGCAGTGCCGCCAGCCGCAGCGCCCCCCGTGCCGATGGGTGAGCCACCTGATGCCACCGTTGCACCGCCGAAGCCTTCACCGCCCGTTGTGCCGAAGGTGCTGCCGCCACTGCCGCTGGGAGCGCCGCCGCCCGTGCCGGTGGAGCCGCCGGCGCCGCTGGAACCACTCGAGCCCGCGTTGTTCTCGTCGCCGCTCGGACCGCACGCCGAGACGAGATAGGCGATCCAGGCTGCTGCGAGCGGCAATGCGAGCTTGTAGTCATGCGGCACGGCAGTCACCTCCGACGCTTGTACGCTGCCACACCGGCTCGTCTGACGCCAAAGCGCGCCTGCGCGCGGGAGGTCGCGGCGCTGCTGCGTTCCCCCGTTGATAGGGAGCCCAGAACGGCAGGCGGCCATCGTCCTCCCCGGCGAGCGCCACCTGGCGGCCGCCTAGCCGATCTGGGGGTCTAGCTGGACCGTTCGGGCCGGTGCTCCCGACGCGATTCGCCCCCGGTCCGAGCGCTCCATTGGGGGCGTGGACGGATTCCGGTCGTTTGCCGTGACGCGAGCAACCAGCCCGCAGCCAATGCCGTCAAAGACTCGATGCTCGCCAAGGTGGGAGCCGAGACGTGCGAGGTGCTGGCCGTGATCTACGGGTCACGCCAACTGCCACCCGGGCATCTCGAGCTCGCGGCGCAGCAACTGGTGGCGCTGCTCGAGACATTCGCAGGCGCTACGCCGTGCGAAACGAGCCTTGTCCCGAGTCGATCCACGAAACCCAGAATCCCGGCGCGAAGGTTGCCGAGTTGCGCGCGCGGAGCGGCACGCCCAATCCCCCATGCTCAGGCCTCGATTCCTGTGTGCATCGAGGCCTGAGGCCGTGACCTGCAAGGAGGAGCAAGGGCCACTACGCGCCGAAGCTGTCACCGCCGGTGGCGGTGTCGCCTCCCGTCGAGGAGGTATCGCCACCGGTCGTAGCGGATGTGTCGCCGCCAGTAGCTGAAGTGTCACCGCCAGATCCGCCCACGTCGCTGGTTCCTCCGCTGCTGGCCCCGCCGGTCTCACCCGTGGCTCCGCCGACATCGGCCGTGCTGCCGCCGGTCTCACCGGAGGTTCCGCCGGTTTCACCGGACGTGCCGCCGGTTTCACCGGACGTGCCGCCGGTGCCAGGAGCGCCGCCCTCACCGCCACCCGTGTCTACCGGGCACTCGACGCCTTCCACGGTGAATCCATTGAGGCAGAAATCGAAGGTCGTGTCCGTTTTGTTGGTACCGGGTACGATGATCATGACCGCGTTGAGGGGCTGCATGGCGTAGTCCGTACCGGTCGTGGACGACCAACACTCCGTGTTGAAATCAGTCCAGGCAATGACGCCAGAGCCGCTCGAGGGCACATCGGCGCACCAACGGTGCTCCGCGTCGTCTGACCCCAGCTCGTCCTGGATCTGGACACGCAGCGGGCTCTTGCCCGTGTTGGTGACGCTCACTGCGAGGCCTGTGCCCGTGGGAACCACCGCGACGTTCGGCGTTTCTACGCCGTCGTCTTGCCCGGCTTCTTGCCCGATATTGACGCCTACGATCGCATAGCCACCGTAGGCCGAGTCTGCGGCAACGACACCGGTCGCACAGAGCGAGGTCCCTTCGGGCAGCGCCTTGAAGTCGGCGGGCGCTATGGAGCTCAGCGAGCCCGTGGTGTTGTCGGGAGTCTCGGGCCCGGATGCGGTCCAGGAATAGCCGCTCCACCCGCAGAAGGTGATGAAGCCGCCCTCGTGCACGTTGAAGCCGGTGACCGGAACGGCGGGAGCTGCCGTCGAGCCTCCGTCGCCGGTACCCCCGGTAGTGCCCGTCGTGCCCCCCGTCGTGCCGCTGGTGCCCCCAGTGGTAAGGCCCGTGGTGCCCCCGGTGACCATGCCCGTGGTGCCCCCGGTGACCATGCCCGTGGTGCCCCCGGTGACCATGCCCGTCGTGCCTCCAGTGTTCGCGGTGATGCCACCCGTACCCGGAAGCCCGCCCGTCCAGGGGCCAGCGCCGCCCATGCCGGTCTGACCGCCCGCGGCCGTAGTGCCGCCGGTAGCGGTGTTGTCATCGCTGCTGCTGGTGCAGGCTCCCAGCGCCCAGGCTATCGCCAGCGAACAGCCAATACCCAAAGTCCTGAAGCCAATCTTGTTCATCGTCATCCTCAACTCCTCGCGCACTACGTCGTAAGCTCACCGCGAGCGGACGAACCCTAGCACCTCGCGGCCAAGGGTAGGACCGAGCTTTCGTGCTGCGTGCACCCCCCGCTGTGACCGAGGCGTGCTGCTGTCTCGCAGGAGCGGTGCTGACACATACCAGAGGCTGGGCCAGAGGGAAGCGGGGATCACGGTGGCGGCGAGCTGCCGTCGGCGAGCAAGTTCGAGGTTCAGGAAGACTGAGAGCGCTAACGGGATGCGGCGGGATGGAAATGCTAGACAAATCCATGGAGTAGGCCGTCGGACCCCAGCGGACCGTACGAGCCCGCGCCAATTGGCGTGCCGTGGCGCACGATTTGGATGCCGCGTGCGCCGGCTGCGGCGCCCGACGCCGTTTCTCGCCGGCTCGCCCGTTATGGTACGGCACCGAGTCGACCAGCCGATTGGGTTGATGCCATCGGTTCGGAAGGCGTGGCGCTTCGGCTGCCGTATCCCAGTGATCAGCATGCCGGGATGGAGACACCAGAACACCGAGGCCACGCGGATGGCGGCTTGGGGTCTCTGACGCTACGGCGTCAGTGCAAAGCAGTAGATCCCGCCATAGCCCCCACCCGAGCCAACAATGGGATTGTTCGGGTTCGAACCTCCGGTCTGCGAGGTGTTGACGCCCGCGCCACAGCCACCCTCGTCCTGTCCCGAGATCCAGTGCTCCCGGCCGCCAGCGGGCCACGAGAAGCCCACACGCGGCCTACCAGCGGATTGGGCCGTGCTGGTCCAGTCGGAGCAGGTGCTCGTGCTGCCATAGAGCCGTCCCTGGGTATTGGAGCCCGTGAGAAAGTGGTGGTTGTCCACTGCACGGGTCCCGTCCGGATTGTGGTTCGGAATGCCATACTCGTTCGGCAGGTCGTCGCGGATGGCGGGATCGGCATTGAGCGGGCGTGTGTTGAGCAGGTCCGACACGTTGTTGGCCAAG
>JAFGIS010000038.1 GCA_016929495.1 Polyangiaceae bacterium | reverse complement strand
CGATCACGTCCGGCGAGTCCTGGGTGGCCTTGGGATCGCGGCGCAGCACGTCTGTTGCGTACTCGAAGTACAGGAAGAGCGTCTCCTCGCTGACTCGGTAGCCCGGCGTCGAGATCGTCATCGGCTCTTCACGCCAGCACTCGGCGTCCCACCACACCGCGAGCTCCCGCTTCGGGCACTTCTTCCCGGCGACGGTGCGCTTGCCGAGCGGTATGTCGACGGTCGCGAGTACTCGCTTGCCGGAGCCATCGTCCTGGTATTGCGCGCCGACCTTGATCCAGCCCTTGTCGGCGGAGACCTGCGCGGTCGTCGAGACGATGCCGCTGCGATCGATATCGAGCTTGACGTCACCGGCGATTTTCCAGTCGCCGATCTTGGTGATGTCGAGCTCGATGAAGGGCTGGACCTGCGCCTGCTCGAACGTCTGCTTGATGTCAGCGGGGCTCGCCCCCTGCTGGATCTGACCGGCTACGGTATCGAGCAGGTTGCGGAGGGCTTCGGGGATGTTGGCGCCGGCGTCGATGGCTGCCTGCGTCCCCTCGCACCACGCCACGCGCAGGAACACGCGCTTGTCGTCGCGACAAAGGCCGAGGCGCGGCCGGCCCGGACGCGTGAGCACTTCCGCTCGGACCTTGCGCAGAACGTGGTAGCGGCTGCCGTCGGCGCGGGTGACGATGATCTCGTCGGCGTTGCGTCCCGCCGTCACCGTCGGCTCGGGCTCGTCCTCGCCCCACGGAATATCTTGCTCCCACGCTTCGTGGGCTCCGAACACCGGGTGCACTGGCGCGGCTTCGACATCGCTCCACACCTCGGGGCCGGCATCTTGGCCGCGCGCCGCCTGCTCGGAGTGCGGCACGGCTTCAGTCCGTCCCGGATGCCGCGCCGCGATCCCGGAAGCTGGGGGGCTTTCGCCGGTGAGTTCGGCGAAGAAGAGATCGGCGTTGCGCCGGTCGCGATAGGATGAACGGCCGAAGAGATCTCGAGGGATCCGATCCGTCATGATGGTGAGCTCCGGCCGGCATGCTACGCGCCCGCTCGGGCACGAGGCAACCCCGCGGCAACCCCGAGCGTGCCGAGCCAACGCCGGCACCGCCATCCGGAAGGCAACCCGCTGGCTGCAAACTGGATTTCGGTGCCAGCTGACGGGGCTTGACAGCGGAGCCGTGATGGAGTGCGCTGCGCGCCATCATCCATGTTCCTGGAGAGTCCGTGCGGCGCAAGTCGTCGACCATCGATCACTGGAGGAGAGGCATGCCCAGATTGGGTTTGGGGGCAGTATGGGTGGGTATGGGTGTACGGTCGCCGCTGAGCGATGGCAGCCAGACGATCGTGGGGCAACAGAGTGGACTGTCCGCCATCCCGTAGCCGCTGGCACCGTCGGAACCCATCGTGTGCGCACGGTGTGCTCGTCCTGTTCGTCGCCGTCGCGGGGTCGCTCCCTGTCGCAGCCCAGGCCCAGCGGCCCGTGGCCTCGCCGGCTCCGCCACGGCCCGATCTGCTGTCGCGCCTGTCTTTCGGGGCCCAGCTGGCCGTCAGCTACCTGCCGGAAACCCATTCGTCTCGGACGCTGGTGGCGCCGGTTCTGCAGGCCCGCGTGGACGTCACCTCCCACATCGCGGTGGACCTCGAAGAGCCGTTCGCCGTCGAGCGGGACAGCGAAAGGGCGAGCGCCGCTCGTTCGGGCAATCCTTGGATCAAAGGTTGGTACCGCGACGCCACGGACCGGCTGCGCTGGCAGCTGGGCGCGGGAGTCAGCTTGCCCCTGGCCACGGTGCACATCGGACCGGACGGACGCATCCAGCGAGGCCTGTACAACCTGAGCGCCGCAGCCTGGGGCCTCTGGGACGACTGGCGCTGGACGCCCGACCGCCTGGCGGTGCCTGCTGTGGGCGGTTTTTCGTATCGACTCACGCCGCGCTGGGCGCTGACGGGCGAGCTCGGCCTGGCGCCCGTGATCGGTACGCGCAACGGCGAGAGCGGCACCCATCTGCTGGCTCAAGGGGCCGCGGGCGCGCGTGTCCGCTTCGCGCACCAGCTGTACCTCTGCCCACGCGTGCAGGGCGTTCTGCTGCCGTCGACCAGCGTGGACCGCCTGCAGACCGCGGCGGGGCTGCGAGTGGAATGGACTCCAGGCCAGCGTCGCTTCTTCCTCGGCGCCCTGGTGAACCTGGATGAACCGCTCGGCGTCATCGGACGGGGCACGCGGAGCTGGGCCATCCACCTGGGCAAGGAGCTCGGCCTATGACGCGCGTCTTGCCTCTGTCTCTCGTCACGCTGGCCCTGCTCGGAGGCTGTCACGGCCCGACGCTCGAGCTGTGCGACATCGCCGAGTCCGAGTGCCAACAGGACATCTACTACGCAGACCTGCGGCTGCGCGGCGACGGCTACGATCCCTTCGGCGGCATACCACCCATTCGCACCATCAGCGAGGACCAGTATCGCGCCGAGCTCGAAGCCGATGCGGCGAATTCGCCGCAGCCGGCCATGCCCTGGTGGGACGCCGCCCTGCCTCTGCTGCATCTCCTCCCGTCGACCGGGGATGCGCAGAGTACGTCCATCGACAACGAGGTGCAGAACACCGCTGCCTACTACAGCCCCACGGCGCGCGAGGTCACCGTGGTCAGCCAT
>JAFGIS010000436.1 GCA_016929495.1 Polyangiaceae bacterium | reverse complement strand
TTCGAGGTCAGCCCCCACGGACTGCGGATCGGTACGAACTCGGACTGGGTCGAGGTACCGCTCGACGGGCCGCACGCCGCGGCCGCCGCCGAGATCCTGGGCCAGGCGCTGTGCACGGACTGGATGGCAGAGCAGGTCTACGCGCAGGCGAAGAAGAACGGCGGCGCGGTCCACTACTTTGCCGCAGCCGAGATCGCCAATTCGCTCAAGCTCAGCGGCTGGAACAACGATGTTCCCGACGGAGCGAAGATGAAGTGCCCCGAGTTCTTCCAGCAGCGCAGCATCCTGCTGCAGAACTGGCTCAATGAGCACGCGATCGCACCGGGCACGTTGGTCGCCGGGTACTTCAAGACCGTCGTCCCCCCGGTCGACGGGCTGACGCGACGCAATGGCCTCGAGATGGTCGGCGGATACACCGACCAGGGCGAGAGGATCCAATCGCTGAGCGGCGGCTTCCACGGGCGGATCTTCTTCGACTATTCACACAACATCCGTCTGGCGAAGCACGTGATCCGCGTCCAGGGGCACACGATGACGCTCGGCGAGTTCTTCAGCAGCACGAAGTACGCGTTCGAGTTCGGATTCCAGCGCACCACAGTGCCGGATCGAGCCTACCCCTACCCCCCCGCGTTGGCGGACTGGATGGAGCGCAACGGGTACATCGAGGCTCCGCTCGATGCGGAGGCTGCCAAGAACGACGCGAGGGCTTCGAGGGGGTAGGCGGTTGGGTCCGCTGGGCTCCTGGGGTGCAACGCCGAGTTCTGGGCAAGAAGCCCGCCGATCGACACACGGGCCTTCGGGCGAAAGCGGCGCATCCGGAGTCTCTCCCCGGTGCAGCCGGGGACTGCCTTTGGGGTCGAAGCTGACGATGACCTGAAGGTTCGTGTTCGTGCCGACAGGGAGATCCGCAGGAGGCGCTTCCAGCTTCATGGCCTCGAAGGTCTCGACGACGCACTCGGTGACGCGACAGTCGTCCAGAGTCGACCCGGTGATCCACGCGTCGGTGGCCCCGTCACCCAGCACCTCGATCGTGACATCGACGTGGCTCGGTGCTGCCACGCCGTCGTAGCATCGGTCCAGAGGACCGAGCGCGCGATCGGTCTGGAGGGCGGCTCGTCCGCGCCAGCTCCGTAGCTGTGCGGGTTCTTGTGTGCCGTCGATGCAGTCGTTTGCGTTCCTCTCCGCGACACGATGCGTTGGCGCGTCGTCTCTTCGGCGGTCGGCTCCAGCGGCCTGGGCCGGCGCCGGTGAGCTCGGGTGTGCTGGCGCGGCCGCGGACGGTGGCCGAGATGAAGCGAGACACGAAGTCACCAACAGCGCGGCGCTATACCCTGCCGAGAAGACGGTTCGTCGCGACCTCGCCCGTATCCCCTCGCTGTGGACGCGCCGCCGCAACCGAGCCATCATCGGCAGGCACTACCACACGCTGCCCAAGCCGAGAAGTCCCTGCGGCGCGCCGCGCTTGTCCCTGCCCGAGAGCCCCTGCTATGACAGGCGCCCTACGTCCAATGCCGCAAGGGACACCACGTGCCAGGCCCCGCCCACACTGCCGCTCACGGGAGCAATGGTTGGCGGTGGCCCGCCGCATCGAGCTTCCCGAAGAGCTCGGTGGCTCTCTCGTTGAGCGAATCCCCTTCGTCGAGCAGCCCGACGATCACGTTGGCATCGAGAACGACGTCAGACATCGTCGTAGATGGCCTCGCAGTCCTCGACTGCGTTTCCTCCGAGATTCACGATGCCGATCAACTCCTGAAACTCGCTGGCGGGGATGCCCGACAGCGGGCGCTGTTGGTTGGCTGCGCGAACCACCAACGAGCGTTCCTGCGGCGGGAGTTGCCGCAACTGATCCACGAGGGGCTGAAGCCGCTCAGGGACGTGGGATCGCGCCATGACTCCGCCATAGCACTCCCACGGCGGAGCGCCTGGCGTGCAGCACCAACCGCGTGAACCCGCACGGCTACGGGCCGGCCGGGACGGGCGCGACCACGCAGCTCCGATGCAGCCGCACCCGCCACCATGTCCGGACACGGCTGGGAGTCAGGACATCCCGGACTTCGGTTCGCGATGTGTCGAGCCGTCGGCAATCACCGCAGGAATCGGCGACTCTGTGGAGTTGTCCGGTCGGGCGGTTCTAGCGCGCCACGCCTCCGCGATGAGCGCGGCGCTGGACACCGACAGACCCCAACGCAGCGGGCGCTGTTGGTTGGCTGCGCGAACCACCAACGAGCGTTCCCGCCAACGCGAGATGCGCTGGCCTCGCGCCAATCTGAGACGCGCTCCACCGCCCTGGAACGTCCTTGTCCCGGTGCGCGCCCGTCGCGGTCTACAAGCCGCCGGTGCTCCGCGTTCTGTTCACGCGCTCGGACAAATACGTGATACGGAGAGATGCGCCGCCTTGCTGGCTTCGGTCGGGCCCCATGGCAAGCGCAATGCCGTTGGACGGTCCCCATTTCCAGACCAGCTTGAGATCTGCCGTTCCTGCCTCGAGACAGCCGATCAATTCCGCATCCTCCCGACACCCGGCCGGCCACTCCAGCTCCCGTCGCGTCGGTTCCCCGTACTTGCTCGTCAACGCGCGCTGCAGGTCCAGGAATGTCGATTTCCACAGCGCGCCGTCTTTCGGATCCAGTCGCCCCTTGATCAGAATGGTACACAGCTTGCCCGCACAGAAGCGCAGGCGCACCGAGGCCTCCATTCCGACTCCCGTCGGCGCCCCCGCGCACTCGGACCAGCCGCCCTGGCTGTCGAAGGCGAAGCCGGCGTCCTCGCACGCCTGCCTCGCCGCCTCGGGCGCCATACCGAACTCGAACCCCGCTGCTCCGGACGGAGCGTCCACCTCGGGCCGCGCGGATCGGGGCTGCGGCGCGGGCTCGGCCGTGGACGATTCCGATCCGCCGGACTCGGGCGTACAGTCGATGGCTCCGGACCCCCGGGTGACGATTGTGGCGGAGCAGTAGTAGACCCGTCCCCGGCAGTTCGCCGTCCACGTGCGCGACCCTGCGTGGTCTTGGTCGTCGCTGATCTCGATCTCGGAGGCGGGGCACCCGATGCGCCCGGACGTTGCCGCTGCCAGATTCGCACACCCGGTCGCCACGACGGCCAGTACGGCCCCTGCCCTGCCGACTACTCGAAACATCCAACGAGCCTATCACGACCCGCCCGCGAACGGCTAGATGCGGCGGCCGCGATCCGCCGCGATCCAGCGTCGAGCGCCTCGCAACCGAGCCCGAGCCTGCTGCTCAGCGACGAGCGTCGGTTGCTCAGGGTCAGCTGCTGCCAGACGCGGGCTGGCTCAGTGACCTGCCTGGCTGCCTTGCCTCGGCGACCTGCCGCCGGGCGCTGACAGAAAGGGCAGTTCGTTTGGCCCTGGCCCCGACGAGATTCGGCAGGGCCTTCTTCAGGTCGGCCCAGAGCTGCGAGCGTCGCTGGGAAGGGCGCACGCCGAGCTCGAGGGCGAGGCCGCGGTACAGGTCGAGCGGCGCGATAGCGGTATCGTGGTGAGGTAGTCGGGCTGGGGCAGCTTGCTGCACAGGTGGCGCGGCGCAGCGGTCTTGCCGACGCCGGCCTCGGCCGTGAGTCTAGTCGCACACGGCGTTGTTGTCGTATTCGATGATTCCTGGGCAGCCATAGCCCTCGAGATTGCACGAGCCCTCAGTGTTGCAGTCATCGCAATTCGAGGCGAGATCATCGATGCAATCCGGATCCACGACGCCGCACCCGCACTGGCAGCCATCGGCGGCGTCGTAGTGAGCCGTGTCGCAGGTCCAACCTTGGACACAGACCGACGGCCGGTCACCGCACACCCAATCCGGCTCGAGGGTGCAGGTGTCCGAGCAACCATCACCTGGGTGGGTATTCCCGTCGTCGCACTCCTCGGGGCCAGTCACCAGCGCATCCCCGCACAAGGGCTCCAGCACGCATGTCGAGGAACAACCGTCGCCGTCGATCGTGTTTCCGTCGTCGCACTCCTCGAAGTAGCCGGGAGAGGGGAGAGCAAAGGGCTTTCCCGTCGCCTTGCCCCACTTCGCCTCGCACTCATCGGCGGGCCCCAGAGAGAGGGAATGCATCCAATCGAATGCCACGACTCGTTCCGATTCGCCATCGGGATAGCCTATCGTGAGCCTCACCCACGAGAAGTAGATATACCCCCCCGCCGACAGGGTCACGACATTGTCCGAGTGACGGAGCGCACCCAGGAACGCCAGGTCGTCCCGGTCTTCGTGATCGTTGATCATGAGCGTGCCTGTGCCACAAGTACAGATCCCGGCGGTGACCGTGACGGGAACGCCGTTGAGAGCGATCCTGGCACTTCCTTTGGCTCCCTCGCCGCAGTCGAAGATCGAGAAGCCCAGCTGAATCGAGCCTGGAAGGACCACGACTCCGTCTCCGCATTCCTTCTTGCAGGAACGCGAGCAGCCATCTCCCGAATAGGTGTTTCCGTCGTCGCACTCCTCGTCTTCCAACACGATGCCGTCCCCGCAGCGCACCACGCAGACCTTGTCGTCGTCGTTATCGCGAAGGTAGCCCTCGTTGCAGGTGCACCTGAAGAAGCCCACCATGTTGAAGCAGGTCGCGTTCGGATCGCAGTCGTGCGTCCCGGTGGCACACTCGTCGATGTCGGTGCAGGTCCGGCCGTCGCCCTCGTAGCCAGAGTTGCAGGTGCAAGTGTAGCCATCCCGGGTGTCTTCGCAGGTAGCGTCGGGGGAGCAGTCATGGAGGTCGCGATAGCATTCGTTGATCAACTGCACGGGCTCCCCCGCGGTCCCCCCATCCTCGGCAGACGTCCCGGCGGTTCCTCCTTCCTCGCCGGTCGGTCCTGCATTGCCGCCCCTGCCACCGGGGCTCAACGCTTGGCCACCGGCGCTGGTGGTTCCGGCCTCCCCGCTGTCACCCACCGTGTCCCGCCCTGCTCCGGTAGAGCCTCCTTTCCCCGGCGAGTCAGCCACACCGGATTCACCCCCGGCGCCGGAGGTGTTCTGCCTCGTGCCCCCGCCGCCGCCCTTGCCGCAACCCGGGGAACCGACCACCAGAAGCCCGATGATCAGCGCACAATGTCGGACACCAACCATGCAACATAGGATATGTGTCGAGGTTGTTGGCCGTCAACGCGGACACGGATCTCGCGCGTGGCAACACGGCTTCAGTGACGAGTCCGGTGGTGGGCCATGGGGCCGGAAGACCGCATGAAGAACGGAGCGTTTCGTGTGACGCGAGCAAGGCACGGCGTCAACCCGTTGTGTCCGGAGACTCGGTGCAGGCCGTCACGCCGCCTCCCGGTAGTAGAGACTGAGCAGCCCGCCAAGCCGCGAACGACAGTGAATGGCGCCGCTCGTTCCGTTGTCGTTGCTCGCCGTCGAGGCGTCCTGTGGTGGCGAAAAACCCATTTCATTGACGATCGCGGATGAGCCGAGCGATCGAAGTGTCGGCGTGTGGTGGGTGCTGCTCGGAGCCCGCGCGGTGTTCGCCTCGCTGGCCCTGATGCGGCGGCGCTTCAACCATCTACGCGCTTGGGGCGTCATCGTGACTCCGTACCTGCTGGCAGCGTTCGCCGTTGCGCGACTCGGCTTCCTGCTGGGACCGGCCATGACGTTGGGTTTTGCGGTGGTGGTCTCGCGGCTGTTCGTGAGCGCGCGCGTCGCCTGGGCGCTGCTCGGGCTCGCCACCACCACGCTGGTGGGCATCGGGTACGCGCTGACCCACGACTGGCTGCCGCCGGTCGATGCCGCGTCTTCACGCAGGATTCTCACGCAGGATTCCGACCTCGGATTCCGACCTCGGTGCAACGGTACCGGGACTCTACGCACAGCGCGGCGGCTGCG
>JAFGIS010000435.1 GCA_016929495.1 Polyangiaceae bacterium | reverse complement strand
GGGGACCTGGCCGTGCTCTCAGTACTCCTCGGGCAGCAGGAACGTGGTGACGGAGTGATCTGCCTCGGTGATGATCCAGAGCCGGCGCCCGCCGGGAAGCGTGTAGCCGGAGAAGAGGCGACCCCCACGAAGAAGCGCCGCGTCGTTCGCGCGGAGATCTTCCTCGCACATCTCGCCCCAGTCGCCGCGCGCGTGGCGGCGAAGCAGCGGCAGGAGGTCGATGCCGAGCCCGAGGGCGCCCGGAGTTGCGACGATCTGCCCCAGCGGAAAGGTCTTGAGAGTCGGCTGTGTCGTGGTCGTCATGGTCTCGCTCCGTTCTGGGGGTGGCTGGTTCGTCCCCCCTCACGAATGACGGGGGCGCGAGAAGCCACCTGGGTCAGGAGCGAGAACGACGACACGGACGACGGGCAGAGACAGGACGAAGGGACGGTTGTGGAAGCGCGGGCCGCCTACGAGGCTCGACCGATATCCCGGAGCAGCGCGTAGCCGCCGCGTCGGAGCTCGGCGAGCTCCACCTCGGAAGCCTCGAGGAGGTAGTAGCCGGCCGTCTCGCCGGGCGGAAAGGGCGCGCCGTTGATGAAGAGGATCGGCACCGAGGTGTCATCCCCCGGGCGCACGATCTCCGCCTCGAGCACGGCGTGGTCGCGACGACGGATGAGGGTCATGGTGTCTTCCTGCACGTAGTATCGCGTCCAAGGCGCACCCTCGCCAGTAACGTCCTTGGCGGGCGTCCTGGCGTATGATGCGCGCACTCTCGGGGAGGCGACCGATGAAGAGGGTGCTGGGGGCGGCCTTGGCCGTGCTAGCGGGCGCGTTTCCCGCCGTCGTGCGCGGAGGCGAGACGATCCACTATCTCTACGACCTCCAGAACCGGCTCGTCGAAGCGCGACGCGGCGACCAGATTCTCGTACGGTTCCAGTACGACGCCGAGGGTCGCCTGATCAAGAAGATCGGCCGGTTCGGGATCCGGCAGTACGTGTACGCTGGCAAGCGCGTCCTCGCCGAGTACGACGGGACAGGCGCTTTCCGAGCGCGCTACCACTGGGGCGCCGACCAGCTGATCAGCGTCGATCGCGTGGGGGAGGGCATCCGTTACTTCGTCTTCGATGGTCTGGGCTCGGTCATCGCCCTAACCGACGAGAACGGCAACGTGGTGGCCCGCTACCACTGGGACGCGTGGGGCGCCCCCATGAACCCCACTGAGCTGGAGGCCAGCGAGAACCGGATCGGCTATACCGGCCACCGGTGGGACGAGGAGGTCGGCTTCTACAACGCGCAGGCGCGTCACTACGACCCCACTCACGGCCGCTTCATCACTCAGGACACCGTCGCGCCGAAGCTGAACCAACCGGCGAGCCTCAATCTCTACGCCTATGCTTACGCGAATCCGACTCGTTACTGGGACCCTGATGGACACGAGGTCCGGGTCGCCGGCCAGGCGTCCGACGTCAGTCGCTTCGAGGAGAAGATCCTTCATCCTTGGGTGGGCTCGAAGGAGATCTTCGACAGCGCGTTTCTCGTTAAGAACGATGCAGTCGTCCTTCGTGAAGACGGCCCTGAACTCACGGATCCTGGCGCACGACGTCTCAAGGAACTAGTGCAGTCCAACGACGTCTACAAGTTCTACTACGGGCGCGACCGCCAAGAGGCCGTCTCGCATGTGGCGACCAGGAATCGCACGGAGCGTCGGCACCTTGAGGATGGCTTCCGATTCCGTGGTCGAAGCGAGGGTGGAGGGACTCTTGCGCACGTGCGCGGGCGCGAGAGGGCGGCTGATCCTGAGGCGGGCGCATTCGCGTACATAGCGATGCACCCGGACGTTGATGTGACGCAGAAGGGCCCGGGGGCGTTCGAGGGCACACCCGCGGAAGGCACCGTGGCGAGCGGCCAGGGCAAGCCGGTACCTGCCTATCGCTTTTTCGATCACGAAGCGGCTGAGGCACAGGAGTTTGCGAAGACGCCTCCTCCGTTTGACAGCGAAGAGTACAAGAAGGCGCACGCGGCGGCCGGGCGTCAAGAGATCGTGCTAGAGGAAGCGCGCAGAGCGCCCGGGCAGACCACAGAAGGTACCCAGGCCGCCCCGGCGGGTTTCGCTGGAGCGGAGCTTCAGACGCGAAAAGGTCAACCTTGGCGCGATGAGGAGCCGAAGAAATGAAGGGGTTCGGCCTGGCGCTGTTTGCTTGCGCCGCGCTCGCTTGCGCGCCACGGATCATGGCGCCGGCTTGCGCCACGCTCGCTCCCGACGAGCGTGTTGGCGCATGGGGCAACATGGCGCAGGGTTTCGATTATGAAGAACGGTACCGGCAGCTCGCCGGCCGCGTTGTCGACCTACCAGGTGATCCGCTCGGCGACACCCTGGTCGAGGTCTTTCCTGGGTGTCGGATGGAGAAGGACTGGGCCGATGTTCGTGACGACCCCGCATGGTTGCGCGTCGCAGGATGTCGTGTCGGGAAGGATGGCGTCTTTCGGTTTCCAGAACTTCCACCCGGTGAGTACGAGATTCGAGCAGGCAAGAATAGTGGGTCGGCCGGACCCTGGGATGTGACGAGGGTCTGTGTGCGGGTGGCACCTGGAGGAGCAAAGGGGCTGATTCCCGTTGTGATGCGGGTGACGCACTAGTAGCCCGGTATCGAGCCGACCGTCCAACCGCCCAGGCTCCCACGGCGTCGAGTGGTAAGAAAGTGGCCTGGCTTCAGACGGCAGCTGATCACGAGGCGGCTGACCGCCCGGCCGCAGCGCGGGCACGGAAAGAGGAAGGTCGGAGGCGTGGCCCAAAGCGCTGTCCAACAATGAGACCGCTGATCTCTGCGTTGGGTCGACCTAACTTAGTGGAGGGCCGATGAACGGATCGCTGCCGAGCTGGTGCGCTGTCTGGTGCGCCCTTGGGTGCCTTGGCTAC
Organism: Polyangiaceae bacterium; assembly: GCA_016929495.1. Classification (GTDB taxonomy): domain Bacteria; phylum Myxococcota_A; class Polyangia; order Polyangiales; family Polyangiaceae; genus JAFGIS01. The sequence goes on along the minus strand of JAFGIS010000435.1, from coordinate 2,478 downwards.
GCCGGAGCTGCGAGCGTCTTGCGTGCCGAGCCACCGGAGGCTCGCATCGTCGCGTTCGATGCGCTCAACGTGGAGCTCGCGCAGCCCTCGGGCTGTGAGTGGCGGAAGCTCGACCAGGGTGTGCCGGCTGGTTTGCACGCGTTCGGCTGCTCTGATGGGCCGAAGCAGCTTGCGTTGGTGTTGATGGTCGACGACCACGATTACCGGGATACGGGCGATGCTTCCTACTTCGCGTCCGTGAGAGGCGGGCTGGAGCGTGGTGCGAAGCGGCTCAACGGCGTGTTGGCGTCGTTTCGGTACGAGGTTGTGGACTTCAACCCAGAGTTGTACCGCGTGACAGCGGAGTACAAGCTCCCGGCCGGCAGTCGCTTCATGCACGCCTATGCCGTCAGATACGATCGTGCGTACTTCGTGCAGATGATGACGGCCTCCAGCACGGAACCGCCTGCTCTGGCCGATGTGGCCAAGTCGCTGACGCTGTTGAGGCCGGCGTCTCCCAAGCCCACGTCCTCGATGGAACGACGTATCAACGCGGTCGAGGCTGTACTGGTTGGAGGGGCGTTCCTGTACCTGTGGTATCGCCGCAAGCAGAAGGTTGAGTCGCTGGGTCTAAAGGAGGGGACGGAGGGGGCCGCTGCAGTCGACAAAGGCCCGGGCGTACACATGTAAGCTCGCGGCGGCCCACTGGTGCGCTCGGCGTCTTGGTCTACGGCAGCCCACGCAACAGAGCCACGCCTGTTGGCCTGCTGCCGAGCGCGGATTCTGATCTGTGGGCTTCTGCCACTCTCCTGTTTCCCCGACGACTACCCACCGCCCGAGCTTCAGGGGGACGTTGGCTGGCGATCGCAGAGGACACTACGGCCGGTCGCTTCCACCACAGTTCGTCTTGAACTCGACCACCCCCTGGAACGCTTGGCCGACGGCTTCTGGAGGGAATGTCCACCTTTTAGCGGCATACAGGACGGTGTCATCGAACAAGGGGTGGCCGTGGACGATCCGGACGTCCGAGACGGTCGCGTCCGGCGCCACCGTCAGCTCGAAGGCAACGCGGCCATCAGCTAGTGCCACTAGGGCGAGATCTGGATAGCGGAGTGGCTTAAGCGACAGGGGCCGAAGCGACGAGTCGCTTTGAAGCTCTATCGACGGTTTGCCGTGCGGTTTCTGGGCGTCCGCCCAGAGTGTCGACAACTTGTCCGGCACGCCTCCAAACAGAGAATCGAACTCGCCCCGGCTTACCTCATCCGATATAACCGAGGATGGCAGCGCGGACGCGGATTCCTCGGGGATAGAGATGAGACGACGATCGAGCACACTAGGACCAGTCGCCGCGGTGATGCGCCGGAGTAGCCGCAACGTCCAGGATGTGGTCTTCGGCGTCGCGGGAGCCGCGTCGAATAGGTCGCGGTCCAGGATCTCCATCTCGAGTCTCCTGACCTTACTACTGCAGGTGACCTGCATGACGACATCGGCGCCGCTGAACACGAGGTTCTTCGCCCGCCTCTCTCGCTCCCGCTTAAGCTGCCTCTCTGGAATCAAGCATGGGTTGCGGTCCATAAGCAGCGACGTGATCGTCTCTCTTAGGAAAACGCTCGCCCTCTTTACTGTAGCCGGCTGCAAACACGTGTTCCCCGGCGGCGTCAACGTGAGCCGCTCGATCGACGTTCCTGCGCCGTCTGTGTGAAGAGAGATGATCTCGTAGAAGTCGAACGGCGGCCCGACGTCTATGTACGTGTGGCGTCCAATGATGATGTCCGCCGGCATCGGTACAGGCCGTTTGTCTTCAGCTTCAGCGACGGATGTGAGAATCCCAACGGTCACCGCGATTCTCACCAACCACGAGCTGCTGAGACAGCCCCCTTGTTCCGCCGCGCAACTCAGCCTCATAGCCCCCTCGTACCTTCACCACCGATCTAACTAGTCGCGACCCTTAGGCCGCGACCACATACTCCTCCGCGCCCGACAGCCCACGATCAGCAACACCACTCCTAATGCCTCTCTGATGAACAGCTGTCAACTCGCCACTACGGCCAGCGAAGGCACGCTCGACTTCGGGGATGGGCGCGACCCTTCACCGCGCCGGAGGCCCTCGCGACCGCGCCAGTTGTGGGTCGGCGAAGGGTGCCCATGCCGCCGACGGAGAGCCTGGATCTTCCCGCCTCGGCTCCCCTAGGAGCGACGCGACGGGCCGAGGTCGGCTCGAGCATCGTCCGCCATCGCTAGAACCGCCCAGCGACGCGACTATGCCCTCGTCCTCCCCCGGGCCCCCCCTCAATCGGCCTTCGTAGCCCGTCGATTCCTGCTCGATCTCCGCGCCGGGGTCTTGTCGATCCTGCCGGAGCTGTGGACGGCGAGCTTCGAGGTCCAGCTCCGAAGCGCCGCCCACAAGCTCCTTGGACGCAACGGCGTCCACAGGCTCAACAAGACTCAGCGCAGACCTTTCGCTCCCTCGTACCCCCACACCCCCGCTACGGGGTGAGT
>JAFGIS010000434.1 GCA_016929495.1 Polyangiaceae bacterium | reverse complement strand
GCGGGAAACCGACCGCGCTCTAGAGAAGCACCAGAAGCAGGACGACCCCAGCGGAAAGCAGCACCCCTGCAACGACGGCGACGACCAGCACGCCGCCCGTTCGTTTTGGCAATACCCGCTCATAGTCCGAGTCAGATATCGGCTGACCCAGGGCCGGGGCCATCTGCAGACCCGAACCCGGAGCCTGCGCGAATGGATCCCCCAACTCCACGGAGCCCGCCATACCCGCACGGCGAGCACCGGCGCCGGACGCGCCGGCTGGCGCGTGCTCCGTTCGAGACGCTCTGCTGGCGATCTGCGTTCCCAGCACGACCTCGGCCGTCTTCGCCCATTCTCGATGGCTTCCTTCAAGTCCGTACGCGTTTCCCACGGCATCCGCCAACGCACCGGCGGAGGGAATACGCGCTGCGGGGTTCTTCTTGAACGCCCTGACCATCACCTCGTCCAGCCCTGGAGAAACGGCATACTTCTGGCCGCCGCCCGCCGCACTCGGCGGGCTCGGTTCTTGCGAGAGAATCGCGACGAGAATGGCCGGCCCCGTGTTGCCGCCGAAGGGCACCTTCGATGTTACACATTCGTAGCAGATCGCCGCGAGGGCCCACACGTCGGCGCGGTGGTCGAGGGTCTCGAGCCCCTGCGCCTGTTCGGGCGCCATGTAGTAGGGGGACCCGATCGTCGTGCCAATGACCGTGAGCTTCTTGGCTGTCTCCGCCTTGTCCTTGACGGAGCCAAAGTCGAGTATCTTCACAATGTCGCCGTCGCGGGTCTGGCAGAGAAAAACATTGTCCGGCTTCAGGTCGCGATGGACCAGCTTGCGCGCATGGGCTGCGTCCAAACCCAACGCAAGCTGGCTCAGCATCCTGATGACGCGTTCGGGCGGCAGCACCCGCTCCCGCTTGAGCGTGTTACGGAGCTCCTCGCCATAGAGGAACTCCATAGCCAAGACGTAGCTACCGTCTTCAGTCGGCTGAAAATCCAACACCTCGACGATGTGCTCGTGAGGGAGCTGTGCGCTCACCGCGAACTCACGCCTGAAGCGTTCGACTGCGATGGGATCGACAGCGACGTCCGGGTGCAGGATCTTCAACGCCGTGTTTTTGCGATCCGCGGTGTCGAGCGCCTCGTAGACACGGCCCATACCGCCGTCAGCGATGACCCGACGCACCTCGTATCTGCCGCAAACGAGCTTGCCCAGCCGCGCGTCGACCTGGTCACTGGCCGCCGGCGCGAGCGTGGCACTCGTCAGCTGGTTGCCGTCGACCGGGCAGAAGCCCGCATCGTCGGGGTACATCCGGCCACAAGCAGGACAGCCCTTCACGGCTTCCTGTCCTCGCACGCGCTGCGCGGCCACAACCCTGATACAAAACGCGCCCTGGAGCGCCTTTGTGCATCGTGGAACGATGCTCGCCGGAACGGGCCCGCCGTCTGATGAGCGCTCGTCCCGGCGTAGACCCGCATCCGGGTATGGCCGGCGCTCTGGCAACGGCCCGTGGAACGGAACGCGCTTGCGCGGCCGACCCGTGGCAACCCCTCTCCGCCGCGCACGCTAGGCCCCACTCGCTTGGCTATCCTCGGCTTCCCCGGGCGCCGGCTTGTAGTAGATGATACGATTGCAACTGGGGCACTGGGAGAAGTCGTCCCGTCGCATGAGCTGCTGGAATACCATCGGGGAAAGCATCATATGGCACGCGCTGCACGTGCCGTCGGTCGTATGAGCGACGGCCGTACCGCGGCGCTTCAGGATCATCTCGTAGCGCCGGTACAGCTGCGGCTTGAGCCGCGTGACAAGCGCTTCACGCTCTTTGAGCTTCGCGGCAACGTCACGCTCGAGTGACGTGAGTCGACTCGCGACCTGTCCCTCGTTCTGGGCGAGCTCCGCATCGATCTCAGCGGCCTCCGTCTGGGTCTGGGCCATCTCGCCTCTAGCCTGTTGTCCGAGCTCGCTGAGCCTCTGGATCTCGAGTTCCCGATCTCGGTACAGCTTGCGTAGTTCCTCGACTTCACGCTGCGCGGCGTTGACTTCCCTCTCCGTCCGGCACCGGCTCAACTTCTCGCGTGACTTGTCGAGTTGTACCCCGAGCTGGCGCAGCTCCAGCATCAGTTCGCCTCTGGTGTGCTCCATCTCGTCAGAGCTGGCGCGGGAGCGGTCAAGCTTCTCCTGGAGCTCGCTCAAGATGCCGCGCTTGCGTTCGAGCGCCGCCCGCTCGCTCGCGAGGGCGTCGTTGAGTTCCTTCAGTTCTGCATCGGTGGCTCCTAGGCTCTCGAGAGCGACTACTTGCTCATGGATGGTCACTGCGAACGAAGCTCCTTACCGCAATCAATCAGGGGCAGAGTCTACCCTGTCGTGAAGGCCAAGACCGTGAGAGACCGCTGACATCGGGGGCCGACACCAGCGGGGACCGCACGGGTGGAGCGCCGACGCGGTGGGCCCACCTGGATTTGAACCAGGAACAACCCGGTTATGAGCCGGGGGCTCTGACCGATTGAGCTATGGGCCCCAACCGACCGAACAGGCAACGGACCGGCGAGTGAGGAAACGCCCGCGACTGCCTGCTGGAGGGGCACGGATCGCCGTTGGCCGAAGTGGCCTGGGCCCACCCCGACGCTGGCGCATGCAAGCTCCACGCCCGCAAACGTAGTCGAAGCGCGCGAGCCCGGCAACAGCGCGTCCAGTCATCTGGGCCGAGGCCGCCCGGACGCCCGAACAGGAGGTGCACCATACGTCACGATCGTCCTCATACGTGCTAGTAGGCCGAGATCACATGGATTGGCTCGTCGTTCGCGGCGCGCGCCAGCACAACCTGAAGAACATCACCTGCGAGCTGCCGCGTAACCACCTGGTCGTCGTCACCGGCCCCAGCGGCTCCGGCAAGTCCTCTCTCGCCTTCGATACGATCTACGCGGAAGGGCAACGTCGCTACGTCGAATCGCTGTCCGCGTACGCGAGGCAGTTCCTCGACCAGCTACCCAAGCCGCGCGTCGACAGCATCGAGGGCCTCAGCCCGGCCATAGCGATAGAACAACGCGCGCTCGGCAAGAGCCCCCGGTCGACCGTCGGCACCGTGACTGAGATCGCAGACTACCTGCGGCTCTTGTACGCCCGAGTGGGAACGCCACACTGTCCAGTCACTGGTCAGGTTCTGCGTGCGTACACCGTGCAGGAAATCGTCGACGCGATCGTCGCCCTTGGCGAAGGCGCCAGAGTCGCATTGCTCGCCCCCGTTATCCGTGGCCGCAAAGGGGAGCTTCGCCACGACCTTGACCGCCTGAGGCGGGAAGGCTTCGTTCGAGCTCGCCTCGACGGCGAACCCATCGAGCTCGGAGACGATCTCTCGGTCGACCGTTCCCGGCCCCATGACCTGGACGTGGTCGTCGACCGGGTGATCGTCCGCGAAAGCGGAAAGGGACGCATCACCGATTCGGTGGAGCTCGCCCTCAAGCTCGGTGACGGCACGCTCCTCATCGACGCCCTCGACGGCACCGCGCCGACGGTCATGAGCGAACGGTTGGTGAGCTGGGAACAGGGGATCACTCTCCCGCCGCTGGAACCGCGCCTATTCTCTTTCAACAGCCCGCACGGCGCATGCCCGGCCTGTGGCGGGCTAGGCGTTCGCTCGACGATCGATCCCGCACGCGTGGTACCCGACTCGACCCGAACGTTGCGCGAGGGCGCCGTGGCCGCCTTCGGTCGCCGAGGCTCGGTCGCGACGGCCTCCGAGGTGTCACGGGCCGTGAAGGCGCTTGGGGTCGACCCGGATACCCCGTGGGACCAGCTTCCCGACGCACAGCGTCAAGCGATCCTCTATGGTCCCACCGCGCGACGCAAGAGCACCAAGGTCGGGTACGAAGGAGTGATCCGCCGCCTCGAACGCATGCTCGAAACGGGCGAGGATGACGAGGTCGAGGATGACGTCCGGGACGACGGAGCCATCGGCCCGGAAGACCTCCATCGTTTCGTCGCGACTAGAACCTGCACTGCATGCTCGGGCCGCAGACTTCGCCCCGAGGCCCTGGCAGTCAAGCTCGGTGACAGGGACATCAGCGAGCTGTCCGCCCTGCCCCTGCGCCGCCTCCAGGCGTTCCTCCAGTCGCTGTCCCAGGGCAGCGATCTGACGGGACGCGATGCGGCGATAGCCGAACCACTGCTCCGCGAGCTTACCGACCGCCTCGGATTCCTCATCGACGTCGGCTTGGACTACCTGCAGCTGGATCGCTCGGCGGCGACACTCTCGGGCGGCGAGGGGCAACGGATCCGACTCGCTACGCAGATCGGCGCCAGCCTCGTCGGGGTCCTCTATGTGCTCGACGAGCCCAGCGTCGGCCTGCACGCACGCGACAACGCCCGTTTGCTGGAGGCCTTGCGACGTCTGGTGGTCAAGGGCAACAGCGTCATCGTCGTTGAACACGACCGCGAGGCGATACTCGCGGCCGACCACGTCGTCGACATGGGTCCTGGCGCTGGCGCGTTGGGGGGAACCATCGTCGCCGCGGGAACCCCCGACGAGATTGCGGACAATGAGCGCTCTCTCACCGGTCAGTACATCTCCGGCAAGAGAAGGCTGCCGATCCCATCTGTCCGCAAGAAGCCTGGTCCGGCACGCTTGACGGTCGTCGGGGCCCGAGCGCACAACCTCAAGGACGTTACCGTCGGCGTGCCACTCGGGCTCCTTGCCGCCGTGACGGGTGTGAGCGGCTCGGGCAAGAGCAGCCTCATCGTCGACACCTTGCTCAGCGCCGCACGTGCGGAGCTCTACGGGGCGACCGGGTGGGTGGGGCCGTGCGACCGCGTGGAGGGAATCGAGCACTTGGACAAGGTCATCAGCATCGACCAGGCCCCGATCGGGCGTACCCCGCGCTCCAATCCGGCCACATATACCGGTGTGTTCACGCACTTGAGGGATCTGTACGCCGCCCTGCCCGACGCGCGTGCGCGTGGCTACCGCCCGGGACGCTTCTCTTTCAACGTCAAGGGCGGTCGGTGCGAGGCGTGCCAAGGCGACGGCGTGCTGCGCGTCGAAATGCACTTTCTACCGGACGTCTATGTCACATGCGACGCCTGCAACGGCCGACGCTACAATCGCGAGACCCTGGAAATCCGCTACCGCGGCTTGTCCATCGCTGACGCGCTCGATCTCAATGTGGACGAGGCCTACGAGCTATTCGACACGATTCCGCGCATCCGGCAGCGACTGGCCGCGCTCCGTCAGGTCGGTCTCGGCTACATCCAGCTCGGCCAGCCTGCCACCACTCTGTCCGGCGGAGAAGCCCAACGGGTGAAGCTCGCCAGCGAATTGGCTCGGAAGGCTACGGGACGCACGCTCTACGTGCTCGATGAACCAACGACGGGGCTTCACTTCTCCGACATCGAGCTGTTGCTGCTTGCCCTGCTCGAGCTACGCGATGCTGGCAACTCGATCCTCTTCATCGAACACAACATCGATCTGGTCGCCTGCGCGGACTGGGTCATCGACATGGGACCGGAGGGCGGCGAACGCGGTGGTGAGGTAATCGCCGAGGGCCCTCCAGAGGCGGTTGCCCTATGTGAGGCGAGCCAAACGGGGCAGTATCTTGGAGGATCGCTCCAGCAGCGGTCTGCCGCTCGTTGAGGCGCTCTCGACGCAAGCAACCCGTTTCTGAGGTCTGAGGGCGTTCGCGGAAAAACACGCAGGCTCCGCCCATTTTGGGGCGGTCGAATCCTGCGGCGAGCCGCGCAGCCTGGACACGAGCGAGTCACCTCCTCGCCGCTGAGCAGAGCGTCAACCGAAGTCCTTCTCGACTCGCTCTTGGTCCTCTTTGCAGCGAATACAGAGCGTCGTTTCGGGCCTTGCCTCCAGACGTTTCAACGTGATCTTGTCGCCACATTCTTCACACAGGCCGAACGAACCATCCTCGATCCGATCGAGCGCTTTCTGGATCTTGTCGAGAAATACCTTCTCGCGACCGCGTAGCCTGAACGTGAACGACTGCAGGTATTCGCTCGACGCCAGGTCCATCTCGTCTGGCAGGTCATTCAGGTCAAGCGACATGTCCTCGCTCAGCGTCTGCTCCGCGCGCTTGATGATCTCCCAACGCTTGGCCTCCAGAAGCTCCCGGAACTTCTTAAGCTGTACCTTTGTCATGCTTCGCTCGTCGTATTCACCCCCCGGGGCCCTAGGTTGCCCATGCCGTTGGGGAGCACAACAGCGTAGGTGCCACCCGCAAGGACGTCAATCCCACGCTCGACTCCGAGGGTACGTTCCCGGATCCTGGTCCCTCGAAGGAACGCGGTCGAACGTCCAGTCGACACACGGCCGACGGAACCGGGCACCAGCGCGAGGCAGAGCTCGACATCCGTCAGGGTCCGGACTCACACCAAGGGATGGCTCACAGCCCATCGCGGTAGGCCCTCACCGCATTGACTACGGCATCGCTGAGTCTCTGGCGGTAGTCAGCCGTGTTGAGACGAAGTTCCTCGAGGGGGTTCGAGATGAACGAGACTTCGAACAACACGGCCGGCATCTGCGCACCCGCCAGGACGTAGAAGCCCGCACGCCGTACACCGTGGTTGCGGACACTACCGTACTGCGGCGCCAAGGACGCTACACTGGCGCGCTCCAGCAGAGCCGCGAAATGGCTCGAGCTCGCTATGGTTCGCTGATCCAGCACGCGGCTCAGCGCGTTGGCCAGCTCGTCTGCGGCGGCGGTCGAGGAGGAGTTCTCACGTGCGGCTATTCCTGCAGCCAGCAGGTCTCGCGATTCGTCAAGCACGAAGCTCATCAGGCCGCGGCTCGACGGATCGTCACTCGCATTGCAGTGAATCGATACGAAAAGATCCGCTCGGAAGGCGTTCGCTCGGGCGGCGCGCTCGTCCAATGCCACGAATTCGTCCGCATCCCGCGTCAACAGCGTTACGATGCCGAGCTCGCGCGCGATGACCGGGGCGGCGCGATGGGCGATGTCGAGTGTCACGTCCTTTTCCCGGAGACCAATGGGCCCGATAGCCCCTGGATCGTGTCCCCCGTGGCCTGGGTCCAGCACCACTCGTCGCACGACGCGAGGGCCCGTAGGCGCCGTCGTGGGCTGCGGGGCCTGCCGGGCCACGTCGATGATCAATCGGAAGGGCTCGGGCAAGTAGAACACCTTGCGGTAGACGTCCGACTGCACGTCCAGCACGATACGGGTGGCCGTTGGCTGGTGCCCGATTCGGACACGCTCCACCATTCCGCCCATCTCGTAGCTCGCGGGCCCGGAATACCGTGCCCCGTGCACATCGACGTACAGACGCGGACCCTGTGTCCCCTGCGCGGGAAGAGCGCCGACGTCGTACGTGGTCGGGTGCGTAACGAAGACGACGACCCGCGCCGCATCCCGGCCGCGGTACTGCTCGACCTTCGTGATCCGGGCCGGCTCCTTGCTCGGTACGCCGACTTCCGGAACGACGACGGGCCCTTCGCCGGTCGCAGCGACTGGCTCCGACGACCGAGCTCGCTGCGCCGCGCTTCCTTCCCCATGGTCTGACGGTCCCGCCTGACGTCGAAGCTCGTCCAGAACATGCTGTGGTGGACGGAAAGCAGCAAGTGCCGCAAGAATACGATCGATTCTGGCCGCACATGCGCTGGTCATTTCTGCCGTGCGCAGAACGTACAGCGCCTCATAGATGCCGATTGGGTCCCCGGAAAGCTCACCCTGCAGCAGGGCGCGATCGGTCGCCGCATCGCAACGACCAGAGTTCCTTCGCTCCTGGATCGCGCCCAGCAGTTCCAAGGCTTCGAGCGCGTCAGCCTGCCGACCCTCGATACGCCATAGCCGTGTTCGAAGCTGGGCCGCTTCCGCGAAGTCAGCGGCGCCCTGTTCCCGGTTGTTGCGACTGCCACGCAGAGCAAGGACGTCCGCCCGCGCAACCACTTCAGCGCGCGGAGGCAACGCCCGAGCCGCTGCTTCTGCGTCGTGCCGGGCGGGACGCGCACCCTCGGACCTCACGCGGCCCTGGCACGCAACAAGGGCGAGACTCGCCAGGCAGGCGAACGCGGTCACAAGACGCCAGCGCCAGGGAGAGCTCACAGCACGCACTTGAATGCCCGACGTTGGCCAACCCAGAAGCTCCATTCAGTTGACGGGTCGGCCAGCGCAGCGTTCTTACCTCGCCATCGCTGGGCATGCACGCCCGCCAGTTCAGGCTATCCGCCGGCCACCGGGCCGCGGCTCGCTTCCCACTGATGCCAGCCCTCCGCTATTCCTGACTGTGCGGCTTCTCCAACCAAGATCGAAAGGTAGACCGTGCGACACCGCAAGCGCGGGCGGCAGCACTCACGTTGCCTCGATGCAGTTCCAGCAGCCGGGGCGCGTCGGCGCGTGTCAGCTTCCGCCCCTTCCCGTCCGGAGGGAATGCGAGCTCGATGTGTTGCGGCTCGAGCATCGCTTGATCGGTCAGAAGGGCGGCGCGGTAGAGCACGCCATTGAGCTCTCTGACGTTCCCCGGCCAAGAATGGGTCACCAAACGCGCGAGCGCACCGGGAGCAAGCCGCTTGACGCCGACGTCCGAGTCCATCCGTCGCAACAGGACCTCGCAAAGCTCTGGGATGTCGCTCCTGCGCTGCCTGAGCGGTGGCAGCCTGACGACAGCCGTCGACAACCGATGGTAGAGGTCCGCCCGGAAGCTGCCGTCGGCGACGCGGTCTGCCAGCGGCGCCCAGCTTGCCGAGACGATTCTGGTGTCGACGCGGATCGGTTTGCTCGCACCCAGCGCCCGAACCTGGCCGTCCTCGACGACCCTCAGGAGCCTGACCTGGACGCTGGCTGGGATCTCGGCGATTTCGTCGAGAAACAGCGTCCCTTGGTGGGCCAGCTCGAAGGCGCCGCTGCGATTCGCCACCGCCCCGGTGAATGCACCGCGCCGGTGGCCGAATAGCTCCGCATCCGCCAGCGGCTCTGGCATGGCGCCCGCGTTGAGTGGAACGTAGGCGCCGGGACGACGACTCAGCGTGTGTAGCGCCTGAGCGACGAGATCCTTGCCCGTTCCCGACTCCCCTTGCAGCAGAATGGGAGCGCGCGTCGCGGCGTGCCTCCGCACCTCGTAGGCCACGCGACGCATTGCTGTAGACCCACCGACCATGCCAGGCAGCGCCGCCGTCCTGGACGGCTCTTCCTCGACGCCGGGCCTGATGGTCACCGTCGTAGCGCCAATGACGAAACTGGCCCCAACGGAAACCAGAGTCGCCTGCGCGACTCGAGCCGGGCCCAGAAACACACCACCCCCTGAACCCAGGTCTTCGACCGTGAGCCCGCCTGGTCGTACCTTGAGCAGGCAGTGCTGGTCGCCTACCGCGGGATCCGCCACGCGGAGCCCGGCGTTGTGTCCGCTGCCGACAACAAGGCTCTCGCCGACCAGCAGGACCCTCGAGCAGACTCCATGCACGGAGCCGACCTCAATCGTCCATGGGCCAGGTCTACGCTGGTAGCGCTGCCCGAGCCCGCCCGATGGTTCGCGTGTGTCCGAAGGCATAGTCAGCCTCCTTGTCGGCCACGGCACAGCCCAGTTGCGTCGGCCCGCAGCCCAATCCACGGCCAGCCCTCTGCGTACCCTCCCCACGCGCAGAGAAACAAGATGGGCGGCTGACCAGACTGATTGGACGTGCTCTGCTGGGGCGAGGCATCGCTGAACCGGAGCCTCGGCCCAACAAGGCACGTTGCCGTTACTGCAGAGACACTCTGGGCGGCGTTCCCGTCCCGAGCCGATCGATGCTATGAGCGCGCCATGCGATCGTTGTCGCTCGGGCCACTGCTCGTTGCCTCGATGTCAGCTGCTCCGCTCCACGCCCAAGAGCCCGTGGCCCAGCCCGCGCCGACGCCAGAAAGCGCTGTCGGAGCGCCCGCCCCACGCACGGCCCTCCCCGGCGAGACGCCCCCCGCAACCTCTTCTCCCGAGCCTTCGCCCACTTCCGCCACACCAGCTCCTCTCGACACTCTGCGCGGCCATCTGGCTCTCACGGCTGGTGGGGGCCTGGCTGTGCCGCTGGGTCGGCTGCAGTCGGGTCTTCCCCTGTCCCGCCGCTTGGGACCGGGCCCGGCGGTGGCGCTTTCGGCGACCTACGGTGTCAGCCGCGCGGTGGCGCTCGGGCTCTGGGGTGACATGCAGCGCTGGGGCAACGGCTCTGCGTGTAGCAGCTGTTCGGGAACGGGGTTGGGAGCGGGTGCCCTCGCCGCGTATCACCTGGTCCAGGGTGTCCGCTTCGATCCGTGGCTCGCCGCCGGGCTCGGCTGGCGGACTCTAGCGATCGAGTCCGATCCGTCCGATGCAGCATACAGCGGTCCCGAGTTTCTGCGACTCCTGGTCGGGGGCGACTGGTACGCGACCAGCCTGCTTGCCCTCGGCCCTACGCTTGAGCTCGCCGCGGGCACCTATACCAAGCGCCCTTCCCGCGCGGGCAGTCGCCGGGCGTACTGGCAGTTGCAGACCACGCTGCGTGTCACGCTGGACCTCCCCGGGAAGTAGAGCTCCGCTCCAGAACGCCTCGGCGTAGCTCGGTCGGCACCCGATGGACGCTTTCGGGGGCCTCGGAAGGCCCACCGCATCCGTTCTCAGCCGACCGCGACGCCCAGCACCTTTCGCAGCTCCGTGTATGCCGAGCTAGTGCTGAACAGGATGAGCTCCTGCATCTTCTCCGTCGGCGACCGATCGCCCGGAAGCTGCGGCTCGGACGCGATGATCTTCTTGGCGATTTCCAGGTCGCCGCAAATCAGCAAACCGGCCCGGCACGCGGTCAGCTCGACGCCTTGGTTCCACCGCTTGATGTTCGCCTTTGCAGCTTCGTCGATGAACCGCTTCACTACTTCACGCAAATGCTCGACCTGCACCGGCTGCATGAACTTGGCCAGCTGTTGGGCCGTTGCGCGTATCTGCGCCGCCATCTCCGGCGGCATCGGCGTCGTCGGCGCGCCGAGCACCAACCCAGCGAAGAACATGATCGTCAGTTCCGACTGCGTCTGGAAAAGCGTTCGGATGTAGTGATCGGTTCGGTAGTGGCCTAGATGTTTGCCGCAGATGAACGTGAGTTCCCGCGGCTGGAAACCCGTGAGGACGGTCTGGCCGGCTACGGAGGCTGGCGGGAGAGCAGGAACGGCCACAACGGCTCCCGGGACGTCGTTGCGCACGTAGAGCTCAGGCGCGCCCACACCTAGCACCTGGGCAGCCCACCCGAAGGTCTTCGCGAACGTCACAGTGGAACTCATCGGATCCTGCCGGAAGCGGGGATCCAGCACGGGTGCTTTCCCTGTGGCTTTCAACTGAGCGATCTTGGCCTGCAACGCGGCGGGAGTGATCATTTCGAAGATCCTCGAAACGAACGGATTCTCGTCCACGTGAATCAGCCACCTGACCCAGTGGTCGCCCGTCAGACGCCCCTTGACTGGCAACATGCCTTCCGCGCGGTAGTCGTAGTAGAACTTGCGCTCTTCCTCCGTCGCAGCGCCCAGGAAAGTCAGAGCAGCTGCTTGACACCACACTTCGTCGAACGACTGTCGACGCAGGTGAAGTCGATATAGCGCATGGTACGCGTCCATTCTCGCCGGATCAGCCTGGAGCAGGATCCGTTGCTCCTTCACGGCGTCGTCGAGACGCTCGCTGCTCTCGTACAGCTCTGCGAGGATCTGGTGCTCCACCGCCTCCTCCGGTTTTGCCCCAGAAGCCATGCCGAAGGCCTCCATTGCGTCTTCGGTTTGCTGCATCCGATCCCGGTACACTAGCCCCAGTTGGTGCCATAGGTTGTACTCCAGGTCGGTGTTCCCCTTGCCCGCGATCCGGTGCAGCATCTTCCGATACGATCGTTCGAGCTGCTTCCAGTTCTTCTCTTTCGTCAGGATCTTGTTGATGCGCTCGAACGCCTCCAGGTAGCCCGGATTGAGGTCCAGCGCCTCATTGAACAGCTCGACGGCTCGGTCCGATTCCGACAGCTTGTCGCGGTACAACTGCGCTTGCGTGAAGACGTAGCGCGCCTTGATCTCGTCCCTCGTTTCGAGTGCGGCAATGGCCTGCAGCGCGTCAATCATCCTCTGCCAATCCGAGGCTCGCTGGTAGAGCTGAAGCAGCTTGTGCAACAGCACGTGATCTTCCGGCTTGATCTCGAGCGCCTCTTCCAGGGTCTCGATGGCCTTCGCAGTGTTCTTCTCCTTCTCACTCCAGATGTCGCCGATCTCGTTCAGGATGACGAATCGGTCTTCCGGCTCAATCCGGATATCCAGGATTTGGCGCTTGTAGGCAGCGACCTGCTTCCAGTCGTTGTTCTTCGCGTACAGATCGACGAGCGCGGCCAGCGTGTCCTCGTGCGCACCGTTGAGCGCCAGAGCCTTCTCGAAGTTATTGACAGCCTGTCTCGACTGCCCTTGGGCGCGCTTGATGCACCCGAGCCGATAGTACACCTCTGTCCGCTCGTCGATCTCGCTCTCGCCCAGAGCCGTGAGCACCTTCTGGTAGTTGGTGAGCGCGCTGGGCCAGTCCTGTAGACCGTACGACACGTCCGCGATACCCCGAATGGTCTCCTGGTCGGTCAGATCAAGCTGGTGCGCCGTCTGATAGGACTTGATCGCTCGGTCGTACTTGCCCAGGGCGGCGGTGACCTTGCCCAGCAGCTTGTGCAGCAGATGCTGCTCGTGTCGCTCCCGTCCCTTGCTCTTGCGAACCAGGAGCTCCGCCAGCGGCTCGGCTTCCTCCCAGCGTTCGGTCTGGATGTACTCCTCCAGTAGTGGGAAGGCGGCCTCCTCGCAGTCCTCGTCGGACTGCATCGCGAGCTGATAGGCCTCCACGGCCAGTGCATGCTGGTAGAGCATCTCGTCGCGCAGCTTGCCCAGCTCCACGAGCAGGCGCGCCCTTGCCTTCGGCGCCTGGGTGTTCGCCTGCTCCTGCTCCAGGTACCGGGCAGCACGGTCCCAGTCCGACTCGTCGATGGCGATCGTTCGTAGCAGGGCCAGGCTCGGCAGGTGCGTCGGATCGATGTCCAGCGCCATCTCGAGGCGCTCCTGCGCCTCCACCCGCTCACCCAGCGTCTCCTCGAACGCGCGACCGATGCGGTAGTACATGTCGACGCGTTGCTCGCTGTCCGAGGTCAGATCCGCTACCCTCGACATCGCGTCGATTGCGCGTGGAGCATCCTCCTGTTTCTCGAACAAGCGCGCTAGCGCATCGAGCGCCGGAATGTCGGTGTCGTCAAGCGCAACGATGTTCTCGTACGCCTCGATGGCTCGCTCGACGTCGCCCACCTCGTTCGAATGGACCTCGGCGATCTCACGGTAAAGCTCGATTCTGGTCGCCTGGTTCGCTGCTTCGGCGATGTGCCGCTCGTATGCGCTGACTAGGTCGAGCCACTGCTTCTGCCGCCGGTAGCAGCGCTCCAGTGCGACATACGCCCGCTCCTCGCCAGGGAAGATCTCCAGAGCGGATTCGAGCCGCCGCGCCGCAGCGTCGAGCTTGAAGAAGTGCTCCTCCTGGATGCCGGCGAGCTTGAGCAGCACTTCGACGCGCTCGCGCTCGGTCTCCACGACGTCGAGCTGACGCTCCAGAACCACGACGAGTTCCGGCCAATCCTGCGTGGCCTCGCTGACGCGCTCCAGTCCCCGGAGCGCCGCGACGTTCGACCCATCCAGTTCGAGCACGCCGCGGTACTCGCCAGCGGCAGCCTCCAGGTTGGCGAGCGCCGTTTCTTGCAGAGACCCGAGACGCAGCTTCGTCCGCGCCATCTGCTCGATATCCTTCAGCGCCTTGACCTTGCTCTTCAGTATCTCGGAGAGCTGTGCGTGGTCCTGTTGGCCTTCGTAGATGCGCTCGAGCGATTCCAGGGCGGGCAAGTACAACGGGTCCACCTCTAGCGCACGGCGATAGAAGCTGATGCCCTGCTCGGGCTGGCCCATGTGCTTGTCCAGAAGCTCGCCGAGATCGACCAGAATGGCCTTGCGGTCATCGTTGGCAACGCCGATCTCCAAGGCGCGCGTCAGCGTCTCACCGACTTTCTGCCATTGCCCGCTAATCCGGTGGATCGCGGCCATCTGCCGCAGCACCTGAGCGTTGTTCGGGTCGAGCTGCATGATCTGGGCGTAGTACTGCTGCGCATAGTCCGGGTGACCCAGGTCCTGCCCGTACCACTTACCCAAACGCAGGCAGAGACGGATCTTGGTCGCGGGCTCCTGCTGTTCCTGCAGCCAAGCGTTCGCCGTATTGATGAGCTCGCCCCAACGCTGCGTCGCCTGCGCCATCCGCTCCAGGTACCCGACCGACTCATCGTCCGAGTAGTCCTCTGCGAACGCGTTCACGAGCGCATCGAAGGCCTGGTTCTTGTCGTCCAGCTTGTCTTCGAAGACCTTGGCAATGCGTCGAAGCAGCTCCGAACGTTCGCCCACTTCCTCGCGGGTGTCGAGCCGGTTCAGATACAGCTCGATGAGCTGTTCCCAACGCGCGGCGCCCGTGTGCAGCCGCACCAGCGTCTCGAAAGCGAGATCATGGGCGGCGTCCACCGTCAGTATCTTCTCGAAATCCGACGTGGCCTGGTCGAAGTCGTCGACCTGTGCTCGCCACAGTTCCGCGACTTCGAGCAGCTCTCGTATCTTTTCTTCGGGCTCTTCCAGTGCTTCGGCCCGCTGCCGCTTCACACCGATGACGTCGACCCAGCGCTCTTCCACCCGGTAGATCTTCTCCAGCTCCTCCATGGCCTCAAAGTCGGCCGGATCCACAACGAGCAGACTTCGCCACGCCTCAGCAGCGTCCTCGGTCTGCTCGAGTATCTCCCCATAGGTCTTTCCGAGCTCTCGGTACGCCGCCTTGAGCTCGTCCGGCTCGATGACCGGGCCGGCCCGGTCGATCGTGGCATGCAGCGCCGCCACCAACTCGCGCGCGTCCTGGCGCGTCCTCCATATCTCCGCGATGGCGCGAAGGGCGGCGATATTCGAATAGTCGATGTCGAGAACGCGCTGCCAGGTCTCGAGTGCCTCGTCGTCTCGATTCAGCTGCTCAGAGAAGAGCCGCGCACGACGAGTCAGGATACCCACGCGGTCCTCGTCGTTCTCCGCAATGTCGAAATGGCGCTCGAGTACGTCGGTCAGCTCGGCCCAATGCTCTTGCCTCTGGTACAGGTCCGCAAGAGCCCACAGCGCTTCGGCATCCTCGCCTCGCAGATCCAAGACGCGCTTCCATCCCTCGATCGCATCGTCGACCCTGCCCAGACGGTCAGCGGCCAGCGTCGCGATCCTCGCCCGGATCTCGGCTTCCTGGACGTCGCCGACCGCGTTCTCGAGCTCACGCGCGTACACGCCGTTGAGCTGCTGCCACTGTTCGGTAGCGGCGTATATCCGTCCGAGCGCCTGGATCGCATCCTCGTTCGCGGGATCGAGCTCGTCGAAGATGCGCCGGTACGCCCGGATGGCATTATCGGTCTCGGCGAGTTGCTCCTCATACACGCGTCCGAGTCTGCCGTAGAGCTCCACCTGCTCCTGGTCGTCAGGCAAGGTTGCGGCCCGCTGCTCAAGAACGCTCGCGAGCTCAGTCCACTGCTCGGTCGAGCTGTAGATCCGATCGAGGTTGGCGAGCGCATCGGGTTCCTCCGGAGCGACGGTGAGGACGTATCGGTAGGTCTCATCGGCCTTGGGCACGTCTTGCAGCTCTTCCTCGAAGACACGTGCCAGACGCTTGCCGATGATGGTCTGCGTCGAGGTCTCCTGACCCTCGGCACTGAGGACGTCCGCGTAGGCGTTCGCCAGTTGCTCCCATCCTCCATCGATGACAGCGGCCAGGCGCTCGCACTCCTCACCGACACGTTCCGCTAGTGGCTGCTCCTTCAGCGCGCGCACGCAGACCGAAAACGCCATCATCGGGTCGAGCAGCCGCTCCTCCGCATCCTCGACGATGCGGAAGTACATCGCCAGTCGCTCCGTCGGCTCGTTCGTGTGCGCGAGCTGCACCTCATGAACGCGCGTCAGCTTCTCCCACTCCGAGGTGCTCTGGTACAGCGGCTCCAGAATGACCGCGACCTCGGCCTCGTGCTGGCCCGCGTCAAACAGGCCTTCGAGCGCCCTGAGCGTCTCCTCGTGCTCGGGCGCCGCGCTGATGACGTCACGGTAGGCCTCGATCGCCCTGGGAAGGTCGTTGAGACGCAGCTGGTAGACCTGGCCTAGACGATACCTGAACTCGAGGATCTCGTCGGGCGTCTCGCCGATTTCCGCCTCTCGCGCCAGGATCTCGACGAGCTCGTTCCAGCGTTCGGTCTGAAGGAACAGACGATCCAGAGCCCCAACCGCCGTCTGGTTGACGGGATCTACGTCGAGGACGCGCCGGAAGCGAGCGACGGCGTCGTCCACGCGTTCCATCTGCACTTCGTAGATCTGTGCCACCCGGAGCCCGAGCTCTACGAAACGCTCCGGCTCGTCGCCAAGCTTGTCGAGCTCCGCGTCGTAGAGCTCTGCCACGGCCGCCCAGCGCTCGAGCACCGTACCGAGGCGCTCCAGCGAGCCAAGCGATTCCTCGTTCTGGCTGTCTTCCGCCACCGCGCGGGCATACGTATCGAATGCGCTAATGTGATCAACCAGGCTCCCCTCGTACAGCCGCGCGATTCTGTGCAGGAGGTCGACTTTGGAGTATCGGTCCTCGGCGAACTGGACCTGCACTTCCAGTACGCTGACGAGCTTCATCCACTCCCCAACGGCCTCGTAGATCGGCTCCAGTACGCTTGACGCCGCCAACGGCGCGACCTCGCCAGACTTGATGCCCTCGAGCGCGTCCAAAGTCGGACCGTGGTCTGGCTGTAGGTTGAGAATGTCGCGATAGAGCTCCACCGCCCGGTCTACGTCTTCCAGGCGCTTCTCGTACAGCTCCGCGATCCGATACTGGTAGCTCACCGCCTCGGCCGCATCGGCGGTCAGTTCCGCCTCGTGCGTCAAAATGCTGAGAAGCTCCTGCCAATTCTCCGCCGTCTGGTACAGGACATCGAGACGTCCGAGCGCAGTCACGTCGTCCGGATCGATCTCGAGCACTCGCTGGTACGTGTCGATGGCCCGAGCGACGTCGCCCAACTCACGCTCGTGGACCGCGCCCACCTGGTACAGGATGACCTTTCGCTCCTCTGGATCGAGCGTCAGATCCACCTTCTTCGCGTAGACGCCGAGCAGTTCCTCCCAACGCGACATTCCGAGGTAGAGATTCACCAGGGCGTCCACTGTCCTCAGATCGTCCGAATCGAGCTCGAGGATCTTCAGATAGACGCCAATCGCGCTTTCCTTGCGCTCGAGGACTTCCTCCTCGATCGTGGCGGCCTCGAAGAGCGCTGCCTTCTGCTCGTCCAGATCCTCCAGGATCTCGGCCTTGCGTTGCAGGATCAGCGACATGTCCGCGTACCGCTCTGCCGCCTGAAACAGGGCCTGGAGCGCCTGCGCGGCGTCCAGGTTCGTTGGATCGATCGTGAGGACCTTGCGGTACAGACCAATCGCTCGCTCCGGGTCCTGTACGTCGTTCTCCAGCACTCTCGCAGCGGACATCGTGAGCTGGCTGGCCAGCTCCGGGTCCTTCTGCTGCTCACCAAGCTCCTCGAGAACCTTCGCCAAGTCGTCGAACCTGCCTGTGGACCGGGCCAGTCGCTCGAGTACCTCCTGCGTCTCTTCCTGGGCAGGATCGACAGCCAGAGCACGGGAGACCGTGTCGAATGAAGCATTCAGGTCGTTGCCGGCGTCGGCATGTAGCTCGGCGACCTGTCGCAAGAGGTCCACCTTGCGATGAGTGTCGTCGGCGCGACGCACCTGCACCTCGTAGACGCCGACGAGCTTCTTGTAGTCGCCCTGCTCGCGATAGAGCGGCTCGAGGATGTCCGCGATCGTCAGCTCGTACTCGGGTCGCTGACCGAGGCGCTCGACGGCCTCGAGCGCCTCGCCGTTCGCGGAGTCGCGCTCAAGCACCTGACGGTAGCCTTCGATGGCCTCCTCGATGGCGCCCATCTTCTGCTCGCGGAGAGCAGCGAGACGCAGCATGAGATCGACTTCGGCCTGGTCCGTCTCGACGAGCGTCAGCTGGGTCTCCAGGTTCTCAGCGAGCTCCGGCCATTCCTGCTGGCGCGTGAACAGCCCGTCGAGTGCCCCCAACGCGACACGACTCGATGGATCGATCGTCAGCACCTCGCGGTAGGCTGCGATGGCCTCCTCGGGACGGCGCAGCTTCTCCTCATACACCTGCGCCATCTCGGCATAGAGCGTCTCGGCGTCACCGCCGCCCTGCTCGAGGTCGATGCGCCGCCTGTACACGGACACGAGCTCATCCCAGTGCTCCGTACGCCGGTAGAGCGCATCCATCGCCTCCAGTGCTTGCTTGTCCAGCGGGTCGAGCGCCAGCACCTTTTCGTAGCTGCCCGCCGCGTCCTCGATACGCCCGAGCCTCTCCTGGATCTCGGCAAGACGAGTCCAGTATTGGCGCGCAAGCACGGGGTCCTCCACGCTCCGAGCGACGCCCCGGTAGATTGAAGCGAGCCTGTCCCAGGCGTTCGCTTGTTCGGCGTAGTCCTCCAGCCCCTGAAGCGAGCCATCGTCTGACGGATCTTCCTGCAACGCCCGAGCCTGGGCATCAATGGCGCGATCGAGCGCGTGGAGCCGGTTCGCAGCGATGCCCGCTATCTTGCGCAAGAGCTCCGCGCGACGGCTACTCTCCGCGTCAGAACTCGCAAGGATCTCCAGGGCGTTGACCAAACGCTCCCATTCCTCACGCGCTTCGTAGATCGCCTCGAGGGTTGCAGCAGCCTCACCGCGCAGTTGTTCGTGCGTCAACAGCTCCTCGAGAGCCGCACGAGCTCCGTCGTGGTCGGCGTTCAAGAACAGGATCTCGCGGTAGTTCTCGAGCGCGCCCACGTCGTCGGACAGGTGCTGATGGAGCGCCGTGGCCAGGCGGAACTTGAGATCGACGAGCTGGTCTTCGCTGACGTCGAGCTCGATTCGACGCCTGAGGACCTCGGCATAAGATTCCCAATTCTCCGTCTGACGATACAGCGCATCTAGCGCCTCAAGTGCGCGCACGTCTTCCGAGTCCTCACCGAGCACGACCAGATAAGTCTCGATCGCCCTCTCTGGCGCATCGAGTCGTGCCTCGTGCAGGTGAGCTATCTCGAACAACGTCTGCTTCTTCTGTTCCGGATCATCCAGCAACTCGAGCCGCTTCGTGAACACCTCGAGCAGCTCACGCCAGTGCTCCGTCTTTCGGTACAGGCTCTCCAGGGCCTCGAGGGCGATGACGTTGTCGGGCTCCGCCTCGTGCACGGCCCGGTACTCGGCGAGCGCCTCTTCGACGCGTCCGGTCTCTTCCACCAGCACTCGGCCGAGGCGCAGCCGCAGCGCGTTCGCGCTGACCAGATCGCCCGATTCGCCCGCGGAGGCGATGCTCGCCCGGTACGCGGCCACCACGTCGTCCCAACGTCCCGTCTGCCGCGCCAGACGCTCCACATCGTCCTGACTGGTGCTTTCTGTCGGCGCGATGGCGAAGGCGAGCAGAAAGTCTTCGAGCGCACGGCCCTTGTCATTCAGCCGTCCTTCGTACAGACTGGCCGCCTCACGCAGGAGCGCGAGCCGATCCAGCGAATCGTCAACGTGCTTGAGCTTCACCTCTATCGCGTTGACGAGCCCTCGTGCGTTGTTCGCGTCGCTGTAGATCGGAATCAGATGCTCAGCCGCGTCCAGGTTCTCCGGGTCCAGCTGCAGGACCTTCTCGTACGCGCGCGCCGCACGGTCCGGCTTGCCCTTCTGCGTCATCCAGAGCTCGGCGACCTTCGCCAGCATGGCGATGCGCTGCTGGACGCTCTCCGCCCGTCCTTCGTTGCTCTCCAGTACCCGGATGAACTCGTCCCAGCCGCCGCTATCGGCATAGAACATCTCGAGATCATCCCACCGACCCAGCGCGACGTAGCGGCGCTTGAGCTGATCTTGCGCGCGACGGTCGTCCGGGCTCAAGGTAAGCAGCATTCGGTATGCCTCGGCAGCACGCGCATCGTCCTTGAGACGGTCGCCGACCACTTGTCCGAGCTTGGTCAGGACTTGAAGCTTCTGCTTCACGTCATCAGTCAGCTCGACAAGCCGCTCTAGGACGTCGGCTAGCTTCTCGTAGTCGC
The DNA here is from genome assembly GCA_016929495.1 of Polyangiaceae bacterium. Classification (GTDB taxonomy): domain Bacteria; phylum Myxococcota_A; class Polyangia; order Polyangiales; family Polyangiaceae; genus JAFGIS01. Next base: position 6,533 of record JAFGIS010000434.1, on the reverse strand, counting down.
GCGCGCGGTCGTGCATCTGGGCCAAGGCCTCGAGCGCGTCCCGGTCATCCGGGTCGGCACGTAGCACCGCGTTCCACAGCTCGATGCATACTTCCGGCTTCTTCACTCGCTCGGTCGCCAGTTTCGCGATCTGCTTGAACATCGCGAGCTGTTCAGCACCAGGATCCATCCGCTCCGCTTGAGCCGTGTTCAGCGCGATCAGGCGCTCCCAGTCGCGCCGCTTCTCGTACATCTCGCGCAAGTAGCAGATGGCTTGCTCATGCGTCGGATCGACCTGAAGCACCTTCTCGTAGGTCTTCACCGCCTCTGCCTGATTCAAGAACTTGCTCACGAACAGGTCAGCCGCCTTGCTGTACAGCTCGACTTGCTCGGACGGATCCCGCACCTCGTCACCGAGCGCCACCAGCGTCCGGACGTACTCGTGGCGCTTGGTCTCCTCTTGCTGCTGAAGCAGGGCCCGAAGCTCCGCGACCCTGGTGCTTTCCGGTTGCGGGCCCGCCGGCTCCTGCGCAACCGACGGTGAAGAGACAGGCGCCAGCGACTGGAACGGCTCAGGCTCGGGTGCCCGCGTCGGTTCGGCCACGTCGACCGGTTGCGGCGCCACAGCTCGCTCCACCGCAGGAGCCGCTGCAGCCGGAACCGGCGCCGCGGACGGCTCGCTCGCACAGGGCGGCTCGACGGGAGCCGGCGCAGCGCCGACCTCGCTCTGGAATGCCTGCACGGCGGGATGCTCAGGGTCGAGCTCACTCAGCCGCGCGTAGTAGCCCTGCGCTCGGGCGACGTCCTGCTGGTCGCGCCAGGCAATGCGTCCAGCGCTCGCCAGCACATACTCGAAATTCTGGCCGCTGGCGCTCTGGATGGCCTCGTCCACGAGGTCCAACACGTGGCCCCAGTCACCGTCCCGCGTTCCGTACACGTCGCGCAGGAACACGAAAGCTGCCTCCCGCGAGGGATCGAGTCGCAGCACCTGCGTCAGAAAGGTTGCCGCCATGTCGGGATTCTGGTGGCGGAGCGCCCACCGGGTCCCGAACTCGAGCGCCGCGTCTGCGCGAGCCGCGTCATCCTCGGTCTGCTCCACGATACTGCGCTGCGTCTCGGCAATGATGTCAGCGCGTTCCTGTTCGACGAGCAGCCCCTCCCAGAGCGAACCGACGACGATATCCGTCGGACTCGCGACATAGGCCTGGCGCAGGATGCCCTCGACTTCTGCCGGCGCAAATCGTCGCGCCACGCGCGCGGCGCGCAAGAAAGCGCTCGCGCGTGCACTGTTGTCATCGGACTCGTGCGCGCTTCGCAGCAGACCAGCGATTCGCTCCTGCCACCCCTCTTCGCCCACCTGCGCGTCGAGGAGGAACTCAGCCAGCGCGGCGGAGCCAGCGGTCTTCTGAGCCAACGCGTACTGCTGCGTAGCACGGTCAACCGCCCCCTGGTCGAACAGCACGTCGCCGAGCTCTCGCAGAAGCCCTACACGTGCCGCAGGCTCCTGTGTTCCCTTGAGCTGCAGCTCAAGAAGCTTCTGCACCATGTTGAGCTTGCCGAGCTGCCAGTAGATGCCCCGCGCCTCGGCAAGGGCCTCGCCCAATGACGAGTTGAGCTTGTACGCATCCTGGAAGTGCTTGAGAGCCCCGACGCCCTGCAGGAATCGCGAATAGAGAACGCGTCCCAGCTGCAGGTGACAGCTTGCCTTGACTGAAGGCTCGGAGGCCGCCGCGACCGCTTCCTCCAGCGCTTCGACGACACCGTCCCAGTCGTGGTGAGTCTCCAGGTAGTTCAAACGCTGCTCTAGATTCATGCTTCCTCGGGCGATCACAGACTATTGCGCCGAGCGGCTACCGGCGCGTTGCTCCAAGCCGCTCGGCTACCAATATGAGGAGGCAGGCGGTGGCGAGCCGCTCCCCAATCCGTTTTGTAAGGAGCTCCAACGCCGGCCGCGGGCGCCCCTGGTGCGCTGCTGTAGTGACCTGCTGGGAGCAAGGTCAGTCGACCTTTCCTCCGAGCATCTGGATCAGGCTCTGACTCGTCTCGCACTGCTCCTTGAACTTGGAGGCATTGGCGCCGCGGCATGCGCGCTTGGTGAAAGACGAGAGAAGTCGAACCGCCTTCTCCTTGCGCGGCGGTTCCATGACGGCGTACGTGCTACCCAGGTTGAAGGCGATCTCAGGATGGGAGTCGCCGGCAACTTCCTGTGCTCGTTCCATAGCCGCAACCATCGCCGGCTTGTCGTCTCGGGCCTGCGCGACCTCGAACAAGAGCACGTACATACCGTAGAGATTCGAGTTGTTCTTCTCGCTCGGGAGGATGAGCCGCGTACCCTCGCTGAGCACCTTGTCCGCCTCATCGTAGAACTTCAACGTGACGTAGGCCTCGCCGAGCGGGGGATAGAAATAGGCGACGGTCGGATTGTGCGCGATCGCGTTCGTGTAGTTGACGAGCGCGTTCTGCATGTCGTCCGTCCAGAGGCTAGCTTCAGCCAGGAAGTGGTAGCATTCCGCGTAGTTGGCATCCTTGGCCACGCACTGCTTCAATGGTTCCTTGGCCTGCTCGTATGCGTCGGCGTTGCCGGCCTCGGCCACCTTCATCAGCGCGTAGCCTCGCCTGAACCAGTACGACGCGAAGTCGGGAGCGACTTGCGCCGCGCGCGCCATGGTCGAGGCCATCTTCTCCCAGTCCTCTTTCTTCTCGTACGCGTTGGCCAGCTTGTGGAGGATCCGATGGTTCGTCGGGTCCAGCTGCGTGGCCTGTTCGTACTTCTGTATCGCTCCCTCGACGTTGACCTTGACCTGGCGGTCGCCTTCGTTGGCCAAGTTGATTGCCTCGATATGGTCGCGGCTGCAGGCAGCAGCAGCCAACGCAGCAGCAAGGCCAGCAGCACACATGGCGGTCTTGGAAACGCTTCGCAGTGTCATCGCGAGCTCACTCTCTTTGCCCGGGCGCGGCGACGATGTCACCGGCCGAGTCGACTCTCGAAGGTGGATGGTTGCCCAAGCGGGAAGCCCAAGGCGAACACCGTCTGAACAACTGGAAGTCAGGCCCCAACCGGCAGGAACCAGGCCTCCAGGAGGAGTTCGAGCATAGGCGGACGCCGCCTTCGAAGTAAAGCCGGATGAAGGAGGGATTGCCTGCGAATTCCTTACCGTTTTGAGGCTCCCGGCCCGCGGTCTGGGACGGCGTTCCGTCTCGCGGAACGCCACGCGACAACGGAAAAGGGGACCGACGCTCACTCCCGGAAGCACATCCTCGCTCGGGCGAGGCCCTGGCGTCTGGGGGCGCGCCCTTGCGAGGACCGCTCCGGGATTTCCGACCGCCGCTCTACGTGTACGTGCGAGGGTCCACGTGTACGCTGCGTCGATGGATCGGGCCCTGCTGCTCGGACGTGCGGCCTGCCCAACGAGGCTCTGCTACCTCGGCCGGCTCAGAGCGTTGCTGACACAACGTTGCAGCGCCGTTGCCCCCGGTACCCGAACCCGTGTGACCTGAAGGCTCCTGCGGAGCTGTCTCGCCGTATGCCACGCGGCATGCTCGCACAGACAGCGAAGCGCGCGACCCCCTCAGTGGCGGTCGCGCGCCCTGCCGTGATCGATGCTCCAGAAGCTCAGCCCGGCGCAAACATGATCGGATACACGACCGTCACGATGCCGCCTTCCGGCTGCGGAAAACTCAGCCCGTAGTACGCGCTGATCACGCAGCCGACCACTCCGCTGTCCGGCAAGTCCGAGCCACCGTTGCTCACGTTTGAAACGGAACCATCCCGTCCAATCACGAATCGAACAGAGACGCGGCCCTCGAGATTGGGGTTCTTCGCGAGCCCCTGCTCGTAGCACATCCTGAAACGACCGTAGTTCTGGCGCACGATGCGCTGGATGACCTCAGGAGGCAGTCGACCGCTGACCTGCGTCGCACCCATACGAACCTGGGGAGCCCGAGTCTTGTGCGAACCGCCCAGTCGTCCATGTCCTGAACCGAAGCCCTGACCCGTTCCGGTTCCGGCGCCGTGACCCAGCGTTCCGATGGACCCGAGCCCGATGCCTTCGCCTCGGCCACCACCGCCTTCGCCGATGCCCGAAAGACCTAGACCTCCAGCTCCGAACGCGTCTCCGATTTCGTCACCCCACATATTGCCCCGAGCACTGACTTCGTCGGTCCCGAGGGACGTATCACGCCCCCAGGGAGCCGTTGGGGCGTTCGGATCGCCTGCGGCGCCGGCATTGAGCAGGCCGATCATGCCGAATTCCTGGGCCTCGCGCAGAGCCGCTTGCCGGGCGATGTGCGGATCCGGGTTGTCTTTCGGACCCTGGACGGCGTACCGCTTGTTGGTCGCCTTCGAGTTCGGGTTGCCCATCGACCCTTCCTCACCCTTGGCGCGCGTGCCAGTACCGCCCTCCTTGTTGTCCGCGTCCTCTTCGGCAATCTGCTCCGTCTCGCGCTCCTCCTGCTCGCGCTCAGCCGCGCTCTTCAGGTACTGCTGGATCAGGTAGAGCTGGTCCTTGTCGATGCCTTCGTCGTCGGTCAGGCCCAACGGCGGCACGAAGAAAGCCATGGCAGCGATGAAGCCGCCGCACGCCAACAATGACAGTCCGAAGTAGCCGAACACCGCCCAATCGACGCCGGCCCCGACGCCGTGCTTGATCGGCTTGCCCGCGTTGACGGCCGCGACCTGGAACACGAACGCGTCCATCTCCACCCGGCCCTTGCCGCCGTTCGGCAACGATATCTGATGGCCGCCACTGACCTCGGCGCTCGGTTGCGCCTTCAGCCGCGCCTCATCGAGCGACATCCGCGGCTGTCCCGGAAACTCGACGAATCCCTTGGCGCTGGGCGGGATCACCAGGTTGATCGACGTCCTGTCACCCACCACGACCGGCATCCGCGTGGTCCCCAGCCTCTCAGCCGGGATGAAGAAGTCACAGGCGAAGTTCTTTCCCTCTTCCTCGCCGACATAGAAACTCCGTGGCGGCGCGAGGTGCGAAACGTGAAGCACGTTGGTGCCCCACATGATCATGACCTCAACGGCCGGCGCGTACGCGACCTCGACCTCGTCAGGACTGACGTCCGGTCCGCTCTTGATGAGTGTGTAGGTGTACGTGCCGGGTGGGGCATCGTCTGCCACCACCTCAGGCCCACCCAACGAGAACGGCTGCGCGGCAGCCGCGGCAAACGGATTGGCGGCAGCCGCAGCGAATGGGCTCGCACCACCTCCGAACGCCCCGGGTGCGAACGGGTTCGCTGGCGCCGCAGGCGCCGCAGGAATGCTCGATGGGCTCGCCAAGCCCGGGGCACCCAACCCGGCCATCCCCATGGGCGCAGCGGCCATGCCCTCGGCCGGTGGAGAATCGGCGCCCTGCAGAACCACACGGGTGTTGCCAATCTGGATCTGATCACCGACGTGCAGCTTGCACTTGTTGACCCTCGCCCCGTTCACCATCGTCCCGGGCTCGTTGCCAAGGTCAATCAGAGTGATGTCCTCCGGGCCCGCCACCTCGATCACGGCGTGCATCCGTGAGGCCAGCTCGTCGTCCACCCGCAGATGGCTCTTCGGATCCTTGCCTACCTTGACGATGTCCTGCATCACGACTTCGCGGCGCTGCGAACCATCCGCCTGGTAGAGCGCAAACGTCAGAACAGCCTTTGCCATGCCTATCTACTTCCTCGTTGTCTCGACCCACTGTGCCCGGCGTCAACCTTGCGCGCGGACGCGCATCGATTGCGCGAAAACCTGTCAGATGTTCTCCACCGATTTCAGCATCTCCGGGACGAACGATGTCCGCGGACGGATCAGCGTCGTGCGCGCAGCCTTGGCGCGCACACGAATCGTCGCGTCGTTGGGACCGAATCCGCCGGCGTTCAACGGATCATCATCGAACTCGTAACCGTAGCCGTCGTTGGTGTCCCGCGTATTGACCTGTGCGAACGCCGCCGTCGTGACGGCGAGCGTCAGACAGCTCGCAGCAAGTGCGGCCAAACCGATCTTGATTGAGCGACCCATTGCAGTGTCCTCCGAATACTTCAGAGAATTTACAGTGGCATTGTACTCGACCAGGACAGCGCGTCAACAGCCATGCGACCACACGGAGCGACTCGCGGCCTGGTCCTAGCGACACCCCGCCCTGACGAAAGTTCCCGAAGTTCCCGTTGCGAGTGAGCGCCGCGACTCGCAACCGGACCGGCTATGCCGGCTCAGCGCAATCATGCGCCGCGAGAGGATCTCCTCAACCCACCCGACGAGGGACCAGACTTCCGGCACATGTGCGGCTGGGCCGGCACATCCGCTGTCCGGTGGGACGGAATTCCCGCGAGCAACAGGACCGCATCCCCAGCCGGAGAACCCGGCGGCATACTCGCTACCCTGGCGCGGCATCTGCTTCGCAGACCAGGGGCAAGCGCCCGGCGTTGTTGTGACGTGCGGTCCGACGCTTCGCAGCACCTCAATCGAAACGCGGCACTCGCCGCGCGAAGTCACTTCGGCTTTGCGGAAGTCGCGGGCTTGCTCGCATCGCCCGTCTTGGCCGCACCGCCCGTCTTGGCCGCATCGCCCG
>JAFGIS010000433.1 GCA_016929495.1 Polyangiaceae bacterium | reverse complement strand
GATGGTCAATGAGAAGCGTCTACCTCGACCAGAACGTCTTCGGGCACATGCTGGACAAGGGCGACTGGAAGACGCACCCAATTGGCGCGGTCCTTGAGGCCCACCCTGACACTGCCGGTGTGTGGATATCCCCGACCCATGTGCTCGAGCTATCGCAGGCCAGCGACCGCATACGCAGAGCAGATCTTGCTCGGCTGATGCTCGAACTCTCGGATGCCCGACGAATGTGGCATGGGCCCGACTTTCACCTCGTCGAGATGTTCGGTGCCTTTCTCAACAGTCGTATCCCCGGAGCATTCGACCCCGGTCCGTTTTTCAACACGTACAAGGAGGATGCATCACGGCTCTGGCTTGGGTACCTCGGGTTGTTGGCAGCCGTCGATGACTTCAAGTTGGGACCGGGGGGAGAGATGGTTCGCCGATGGAAGCGCGAGAGCCACCTCTTGCACTGTCGAGTCGCGGCAGATCCGAAGGGGCAGATGGCCAAGCTCATCACCGCCGCGCAGCAGCTTTCCAGCACCCCGGATCCAGATCCGATGGGACTCGGGGCCCTGACCGATGATGACCTGGAGAAGGAGATCGCCACCTGCCGGGCAGCCGCGGGAAGCGTCGCAACGAAGGACATCCAGGACGCGCTCAAGAACATCCAGAAACATCGCAAGGACGTCGCACGCGTCTACGGGGCAGTCGACATCGGGATGGCGCTGCAGTCGGTGTTCAAGCTCCCATGTGACCTCGACCTGACGTTCAACGCTGAGGCGCTCGTTAACGGTTGGTCGTCGATTCAGGCTGCAGCCGGAGTCGGTCCACTCCCTCCATTCGTTGCCTCTGTTCCGAAGGGGCAGCTGCGGGGCGACCGCGCTGCTCTAATTGTGGTCTTGAACGCTGCTATCGAGGCCGCCGCGAACCTTGGCTTGGCCGCTGCGTCCATCGGCTACTACGCGTTGCTTCGCGAACTTGAGGTGTGCGTCAACAGCGGCACTGTTCCGACGGACGGCGCTGCCTTGGATGTTGACCACGCGACGGCGGCGCTGAGCTACGAGATCTTCGTGTGCCGCGACCAGAAGTTGCAGAGCAACGTGAGCACCTTCATCAACGCCTTCAAGTGTGCCGGCCACCAAGCCGTGTTCAACGCGAAGCAGCTGGAGAAGGCCCTCGGTTCATAAAATAGACGTCCTGCTGCGTGCGTTCCCGCGGCGACGCCAGCTGTGTTGGCTACCTCGGCCATCCGGGACCTCAAGCAGCCACCTGATAGTCGTGATGGAGCCCATTGAGGACCGGGATGGCGATCACCTTTGCAGTGTCATCGCAGACTGCGCGCGACATGGGAGCAGGGATCTGTTGCCGGATCCCTTGGTGCGGACGGCACGTGTTGAAGTACGGGAAGCTGTACTCCTTGAGCACATGCCGCAGGTGCCGCTCTCCTAGGATGATGATGTGGTCAAGACATTCGCGCCGTGCACTTCCTAGAAAACGTTCGCACGTAGCGTTCATCGTCGGCGTCCGCGGTTCGGTCACGAAGACCTCGATGCCAGCACCCTCTGCAACGCGGTCAAAGGTCGTCCCGTACTTATGGTCGCGATCGCGGATGAGCACGTCCGGGCCATGACCGAAGGGCGTGATGTTCCGTAGCTGTTGAGCCGTCCACTGCTCCGTCGGAGCCCGCGTCGTCGCGACGTGAATCACCTCCCGAGAGTGGATGTCCACGAAGAACAATGCGAAGAGAGGACGGAACCAGACGTCGTAGACCTGCAGAAAGTCGCAGGCCCACGCTGTTTGGTTGCACAAAAACGTCTTCCAGCTCTGGCCCCGAGGGGAGTTGGGCCGGCGCGCTGCGCGCATGTACCGCTGGATGGTCCGCTTGGCGACCCTGATCCCGAGCTTGAGCAGTTCGCCTCGAATGCGCTCGGCTCCCCAGGACCCGATATGTGGAGCTCCACATATCCCAACTTATGTGGAGCTCGCTGTAATGTGAACCTGGCTGGGCAGCGTCCGCGCGCTTGGGCTTCCAAGAGGCGTTCTTGTTCCAAGAGCGGTTGACAGATCTTCACATATGTTTCCGCCACTCGCGCGGCATTGCACACCTGCGTTCGCCCGCAGTGGCGCCGCTGTCCCGAAGCCCACGTCACGTTTGCGCAGCTTCGTACGGGAGGCCTCGCCGAACTTCTGCGCCGTTGGCGGAACTTGGACAGCGTGCAACCGGCGACTCGCCGAAACATATGTCACGTGTCGCACGGCGGACGCGCGACAGGTGAAGACCGTGGGTGCCCGAGCTCCACATAACCGGACGCTCCACATAAAGCTGATTCTCATCCGCCATCCGACGGATGAGCGCAATCACGTCGTCGGCGATGCGCTGCTTGGCGACCTTGGGCCTGCTGGACTTCCAGCGCCAGAAAAGGCGGAACCCCTGCCGATGCCACCCGAGGATGGTGTCAGGCTTGACCAGAAGTAGTGCGTCGCGCCAGCCACGAACACACCGAGCCAGAAGAACGAGAAGCCCACGCTCGCGAGGCTTGAATTCCGGGCGTTTGACCTTTCGAGATGCGACAATGAGCTGCTGGCGAAGCAGTGCGTTTTCGGCGATCAGCTCCGACTTGGACCGCGTCAGGTCCTTCAGAGCACCGACGGCCAGCTGACGGGGACGGGTTGCTTCGCTCACGGCACGCTTGATCCTCGTCACCAAGCGGGTGACCTCGGCGCGAATACGCAGGCCCAGAACCGAGAACATGCATGGCTCTTGTGTTCGATGTCGGTCAGCCGATCAAGTCTTGCGTGAGCGAAAAAGTTGAACGATCATGCGGCAGACGACGCAAGTAGCCACCACAACTCCTTGCTCGTCGGCCACTCGTTTCTGGCCGGACGCTGATCGTGGTGCATGCCGAGCGAAGCGATACCATCAGGATCATCAGCGCTCGCAAGGCCACGGCCAGCGAACTCAGGGACCATGAAGCAGATGCGTGAACACTACGAGCTCAAACACGGTGCGTCTCCTGCACGGTCCGCCGTCTCATCCTTGTCGGACTATCGAACGATTCACGACCCCTGACTATCGTGAGGCGGCCTGAGATTCTGCGACACATTTCGGGACAATGCCGGTCTACTGCCCGCGTGTGCTATAGATCGTGCACATGGTGGCAGCGGAGCGAGTGATGTCAGGTGCACTGATGAGCGCGCTCGCGCTCTCGGGGTGCTTTCAGTGGGTGCAAGTATCACCTCCTGAGGCACAACGGGTTGCCACCGCGGTCAACGCCCGGAGGTCCGTCTCCGTGCCGACACTGGATGGTGGGCGGCGCACGATCGACACTTATGGATCCATCCAGATTAGAGGCCGACGCTGCGATGAGGCCGTGGAGTGCCGCAAGCTCAGGGCGACCTTCCAGTATCCGGTGCGCGTGGAGCTCAGCGCCACATCACTGACTCTGTCCGATGCCGAGGCGGCTCAGACCTATCAGCTCTCCGAGATCGATCAGGTCGTGCTGCGTGATTCTCGCCCCGATCGAGGTCTTGTTGTCGTGGGCGTTGCCGTCGCCGCCGCGGTGTTGGTCGGCGTCGTGACCTATTTGCCATTCAAAGAGGAGTGTCGTCCAGCGTCCACGGACTCCGAAGACGCGGCGATGATGATGCCCGTCCCGTGCTCCGGACTGTTGGCAGCGTCGCTCGTCGGAGCGGCTGCGGGTGGAGTTTCGGTGGCGATCACGGTGCCACTGACGCGGCCGTTGGGTCACGCTGAGTAGTCCGCCGGAGGGGCTTGGGGCGCCAACGAGCTTCACAACAATGGTGGACTGGCGCTGGGACACCCCCAACCGAATACTCGCGGCGAGGACTTTTTCGGAGGGCACAGGTCTTCCGAATTCTGTTGCGTCGTCGAGCGATCCAAGGCACTCCGGCGCAGGACAACTGCCGAGACAGCGATGCCGACTTCCCTCGGATGGCGCCGGAGTTCTTCATTGCCGGTGGTTCCCGCCGATGGGATGACGGGCGGTCCCGGTGGTGACCAGGAACTGGGCGCTGGTGAGTCGGAGGGCGCAGACGGGATGGCGGCGCGGTCTCCCTCTCCCGCATGGACGGGGGCCGACGGCGGGCCGATAGGTCCCCATCTCTCTGGGGTGTCAGCTGGGTCGCCTCGGCGCTTGCCGTGCGCGTGAGGGGGCTGTCTGAGTGATGGGGGACTGGGGTCGGAGTAGACGGTGCCGGTGACGAGAGCGCCGGAGGCGTTCAGTCGTCGGGGCGCGCTCTCAACCACGAGCGCCGCTCCATGAGGACCGTCGCAAAGGCTGCCGCCAACGGGGTCGCGACGCTTGTCGCTCCCGTGTCTTGATATTTCGGCGAGACGTCAACGTGAACGCCAGGAGCCACCAGCTCGGGCTTCTTGGCGCCGATATAGGGATCAGCGGCAACGGGCGCCTGAGTCGCCGCCACGTCGCCCGCACTCGCGCCGCCTGTGCTGGCTACAGTCGTCGTCCGCCGTAGAATGCTTGAGGAAATCGACGAAGACAAGACCTTGCGATTGTAGCAGACATCAAG
>JAFGIS010000432.1 GCA_016929495.1 Polyangiaceae bacterium | reverse complement strand
GCCAAGCGGTGGCTCGGGGGCTCCTATCGCTGCTGCGCCGGTACGAAGACGAACCGCGAGCAAGGGGGGCCGGGGCTGGAATGGGACGGATGTGCTGGTGGTGGTGCTGGCTTTGGTGGTGCTGGGGTTGAGTTTGGCGGGGTTGTATTGGTTGTTCAGGACGAACTAGCCCCGCCGTTCTGCCCTGAGCCGTTCGAGCTCGGCGAGGGCTTCCCTGAGCCGAGCCTCGGCGTCGTCGGCGCGTTGGGCCTCTTGTTCCGCTCGGGCTTGCGCAGCCGCCAGCCGCGATTCGAGGTCATCGACGAACCCTTCGAGCTTGTCGATGAGCTCCTCGGCTCCTGGAAGGGCCGCGTCTCCCACGCAGAATCTGAGCCTATCTCCCTCCAGCATCAGCTCGAGCCCGAGCACGCGCGAGGCGTAGTGCCCGTGCTGCGGCACGACGGGATCGTAGCTGCGTCCGCCACTGCGCAGCCGAAAGCCCTGAAGGTGACGCTGGGTGCGGTCGAAGACGAAGTACTCCCCGATCCCGAGGCTCGCGTATTTGTCGACGTTGGTGACCAGATCCTTGCGCCGGTGGCCGAGCACCAGGACCTCGAGTGCAAAATCCAGCCCCTTGCCTTCCGCTGAAGCGACCCAGCTGTTGCGCGGGTGCGTGGGCACATCCAAGACGGCGATGACGTCCGGCGAAAACATGGTAAGGCCCGGGTAGTACACGGGTAGATTCGTGCCGACGTAGATGCTGCCGCGGCCGGTCTTGCTGAAGAAGCGCTTGAGCGCCGTACGCGCTCCGTACACCGCTTCGGTGTGCAGGTCGCCTTCGGGCGGACACGCCTCGTTCGGCGGGAACTCCGAGGGCAGGCTGGCGAGGACGTGGTCGCGCTGCGCTGGGGTCAGCCTGTCCCAGATCTCTTGGGGCGGCGCCCTCGGATCCTCTGGGTCCACGATCCACGGGTCGGGGCGCTGGGACATGGGCGTAGGCTAGCGCAGAGGGAGCGGGGGGGCCACGCGGGCGCCGCTCGCGCAGTTGCTTCCATGGGGCTGCCGCGCGCGGTCCCACCAGCAACGCCGCACCGCTATCGCCAGGCGGCTTTAGTCATGCGGAGGCCAGAAGATGGAGCCCTGCGTCCACCTCACGTCGGCCCGCTCTGCATCGCTGGCCCAGTAGCTGTGGACGTGGCGACGGGGGGGAAGCTCGAGCAGCGCCCGCGCCACGGCCCGCTCGCCGAGCTCACGGAGCGTGTCCGCCTCCGCGGCGGTGAGGGGAACGAGCAGGCTGGCCTGGGGATCGTTGCCACCCACCCAGTCGATGGTTTCGCAGAACACCGACGCGAATGCCTGCTGGCAGGCTCGGCAGCGCAAGAGCCTCACGCTGAAGTGGGACTGCTCGACCAGGCTCGCGATCCGATCGAGATCGGCCTTCCCCTCGAGCACGCGAACGGCGTCTTCGCCGAAGCAGAGGTGGCAGCCGAGGGCCATCGCCGGAGTATATCGGTGGTCGTACGTCGAGTCCCGGTGGGAAACCCTGGCCTCCCCAGCGGTCGGGGACCACTGTGCATCACGATCTGGTTGAGCTCGCCCCGGGGCAGCGAAACCGTCCCCGACTTCGAGGCCGGGGTTCTCTCGTCCCACGACACCTGCGCGCCAGGGACTCGAACGCATTGCCCATTGCTGATGCCCCCGCCCAGGGCGGCACAACGCGGTGCGGCGGACTCGCTTCGCTCGCCCGCTGCGGGCCCGCCTTAGCCCGGGCTTGGAGCCCGGGCCTCCTGACGGTCCAGGGGGCGCATGCGCCCGGTCACGAGTCGAACGGTTCCGTTGCTTGCCTCGACCGGCTTCTTCAGAGCCTCGAAGATGAACTGTGCTGCTTGAACGCGATTGACGACGATCCCGATGGCGCGCCCAGGCGCGACCTGGGCCTCGGCCTCTTGCGCAATCGCGGCTGCCAGGGCGCGCTTCCGCTTCTCCTCGCTGCCACTGACCTTGACGGTCTGGAGCACGGTCGGCTTGTGGGCCTCGAGGCGAAGCCGGAGCCGAGGGTGCGAGCCATCGTCCACGTCCAGGCCGAAGGGCTCGCTGACCGCGCTGTCCGCCGTTGCAGACATCTGCACCACTTGCCAGCGATCAGCCAGACCCGCGTTCGCAAAGGCTCTGTAACGCCGCTCGAGCTGACAGAGCAGGTCGCGGAAGGGTCGCGCCAGGTGAACCTCATCGAGAAGGAAGAGCATGTCGTTCGCGAGCAGCCCGGCATGGACGGCCGCCATCTGCTCGGACAATCCGTAGCCGCGAAAGAGAAGCCGCGAGCCGACTTGATCGACCGTCGAAACGGCAATCAGCGGCCGGGTTGGGCTCCGCGCCCAGTCATTGTCGCGAGGCATGCCCCCGCGCAGCAGATGGACCCCAAGAGGAGAGCTGTCCCCGAGTTGCTCCGGGCCCTCGGCCGCAAGCAGGGAGAGTCTCCGCGACACCTCCGCCAGCACCGCTCGCCATGGCCGTGGGCATCGAGCTCGGAGCAGCCTTGCGTCACCAACCCTGCCGCGTCTTCAGCCCGGACCTGCGCATCCGTATCGAGGAAACCGACCTGACCACTTGCGCAGACGCCTCGGTCATCTGCGGCAAGCTCGAACGCTCCTCGGTGGACCCGCTCGCCGTAATCAACCCCGTGCTGCTCGTCGAGGCGCTGTCGGACTCTTCCGAAGCTTACGACCGCGGCGAGAAGTTCGCGCACTACCGACGCATCCCGAGCCTGCGCGAGTACCTGCTCGTCTCACAACGCGAACCGAGGCTCGAGCTCTACCGAAAGAACGACGAGGGGCGCTGGGAGCTCTTCGAGGCCGGACCGGGCACCACGCTTCCACTGGCGTCGCTGGGCGGCATCGGTCTGGCTACGGATGCCGTGTATCGGGACCCTCCAAAATGAGATGGACGCGTGATCCACGACCGCATCCGGGCGCGGGCCGGACCTCCAACACCGGCCGCATGACCCGCCCAGTCGACCGCCGCAACCCCCTCCGTTCCGCCACCCTTTCGCTAACCCCCTCCGGCCCCGCGGCCATGGCATGCGTGCACACCCGTCGAGCCTAGCGATCCCTCTGCAAAGCCTTCGGGAACGTCTCTGAAGCTTCGGCAACGTCCGTGAACCCCTCCCGGCAGGTTCGCGAAGCTCTCCGACCAGTTTGCGAAGCCATCCGCCGAGCTGGGCACCGATTTCCCGGGGTTTTCGAGTTCGATGGACCTGTAACCGGGCCCTATCAGCCGGCGGGAGCCCTTTTTGCCCGTGCGGAAGCCTTCCAGAAGCGTGCGGAAGGCTTCCGAGGACCTGCGCAAGCCTTCGCGACGCGTGCGCGAACCTTCCGGATCCGTGCGCGTCCACTCCGGCCGGATGCGCTTGGGGCACGGGTGACGATCTTTTCGAGCAACCGCCGGAGGGCGCGACCGATGGGAGCTCAGTTGCCGTCAGCGCGCCCCGTTTGCTTGGGCTGGGGCTCGTTGACGGCGCATCGGGCCGCCTCCCGACCGTTCTCGACCCTTCACCGAGCTCAAGCAGAAAAAAACCCCATCGAGGTATCCATCATGGACAAGGAAATCAGTGCACGTGAGATCGACGATCTCGTCGGCATGGGAGGCAGATTCCTCCGCGCGGCGAGCATCAAACCCGAGGTCATGCAGCTATTGCAGGCCCTCGGTTACAGCGAGGCAGAGCACAAACAGGGCTGGAACCTGTACCTATCGATGCTCGGCTACATGGGCGCGGACGCAACGCCCGCTCCGGTGCGAGCCGACACGACCGACCAGCTTCAAGCTCTGACGCGCATCGACCGCTACGACGAGCCGGCCTTCCGGCGAGCGACGGTTGCCCTGAGGCGTCTGCATCCCGAACAGCATCGGTACGTGTTCGGCGACGGCCTGTCCGCAAAGACGGGCCCCGAGGCAGTCGGTTCGGTGCGGTTGTTTCTCGACCGCTACGCGGCTCTACGTGACGGCTCGGACCCGAGCCGCGCCGACCAGCGCGAGGCTGACCAAGCCGCCGCGGCCACACTCGAAGCGCGCAATATCGTGAACCGCGAGGTCGAGGCAGAGCTCCGGAGTCTCATCGAAGTGGTGAAGAATCCGGCTCCCCTGCCCGAGCCGGCGCCCATTTCGGCGTCCGAAGAGGCGCTGCAAGAGGCCGCCCGGGCGTTCAAGATCTGGCTCGGCGACTGGCGCCCCACCGCGTCGGCTGGCATCACGCGCCGCGACTACCGCATCATGCTCGGTATCTCGCGACGCAGAGCGTCCAAAGCCGACCAGGTCGAACAGCCCGTGGCGGCGGCTCCGAGCGCTGCGAGCCCGGCATCGTCGGACGCGCAGCACTAGAGAGATGGTCGGAGGCGGCCGGGTTCTTGCTTGGTGTTCTAGGCAAGTGAGTCTATCGATCGGAGGCCGGGAGCCGTTGGGCGCTCGGCCTCTGACGCGTTGAGCCGTCCTTCTCGGTTGCCACCGACGCCGACCGCCGCAAACGCGCCGTCTACGCCCGCGAACGCTTCCCCTCCCTCTGGATCCCTTGACCCGGTCGCTCAACGCTACGCTTTCAGCGACTCTTTCAGATACTCTTGCTGCGCCTCGTCCAGGTAGCCGAGGTCATGGAGCCGCTCGATGGTCGCGGTCAGGCTGGCATCCAAGTCCTTGGCGATGAGCTCGACTCCCTCGATCGTGTCGATCCCCTGCTGCGACCGGCGCACCGCGGCAGCGACGGCTTCGTCCGGCATCAGAAAAGCGGCCGCAAACGCGTTTGCCCGTCGCTCCACGTCGAGAGGCGCCCATGGTCCGCTGGCAATGGCCACCCTCCGGATTCACCCCCAGGGTCACGGCGACGGCCTCCAGCAGCGTCGACTTGCCGCTTCCGTTCTCGCCGCTCAGAAAGGTCACGGCCGGACCGATCACCAAGCGTCCCAGATGCTGCACGGCAGGAATAGAGAACGGGTACGTCGAGAAGTCCTCGACCCCCTCCTTCAGCTCCACGTGCAAAAGCTTCCCCGACAAGCTGCCCTTTGCCATCGGTTTCCCTTGCCAATACCACCCCGGCGGACCCGCCGCCCCTCCAAGACATCGTCCGTTGTAGCTCCCTTCCCCCCTCTGGCCTCGGCATCTCAGCCGACCAGGCGCCCATCGTCGAGAAAAGCGAGACCAAGCTCGTCTTCCACTCGAAGAACCCCTGCTCGACCCTCCAGGCCTGCGAGCTGCTCGGGCTAGATACACGCCTTGTCTGCAGGCACCACAACGAACGAGCCACCGATGCCTTGGTCAAGTGCATCGATCCAAGACTACGCTTCGCCAGGAACTACGACCGGCTCCGACCGCACTGTGAGTTCTGTGAGGAGATGATCATTCTGGGCGGGCATTGAGGGCTCATTCAATGCGCGCGAAACCCGCTGCTGCGTCCAGGCCGACGTCGAAGCTAGCGACCGGGCCGATGTGGCCCTCTCGCTGCATGACAACCAACCGAGCGTCATTGAAGTTCAGGGCGCCTCCGCACTCCTGGACGACAGACAGCGCTGCACACACTGGACACCGGACCAGTGGCTCATTCGGTGCACGCGTCAAAGTGATCCTTGCCTAGCTCCGTTCCCGCAATCCGTCGACTCCCGAGTCTCCGGCAAGCATGCGGTGGCTTTCCGCGAACCATTGGTGCTCGAATGCAGTCCGGGTGCGGCCGTCGCGATTGGACGCAGCGCAGATCCCGTCAATGAACAGCGCCAGCATTTCGCGCGGGGTCATGGTTGGGGCGGGGATCCGGACGTCGTCCGATCCAATGTGGACGTGGCATCGGAGTTCACCTTCTTGGTTCGCGCCATCCGGAACGTTCAGATCGAAGCGAACGAAGGGTGCGCCGTGGCCAACTGGAAGCCGAATCTCGTAGGTGTACGCAAGGATCTCCACGAACCCGGAGTACCCTCGCCCGACGATACTGAAGTCGAACCAGGCACCATCGCTGCGCTTGAAGTGCCTGAGATCCTTCGACCGACCTCGATTCTTCTCACCGCCGGTGACAACGAAGGCGCCCAAGGCCACGCGCGCGCATTGAAGCGCCTTCCGCAGTGTCGGAGTAAACTCATCGGACAGACCGACAAGCCCATAGACATCCTGGGGCGGCGTCGACAGTTTCGTGCGATCGGATGCTTCCAGAAGCTGGTTTCGGACCGTCCGCATCAAGTCCTTCGCGGATCCCGCCTGGACGAGCGAGCGCTGCAACACGTGACTCTGCAGCTCATCAAACTCACGCATTCAACAGATCCCCCCGCCCCAGCAACACGAGCCACTCCGCGTATTCCGGGTCACGCGGCAACGTCTGGGCCCTCGCCTGCTCGAGCACCTCTGCGTCGGTTAGTCCCGACCAAGCCCTGAGGGCCGCGAGACGGTCTTCGCGCAAACTCGCATGCCGCCGTTCAAGGACCTCCGTTCCAGGGAACGCGAATACGTCCCCGCCGAACCAACTCATGAGGTTTGGTGCGTGGCGCATCAGCGCATCGAAACTATCCGTAGTCGTCATGATTGCCGTCACTCCGCTGCGCTGCAGTGACGAGCGCCTTCGGTCCAGTAGGCGCCACGCTTCGGCATCGTACGCGGAGGCATCGACAAGCAGAGGCACATTGGCATCGTGCGCAGCGACAGCCTCGAGCAACTGGCGGGCCGACGAGGACTTGACGGCCTGAATCTCCGGCAGGGCCGTTGTGAGCTCGTCCTGGAGCTCACCGAACACAGACGCGATGTCGGCGGGCGAAGCCAGGTAGATCAAGTAGGCGGCCGCCCCCTGGCTGGCGATGCACCTCAGCGCGAACTCCATCGGCTCAAGCGGCCGCGTACCTGGACTCATGGCTCCATTGCCTTGAGAAACCGGGCGATGGTCGGGTGAACCACGTAGCGAGGCTGCTGGTTCCGATCACGATACTCGAGAACCCTGCGGGTCATCAGAAGGCCTAGGTCGCTCTCGGAAGTATGCACGAACTCCCGCCTGGTGCGCACTCGCTGCAGCACCTCGATCTCCTCGGGGCGCAGTCCCTGCATGTGCTTCCTCCCAAACGCATCCACGCTCGCCTCGACTTGGCTCACGCCGATCTGATCGATTCCCTGAAGATACGCCTCCAAGCATGCTGACTGTGCGAGGGCGAAGAGGTCTCGCGCAACACCTCCCGAAGAGCCTACCAGGCGGTCGATGGCCTTCTCTTCGAAAACCGTGGGCTCCACGCGCTGGGTTAGCATGCTGCGCAGAAGTTGGCGCGCTCCCTCATCACGTTCCACGTCGAGCCAGGGTTGGTAGTACGACCGCTCGAAGAACTCCAGCAAGACCTTGTTCACACCGTACAGCGCGCGCAGGGGCCCTACCAAGACGATCCCGATCCCCAAAGAAAGGAGCGCCTTGATGTCTTGTCTGACGATCTCCTCGAATTTGGAGACATCGATCATGCGATCCAGACCGTCCAGCAAGACAACAAAATGCGGCCTGAGGTCACTGAGTTCCCCAAGCAACGTCCTGATGCAGTTGGCAAAGGGCTGCACCGCGTCGTCCAACTGTTCGGGAGGGTCGAGAATGCCCGGGGTCTCGTCGTAGTCGGGCTCGGGGTCCCACGGAGGGTCGATGTATCCGAGCGCCAGCGCTCGCAGAGTGTCCGCCGCGCTCTTGGCCATCCGGGACTGCTGGCCGGGCGTCGACGCATCCATCCACTCCGTCAGCGCGAGCCCAACCTGCGCGAGCACAACGCCCGGTTTCATCCGGCCAATGTCGTGGCGTCGACTGACATCGACAAAGAGCGCCTCGGTGTCGTCTACCGCGTCCAAGATCAGATCAACCACGAGCAGCTCGGTCGTCTTTCCGGAACCCACGCCGCCAATCAAAACGTGGGATGACGCGGGAGCCAGTTCCAGTTCCGCCGCGATGCGTCGACCGACGCTGTCGGGACGTTCCACGTACCCGCCCTGCACCAACACTTCACTCGGATCACGTGCCGGTGCGAGCTGCCCTCGCAGGCGTCTGAAGCGTGCCAGCCTATCTTCGCTGGCGGTCTGCTGGGGCGCAGGCTGGCTCATGGGGGCAAGCATACCGCACCCTGGTGGCCCTCACAGGCCACTGACGCGGGAAGCGGTCAACACGCCAGAGCAGGTGCTTCCAATCGAGGCCCTGGTCGGACTCGAAACGGCCAAACATGGTGCCCCCGGCGCTCAATGACCTCCTCTCCCCTCCCGAGTCACGGCCCCGGCCGGGCATCGGGCAGGAGCCGCGGGCCACTGTCGGCGGTCCACGTCGGCGACCAAGCTCACCTCCCACCCGCCCACATTCGGGCCTCTGCATTCATCACGAGGAGACGCCGGCGGGGCAGCCCCCATCGAAGCGCACCGGCTCTGGCTATACCCGCGTGCTTCCGGTGAGGTGGTCACCGAGTCCGGGCCAGTTCGTGTTCCACGCGAGGCGAATGCCACCAACTGTTTCTACACGAGAACCGATGATGTCGATTTGACATTTCCGAGGATCGCGGCTCTTGGTGAGCGTGCAAACGAGGGCCGGCCCTAGGCCATAGCCGCGCAGTCTTCGACGCCGGTGATCGACATCAAAGACGGAGACCTGCGTGTAGCCCGACGGCATTGCGGTGATGAGGCTCGGGGCGCTTGCATGAACCTGAGCGAGAATGCCCGAGGCACCTTCGCGAATCGATGCAACACTCGCCCCATCTACGAAGACCGAGGCCGCGGTTACAAGCCAGGGATCGCAGTGACGCTCGAGCAGTCGTATTTCCACGTCGCACTTTGTGACGGAAGACCAGAACGTCTCGACCGCACTCTTCGCCCGCAATTGCAGAGCGAGGCGCATGCTGTCGACAAGACTGAAGCCACGAGGCATCTTCTTGTGTGGAACAAAGAACACCAAGCCACGAGGACGGCCTGGATAGCGACAGTGCGTTCGGACTCGTACGCGACGCGGGCTTCGTCGCCTTCGGGACAGTACCGAACCCGGCGCAGGATCGACTCGGCTGGTTCGAAGCTTCGGTCTGTAGCCTCGTGCTCGGCCCGGACGCTTTCTACTTCTCACGCTGCTACCGGCATGACGACGCGTCCGTGCTCATGCGCCACTCGTTCGACGGCGCGGATCGCATCATCGCATGGGGCTTCAGCGCGCCCGTGCTCGTCGTTCCTGCCGCCGATGCGACCTACTTCGCCGAGGTCGGCCGTCGCACGATGGCCAAGGGCCTGCCGCTCGTGATGGATTGCTGCTCGATCTGGGTTGCGCCGCGCTAGCCATAGCTAGCGGGGCTCCGCCCCAGCCCGACAAGCCATGCTGAGGCCTGATGGGGCCAGGTCGACCTGCGGCTCCAGAGCCCCGCGTCGACAGT
>JAFGIS010000431.1 GCA_016929495.1 Polyangiaceae bacterium | reverse complement strand
TCGGATCGGAGGGGAATCGAGGGAAGCGCTGGACCTTCTGGCTGCCGGTAAGTGGTGCGGAGCGAGTGACCCAGACTCGTTCCGGGCGAGGCAGCCCGACACGCTCACAGGCGTCACCGATGACCTGCTCTGC
The DNA here is from genome assembly GCA_016929495.1 of Polyangiaceae bacterium. Lineage (GTDB taxonomy): Bacteria > Myxococcota_A > Polyangia > Polyangiales > Polyangiaceae > JAFGIS01. The sequence goes on along the minus strand of JAFGIS010000431.1, from coordinate 3,244 downwards.
TTCGGCGAAGGCCTGTGCTGCCTTGGCGGGGTCTCGGGAGCCGAGGTCCCCGGGGTTGCGGTCCAAAGCCACCGGTGTTGCCGACAACCACATGCACTGTCCGCCCGAAGAGCGGCACCAAGTTCGGGACTGAAGTGTCATCAAACGTGACGGCTCGTCCACCCGCTGGAGCCGCCACTCACCGGCCTCGCCAAGGACCAGCCGGAGCTCCGGGCAGTCCTCATCGCTCCCTGGTGGACGGGATGCGCTTTCCCACGCGTCCAGAGCGCGAAACACCGCCGCACGCTGCTCACGGCTGGCCTCTTGCGGAAACACCACGGCCACGCCCAGGAGATGCCCGTCCGAATGCGGACCGGCGACGGCCGGCAGGGACACGAAGGCCAGATGCGGCTGCTGACTCGGACGACCTTCAGGGGTGTGGCCAGACAGCAACTCCGGAACGGGTGAGGCCGAATGCTTCAAGAGCGCTCCCCGCACGGCCTGTGCCACCGCCGCGGTCGCCAGGATGGGCAAAGCTCGACCCTGACCGCCGACGAATCGCAGGATCAACCAGTCTTCGTCGAATACACTGTGAGCGATACTGGCTTCCGTTCGCTTTCGCCGGCGCGAGTAGCCCTGCGGGAAGGAGGGCAGGACGCGGGGCTGTGTCTCTTGGTGACGCTCGAATTCTGCTTGCAGCCTGCTCAGTTGGCCAGGCAAGGGAACGCGCAATCGACTGCCGCCGTACTCGTCGGGTTCCCAGGTCGCCGCGGGTAGCTCGTCGGTCGTGCGCAACCGAACCAGCGACGAGGAATGGCCGACCCGAACGACTCGCTGGCACAGCCCGCCCAGAGCCGCTCGGACTTCGGGCGACGGGCTCGCCTCGGGCCACTGGAAGACCACCGTCGGATGCTCGGGGGTGACCGAGGGGAACGTGCGCGGCTGCCGGCCTCGATGCTCGGGAAACAGCGCCTCCGCGTTTTCCAGCTCTGCCTTGCCAGGCTTGCCCTGCAGAGCGACGGCCTTCGCAAACTGGGCGCCGAGGTTCTTCTGCGTCTTCTCGAGTGCTTTCTCGGCGCCCTGAACCTGCTTTTCGAGCCTCCTACGCGCTTTGGCGTCGCCCTCGCCCGCTCCCCGGAGCTCACGTCGAGCCGCATCGAGCTCCGTTTGCGCTTTGTCCACCTGCTCGATTTGTGTGTCGAAGCTGCCCACGACGGTGGTGTCGTTGACGGGCACGAACACCGTCACCACCTCCCGGACCGATGCCTCGGAAGCGGTGATGCTCGGTGCCTCTTGCTGCTCGAGCCATTCGAGAGCCTCCCTCTCTGCATCGGACGGAGCCGCCTCGGCATGGTGCGCGGCCACCAGCGCGGAAAACAGTCTTGCTGGGTGAGGAGGCCACTCCGGTGCGGACCGGTCATTGTAGGCGGTCGCCACGTAGCGGCCCGTGAGCAGCATCATCTCCAGAGCGAACATCAGCCAGGATCCTCGGCGTCGCCGCTCGCCACATGAGCGCGGCTGGCACGAACCAGGTCGCAGAGCTTCGGTGCCGGCTTGAGCGTGATCTCGCGTTCCGGCCAGCCCATGCCGACCTTCTTGGCAGCAGCGCACGCGTCCGCAAGGAGCTTCGACGCGGCATCGGTGGTCAGTGTGTACTTGGCGGCTTCTCCCCCGTTGGCCGGTACCATCTCGAGCTCGAACGGGTCGGTCGCGACCAATAGCGAGCGCGATCGAAGGTCGTAGCCGTTCTCGCGCTGGTAGGCGAGGGCGCAGAGCGCAAGCGCCGCCAGAACAGTCCGCGCGTTGAGCTCGGCCTGATCTCTTTGTGCTGGCTCGATGGGCTTGTCCGCCGTGGACTCGGTGAAGCGCAGGCGGCGCAGGGCAGGTAGCGACAGCACCGCCGTCTGCACGGCGTAGTCGATCGTCACCCCGCCCGCCTCCGCGTCGATGCTCGGCGGAATGTTGCCGTGGTTCAGCGCTGCCGGCGATCCGCCCTCCTTCTTCCCACCGCGGACGAAGGGCACCTCTTTCCCCTTGACCTTCTCTGCTTTCGCCGGGTCGAGCGTCCATTCCTCGTTGGGGTCCTTGGCCTTGTAGACGACCCCCGCCTTCTTCTCGATCCCCAACGGATCGATGCGGCTGGCCACTTTGACGCCGGGAACGGCATTGATGCCGACGATTTCCGAAACCAGGGCCCGCTGGAACTTGGCGCCGAGGCCGCCTTTGGGCCCCGTGCTGTCCCAGACACCAAACACGAGAGCGGTCGGGCAGTAGCGATACATGGCGGTGGCGTGGTTCACGCGAGCCTCGGTGAAGGCCTGACCGATCGGCGTGTGACGGAAGGGAACGCCATCGAGGAGGCTATCGCGCAAGATGGCATCGGCGATGCGGTGCGGCGCTTGAAGGGCGGTCAGCTGCTCGAGGTCCTCGAGGCCTTGCTCCGCCGAGAAATCGACCTGGACGACAGGGAAGTCGAGGCTCTTTCGGCGCCACCCCTCGAGCAGAGCCTCTTCCATGCGATTGGCCTGCGACGCCACGGAGTCCAGCAAGACGGTCTGGACTTCGGCGCCGTCGACACGGCGCGTCTCCATCGCGTACTTCGTCGGGGCTTGGCCCTCCTTCACGTAGGTCGGCGGGAAGATCTTGTCGCCAACGCCGCCGGCGGGCTGCAGTCTGCTGACGGAACGCACGGCGGCGACGCCCTGGTCCACGGCTTTGCGAAGGATGTCGTACGTCAATTCTTGCATCGGGTTTGCTCTCCTGTTCTTGTTCCTTCTCTGGAATCTTTCGCGAATGTGGTCGCCGCAAGGTCAGTGACCCCCCGAGGACTCGTTGCGGCACGCGGGAGCGCCTGATTGACACCAAGGCGCCGCCGCGCCAAACTGCCGGTATTGAACCCCGCGGGGAGCTCCGCTCCCATCAGCGGCCCCGCTCATTACCCCCCCAGGGGACGGCTTGTCCGTCCCCTGAATTCGTTTTGTGGGATTGAGGGTCGGATGCACAGCTCCGTGACGCGGCCAGAGGCATCGGCCGACCCTACGCCACGGCCCGAGAGTGGGCCTGGAACCCACCGCGCACGAGGCGGAACTCATCAGCACCGCCCGCTGCGGACTTGGCGCCCGAGACAGTCTCTGGCGAGCTCGCCTGCCCGCGCCGCCCAATTGCTGAAATCGCTCATCGGTTTCCCTGACCAACCCTTCTACCCCCCCCGCCTCCCACCCCTCCTGCCACCCCCCGCTTGCCCCCCCCCACCCCCCCCCCCCCC
>JAFGIS010000430.1 GCA_016929495.1 Polyangiaceae bacterium | reverse complement strand
CTCATTTCGTGGGGCCGACTTCGTCCCGGTGCGTGTACCCGCATCACTGCGGGAACTCTCCGATCTCGGTGGCGGTATCCGCGAGCATCCACACGCGGGTGGAACCGCGCGAGTCACGACGCTCGAGCGTGCACTCGTCGATGTTCTCGACGCGCCGGACAAGGGAGCTGGATGGGAGGAGGTCTGGCGCTCGCTCGAGCAGGTGGAGTTTTTCGATCTCGACACAGTCATCGACTACGCGCAGAAGCTGGGTTCAGCCATCGCTGCAGCCCGGGTAGGTTTCTTCCTGGAGCAGCACCGGGACGCGCTCATGGTGGAGGACTCACACCTCGATGCACTTAGGCAGCTCGGCCCGGGCGAGCCGCGCTACTTCGATCCTGGACGTCAATCAGGAAAGCTCGTGACGCGATGGAACCTCGTCGTTCCGGAGCAGATTCTGTCGCAGAGCTGGGAGGAGGTGCTCTAATGGTGACCGAGATTGATCTTGTTCGTGCTGCAGCCGAAACCGGCTTTATGCTCGAACCCATCGGGAAAGTGGAGCGCTTGCTTGCCCTGCTTGAGGGGCTCCGAAGCCATCCTTTCCTCAAGGGGCGACTGGTCCTGAAGGGCGGCACCGCTCTCAATTTGTTCATGTTCGACGTGCCACGACTCTCGGTGGACATCGACCTGAACTACGTCGGTGCTGGCTGCCTGCTCCGGCGTACTCACGCGCAGGTAGCTCACCCAGACATCTCGCGCCCGCCCGCTCATGACAGCACCTCGATGTTGGTTTTCTTCCGCCGGACCGAGCCATCGATCGCCTCAAGCAAGATTGCGAGCAGGTCGCGCTCCCATGGCAGGAGCCTCTCGGGTATGGCCAGCTGGCCGGTTACACTCAGTGGCGGCTCGGGCAGCCCCTTGTCCTCCTTGAGGGTCTTCCCAGCGTCCTTTAGCAGCGACCCAGCTCCAGACGAGAACACCGAGGCAATGGCGCCCGCGGCGTTCAGAAGGTCTCCGATCTTCTTCCCCAACTCCTGGCGCCCAGCCGTCCCGATGCCGCGGGCCAGCTCGGCGAAGAACATCCGGACAAGCTGCTCGATGCTCCCGTAATGCCAGGGGTTGAACCGGATGATGATCGGCTCGTTGCCCGTCTTCTTCTCGTCGTCCTTGGCGGGGGCAAGACCTTCTTCGAGCAGGTTGAGAAATGACGACTTCCCGGCCCCCCATGGGGCGTTGAGGGCGATCACGACCGATTCAGGTGCATTCGTGGCGAGGATGTGGCCGGCGATGACATCGACCAACCGCCCTCGCGCCAGACGGTCATCTTCGCCGAAGCGGATGGGCTCATCGGATCGCAGCGACTCGCTGGGCTTCCCTTGCGTCATGCCGACACCGCCGCCGACTCGGAGGCCGGCGTCCATGGAAGCGTCCTCACCCGCGAGACCAAGAAGGCGCGCTCCTCGTTGGTGGCTCCGGGATCGAAGAACACGACCTTGCGCTCGTCACTGCCAGGACGAACATCAAGAACGACCCGCACCCTGGGTGACTCACGTTCGCTCAGCACGACCAGGTCGCCGGGCTGCGGGTGCCGCCCCGTTTGCCCATGTTGGTCGGGGGCAGCTGCTACCTGTGTGTAGGCGTTTGCCAGGGCGATGTGGATGCGCAGCCACCTGTCGGCATCGACTCGGTGGCGTGGGGTTCGCGTCACGCTCTCCTCAAGAGCGGTCGCGGCGCTCTCGTCGCCAGCAAGCCACGGCCCGAGCGTGGCGAGGAGTTGAACCGAGTACCAGCTCTCGTCCTCGACGCCCTGCAGGCCAGCGCGCTTCGAGGCTTCGTCGGCGTCGATCTCCACGTCCCAGGCCAGCCACGCCAGCAAGCCGGTGACCATGGATAGCTCGTCGAACCACTCGCCACCGGCATCGGCGATGGCACGCGGTGCGAGGGCGTCGGCGCCCCATACAACCGCCAGCACCGCGGCCTCGAACAGTCGCCACTCGTCATCAGGGTCGACGAGCGCGAGCTGCGTTCGACGCCACTCGGGACGCTGCCCGACGAGGCGAAGAGTGCGGACCACCCCGAGAACGGCCGCCAACTGGACGATGCCGCGACGAGCCCGGTCTGGGGCGGTGGCGAGTTCGAACTGCCCCTTCATTCGCTTGATCAAGCGCCGGACCTTCCCTCGGCAGGCCTTCGCCAACACTTCGAAGTCGGGCGCCTCGCGGGCGAGCTCGCCGCCATCTTCTTCGTCCGCGCCGATTTCGTCCTGATCGTTCCGTGGGCGCGGCGCTGCGTTGACCGGTAGCCCCTCGCCCAGACGACGCATCAAGGCGTCCAAGAGGATCACGATGTCGCCGCTCGCGAGGCTTCGCTTGCGGCGAACCGACTTCCTGCCCGCAGCGTCCAAGGCAAGAGAAGCCGGTGACGGAGCTGTCTCCGCGAGCCGAGCCGGCGATCGCTGCTCCCGCTCGAGCAGGACCCGTACCTGCTGCGCCACGTGCTCCTGTGCGGCAGGTGCAGCGGCCCGATGACGACCTCGGCGTCGCGGGCCGTGACCATCGAGAATGCCGACGACGTGCCGCGTTACTATCGCTGCCGCGGCAGCTCACAAGGTCCAGCGTGTCGGCCCACTGTTCAGGTCGCGGCCCGCGAGGTCGAGCAGGAGGTGCTGCGCCGTCTCCAGGCGCCAGGCTCAATCCGGGACCTCTCGCCAAACGCTCGCCGTTTCCTCGAGAACGTCGTCTCACTGTGGCCATCGCTCCCGCGCGGCGAGCTCAACCACTGGGTGCGCACCTTCGTCTGGGCCGCCACCTGGAACCCCGACACGCGCAAGGTCGACATCGTGTTCGACGAGATCGGCCTGGAGAACGCGACCGCCGAGAACCCGGAGCTGCTCAAGCCGCTGCCGGACAAGGTGCTGCGCAAGCTGCAGGGCAGGAAGGGCGCGCGCAGCAAGGGTTCGACCAGGAAATGACGCAAAGCAAGCGCTCTTTCCTTTTGTGATACACAGAGAAAGACCGCTTTACTTTCAACCAGGTCTTCGGCAAGATATCTTGTCGAGGATGCTGCGATGCCAAGGATCACGGGAAGATACGAGCGAACGCGGGTGGGCGGCGAGGAGGTCGCGGCCTTCATCCCCGGGCCGCTGCCGCCGCACGACCCGGCGCTGACTCTGGACGGTGAAGTCGCCTCGCTCCTCTTGCGAGCCGAGTCGGCACTCGGCCGGCTGGACCTGGCGAGCGCCATGGTGCCCTCGGTCGGGTGGTTCCTCTACTCCTTCGTGCGCAAGGAGGCGGTCATCTCG
>JAFGIS010000037.1 GCA_016929495.1 Polyangiaceae bacterium | reverse complement strand
CCGAGAACTCACCGCCGGTCGCACTTGCGACGGCGGCTCCACCCGATTGCGCAGGGGCCCCGGCCGCATTCGGTGTCTCGACGTCTTCATGGGCTGTGGAACAGCCGACGACTGCCCATGCCAACAGCGGAGCGAACAGAACTGTTTTCGTCGCGTGGTTCTTCAATCCGGGGCGGCGTCGCCGCCTTCGTCACTGGCGGTCAAGACGACGAGCTGCGAGCCGACGTCGTCGCCTTCGTTGGTCAGCTCCTCTCCAAGGCTGGTGCACCGTAGCCGACGAGTTGTCGACCTCGGGGCTGCTGCCCGCGCCAGGAGGCCGTCAGCCCCCGCCGTTGCCCGCCGGCGCCTGCGCCTGCGCCCGGTCTGCGCCTTTCGGCGCGCCTGGGCGCGCTGGCGGCGCAGGTAGCGGCTGGTGGCCTGCTGCGCGATGTCCGGATACAGGCGAAAGACGTGGCGGGCCACGGTGCGAACACGCCGCATGCGCGCGAGCAGGAGCGTCCACAGCTGGTTGCGCAGTCGCATCGCCCGCGCGGCCTGGTCGTCCGAGGCCTGGGGAGCGGAGCGCTGGCGGAGATCTCTGGCCGCTATGGGAACGCCAGCCGTAACGCCTGGGCCGCCCGATACAGCACAGCGAGCTCCTTCCGCCAGCAATGTCCGAGCTCAAGCTCCATGCCTAGCTGGAAATAGCAGCGCCCGGCATATCCAAACCAAGGCAGCGGACCAGGTTGGCGCTGACCGGTGAAATCCATCAAGCCAACGCGAACGTCTTCCCAACGGATGTCGTCAGACGCGGCGATGTCCAGGTAGCTGCGCACACTGTTGCCTGGAGGTGGAACCGAAATCGACTGAGCAACGAGGCGCCCGGGGTTCTCGTCCGGCACACGCACCAACTCGGAATCGTTGCACGCAAGAGGACCGTGCAGGTACAGAAACACGTTGATTCCCTCCCGACGACCCGGTGGAGGACTCACAACGTGATGGGCGGTGAGGTACATGGCTAGGCCGCTTGACGCGGCAGTGCGCTCGTGCCCTCTGACACCGTGCAATCCACGATGCCGAGTGTTTCTGGAGCGGTGAGCGCTTTCTCGTGTTCGAGCTCGCGCTCGACTTCATCCTGCTCGGCACCTGTCAGCTGCCACCAGACTTCATCGAGCAAGCCGACGAATTTGGCTTCGTCGCTCTCCGGTAGGTCGCCCCCGGCAGCTTCTCGCTCGAAAAGCAGGGTCGACAGCAGGATCCTGTAGCGGGCCTGTGCCTCGGCGCTCATGGCGATTGCTCCTCCCAGTACGTGGCGGTGGCGCATAGCGCCGTTTGGTAGTCCGAGAGCGACAGGACGGAATCCGGTTCGATGAAGGCGTGAGGTTCCCGGTCTACACGGTCGCGAAGTACGCACTCCAGAATCCACCGAACAAGCTGCTTGCCGTTCGACCTTTGCGCACCTGCTCTACTTGCGCGTCCCGGTGATGTACGTCTGCAGCTGAGTCGCCACGCCCCGGAGCGAGAGCACCGCCTGCTCCACTTGCTCGGTCGCAGACGCCGACGCTCGGCCGCCTTCGGCCACGTTGGACATGGCCTCGGAGATCTGCTGGATGCCGGCGGATTGCTGCCCCACCGTCGCGGCAATCTGACGTGCGTTGTCCACGCTCGCGCCCAGAGCCGTCAGCAGATCGCGCATGCGCTGCGACGCTTCGTCGAGCGCCCGGCGTCCCTCTTCCGCCTTAGCCACGGCCTTCCAGATGCGCTGCGCCGATTCCTTGCTCTGCTCGGCGAGGCTGCGGATTTCTGCGGCTACGACCGAGAAGCCTCGTCCGTGCTCGCCTGCTTTGGCCGCCTCGACACGGGCGTTCACGGCAAGCAGATTCGACTGGCTGGCGAACTCGCGGATGGCTTCGACGATTTCGCCCACCTGGCTGATGAGGTCGAGCACGCTGCGAGCTTGTTCGACGGCCCTCATGCCCTCCTCTCCCTTGGCGAGAACGTTGGCATTCGCGGTCATGACCTCCTTGGCGAAGGCGGCGGCGGCGGCGCTCGTTTCGGTGAGCTCGCCGATGGTGGAGCTGACTTCGTTGACGGTCGCGGCTTGCTGGGCGGCGGTGGCGGCGGTTTGTTTGGCGGTGGCGGAGAGTTGGGACGTACTGCTAGACAGGCTACTGACCGACCGCTCAAGTCTAACGACGAGGACGCGGTACAGCACAAAGAAAGCCGCGGCCGAGACCACTACCGATATCAACGACAGTGTCACGTACACCTTGGTGCTGTTCTCAACGCCCATCGCGAACGACATCAGGCCAGCGAAAATCATGAGAGGCACGAGCGTAGCCGCGATCTTTGTCGCGATTCCGGATCCGTAGCGCAGGTATGACGACCCGATCACCAGAACGGCGGCGGCCAGAACGATCGAAGTATAGATGGCGTACTGCAGCATCGGTTCACCTGACGTCCAAGGGCATTGGCTGAGGGCCGCTTTGGCGCTTCCTGCCCGCGTGGGCCATCGCACCAGGAGTAGAGGATCCATACTCGACAGAGCGGCGGCGTAGCACTACGGCCGGACTCTCTTCTGAAACGACGTCCGGCGATCTCGCTTTCTCGTTGCGTTTCTCTGCGCGTCCACTGGTCACGGGCGCGCCGAACGTTCCGCGCCGCTTCTCGCGCGACTTCGCCATAGTACACGCTAGCCGGGGGGCTTCCTGGACGTCACTGGCAGTAGTGGCGCCTGGCAGCGTGGTGTGCCGCGGGTGCCCTGCCAGGGCGCGGGGACGATTGCGCAGTCCCTGGTCAGCCCCGCCAAACTCACCGGGACGTCGGCGGCGCTGGCTAGGCGGTCCTGAGTACACGTGCAGCTTCACCTCGGGCCGGGCGCAGAGACGCGAAGTAGGAATCAATCTTGTTCGTGGTCTCATCCGAAAGCGAACAAGAGTATCGCCCTGAACGTTGCGACCAGTCAAGGTTGCCTCTCATGATCGTCTTCAACCCCTCCAGGAAGCGCCTAACGCAGTCTGTACCAAGTTCCGGGTCCAGCCTGAGCTCCAGGCTCACAAACTCGTGTACTTCAGCCTCACAGCGCCGCATTACCTCCTCAAGCGCTTCCGCGGCCTTGAGGCGGCCTTCGTAGAGCAGAAGGAGGACGAGGCTGTGCACGTCCCCACACGCAGACTCCTTTTCGAACGAGAACAGGTCGTTCGTCCAACACGCGACGTTTCCCGTTAGCTCCTGCAACCTGACTATCGTCGCGTCACATCGAGCTCCCAGAGGAAGAGTCTCTCTGTTCGCCAGCTCAAGGAAGTCGTAGTAGATCCACATGCCACCCGCATAGCGTCGCATGGGCTCAAACGAGATGCGCGATGGAACTCGGTTTGCCTTCCGATTGGCCGCCTCCCATACGCACGCCTCGAAGTACTGGTGTACGCTGACTGACATGCGCAAGAACCAGTCAGTCTCCGGAGCGAGTGCGCGGAAGCGCTCGCGAAGGTCTACGAGCGCGCTATCCAGAGGCCTGTCGACGCGAGGCCCAACTTCGCGTGCGAGGATTGCGCCAAAATGGGCAAACTCATCGCGCAGCATGGCCGGCTCGGCGCCCATGGGTGTCTTGTCGCACACATCATCATGCAAAAACAGCCACGTCGTCCAATCGGAGAGCAATTGCAGCGTTTCGCGATCTGCCCGCGGATACAGTCGCCCGACTAGCTCCGTGTATCGTTCTGTCGCAAGCAATCCGCCGGCATCATCTTGGGGTACGAGCCGCATTCGCGCGGCCCATGCTGCCGTCTCGCGTTGCGCCACCTGTGTATGCGGATTCAGGAGAGACGGGAACGGACAATACATTTCTCGAAGTGTAGTAGTCACCGCGATCTCCCACCTGTTTGACTGCCTCGCCCAACACGCGCGCAACCCGGGCGCCGGAGGCCCTGCGCCGAACGTTGGACGCTAGGCCAACGTTCACGCCACACACGGTCTCGGGGGCTGACGGGGCGCCCCACGACCTGAAGCGACCGACTCCGGACACCGCTATGTGCGCCAGTCTTGGGTGCAGATGTATTCCTCCGCCGAAATCCCGAACTGCGCGCAGGGTCGCGCGGGTCTGCGCCGTTGGCTTCTCCAAGGGAACGAGCTGCGGTCATCGCCGACGCCTCACGTTGTGGGGTTCAACCGCCCCGATTCCCATCCCTCCGCCACCCGGCGTTCGCCGCGTTCTCCATCGTTCGCCCCCCACCGAATGCCGCCCCTCTCCCCTCTACGCATCGCCTCCCTCATCTCCTCGATCCCCTTCTCCCCCCCGACCACCAGCGCCCGCACCGCGAACGCCGTGCTCAGCGCTTCACTGCCGAGATAGCGCTGGCTCTCACCGAAACAGAAAAACGGCGCCGCTGCCCACGAACCATCCGGCCGTTGCGCCTGAGCGACAACCTCCAAATCTGGAATATCGAGAACCCCGACATTGTCCGCCGCGGCCACGCGGATCGCGCGATCCAGACACGACGTATCCGTACCGAACCGGTCGATGAGTCGACGCCGCAGTAGCTCCAGCAGCTCGGCGTGCGTACGCGGGAAATCCCGAACGATCCGCGACATGAAATAGAGAAACGTGTCCGGGCACGGATAGTAGCGCGACCCACAGAGATAGCCCTCGTCGACGAGCGTCCTTCGGACCAGCTCGTAGGACGGCTCGGCTTCGTTTTCTCTGCCGACCACGAACAGCAAGTACAGAGCGTTCGCCAGCGCGCACTCATCGACCCGTCCCTCGTGCTCCTCCCGAGCGTTCGCGTACACCTGAATGATTCCGTCCGAGCGCGTGTTGTTCGCGAGCCGGTCGATGGTGTCCACGAATCTGGGGTAGACCCGCCCCGACTCGAGCAGCAGCGCGTGCCCCACGCCGGTGCAGTCCACATCGGCTTCGAGCAGCGATGGGTCCTGGAAGAAATGGATGAACCCCTCCTCGTTGATGCACGTGCCCACCACGTCCAGAAGGCCGCCGAGATAGGGGGGTTCGAGCCCGCCGTCGGTCAGCACCTGCCCGATCACCGCGCTCGTGAAGCATTCGGCCGGCGCGCGCACGCGGCGCGAGAAGTCGCGAAAGGGCGAGGTCCAGCTGGCGAAGCCGTGGTCTGCAGAGAACTCGCGCGCCAGGTACTCGGTGGCGGCTGCCTCGCGAGCCCGACGGTCCACGACCGCGGTGGGAACAACACCCGATATCTGCCCCATGATGACGGCCTAGTCTAGCCCAGCATCGGCGCGCCGTCACGAAGAGATTAGTAGCAATCGTGTCTCACCCTTAGGGGTGATGCGCCTGCTCTCGTTGGTGTTGTTGGGCCCTTCGTGCATCGTGCGTCACCCACGCGACACATCGTTCATCACCCCTAGGGGTGGTCACGGCATCTCGCGTCCCCGCTCGTCCGTCAGCCTGCTGACGGAACGACGCGCCCGTTCAAGCCTTTGCTCCGTTGGCAGGGTTACACTGACCAGGTGTGCTGGTGTAGCAGAGCACCCAGATCGCCCCGTCTGGGATCTGCATCGTGCGATACTATTCCCTCTTATTGCCGAACACCCGCTGCCCGTATGTTGGGGCTCAACAACCCCCATTGGGAGGGCACCCATGTCACACATGATGCGCGCCACCAGCACGGGCGCAGTGGTTTTTCTCATTTCCCAGATGGCCGGCGCGAACATCGAGCCGCCGGCGTTCACGGACGGACGCAATGCGGCCCTGGGCGGCACCGGGGTCGCGTACACCCACAACGGCGCGTCCCTCTATCACAACCCAGCAGGCCTGCAGGGCATCGAACAGGGCGCCGTGACGGCTTCCATCTCCCCGCTCACCTCGTGGCTGAAGGCACCGGTGGCACAGCCCAACGTCGAGAAGAAAAGCAGCATGGCGCCGTTTCCGATGTTCTTGCTCGGCGGCGGCTACCGCCTGGACGAGCGTTGGGTGATCGGGATGGCCGTGTACCCGACCGTGGGCTTCGGAGCCTCGTACGAGAACCTGCCGGCGCTCGGAGGCAATGATCTGTCCAACGCAGCGGCGCTGTTCGAAGCCGCTCCGGGCATCTCCTACGCCTTCACGAAGGACATCGCGGTGGGCCTGGCCTATCGCGCGACGTACATGCTCCAGTCGCTCAAGGCGGTGAACGTGGACATGAGCACGGGCGCGCCCGTGATGGTCCCGATGGAAATGGACCTGTCGGGGTTCAATTTCCTGGGCGCGCAGCTCGGTTTGTTTGCCCGCGTGGCCGAGAGCACGCGGCTCGGGCTCACCTACCGCAGCAAGGTCGTGGTGGACCTGTCAGGGGACACGACGCCGGAGGGCGGCGTCGCCATGGACACCGAAACCAAGTTCCGCACGCCTCACACGTTCAAAGTGGGGGTGGCCCAGGGCTTGCTGCAAGACCGCCTGCTCCTGGCTCTGGACCTCAAGTACATGCTGTACAAGGAGTCGGGCAAACAACAGGTCGTCGAAACCACGTTGCCCGACGGCACGATGCAGACGCTCGCGAACGAAATGGACTGGGACAACACCCTCACGGCCTCTGCGGGCGTCGAGTACCAGTTCATGCCCGAACAGCTCGCAGGACGCGTGGGCTACGGAATATCGCAGAGCGCCACGTCCGAGAAGCACCCCCAACCGTTCTTGCCGCCGCCGGGAATTCTCCACAGTTTGCACGGTGGACTGGGGACAACATTTTCCAGTTTCGACGTGGACCTGGGTGGATACTACATGTGGGGAAGCAAGAGCCTGAGCGCACCGGAGCCACCGGCGCTGCCGGGCGAATACGGGGTCAGGGGGTTCCTGTTCGCGCTGTCGGGCACGTACCGGATGTAGCCGCGGCCAGTGTTGGCTCGGCCTGTCGGTTGGACTCGGCCGGGTCATCCGGGGGGCTTAATCGATACGCCGCAAGCGACGTTGGAGTGGTCAGTAGCGGAGTGCTGGAAGCAGATGGCGCGCATCATTCTCGTCGATGACGACCGACTGTTCGCACGACTGGTGCAGGCGCGCCTGTCCGCAGACGGGCACCAGGTGGACTGGCATGAGGGAGCCTTCGGAGCGCTGACCCAGATCCGCAGGGGATCCTACGACGTCGTCTTGATGGACGTGCAGATGCCGGGCATCGACGGCCCGGCTCTGCTCGGCTGCCTGGATTCTCGCAGCGTGGGCCGAGCCCGCGTCGTGCTGATGAGCAGCATCGCGGAGGATCGGCTGCGCTGCCTGGCCCGGGAAAAGGGCGCGGATGCCTATTTCCCGAAGCGGCACCACATCGACCGCCTGGCGGCCATGATCGGCCGCTGGACGTCGTCGAACGTGTCCGGGTCCCGACCGCTGACCTCGGACGAACCCTATGAGTTGCGCCGAACCGTCTGAACGCCGCCAGCGTCGGGAGGCAACCCCGGCCGGCCGCAGGGAGTCCTGATTCGCGGTGACCAAACGGGAAGAAATCGTCGCTGCCATCGAGCGGCTCCAGAACGAGTTGTCCGAGCTGCGCCGGCAGCTCGCGTCGAGTTTTGCGGCCGAGCGGCTGCCTGAGGCAGAGTTCATGATGCTTCGTTGCCGATGCGGGCAGAGTGAAGTCGCGTTCCTGTTGGACAGCGTGATCGAGGTGGTCATGATGCCGGCTCTGACCGCGCTGCCCGAAGGCTCCCCTTGGGTGGCCGGGGTGCTCAACTTGCGTGGAAGAGCCATCCCCGTGCTCGATGTCGCGGCTCGGCTCAGCCGCGCTACCAGCCGCGTCTGCGCATCGGACTACGTCGTCGTCTGCACTGCCGAACAGGGTTCGGTGGGGCTGGTGGTCCAGGAGCTGGGAGAGCCCACGGCCATCGCACGTGAGCAAGTCCACGCCTCCGGGGACGGATTGAGCGTTGCGCCCTATTTCCTGGGGTTCGTACAGCGCGGCGAAGTTCAGGTGGCCTTGCTCGACGTGGGGGCGCTGGTCAACGTTTCAAGTGTTCCCGAGCTTGCTGCGTAGACGATGACATGCGTGTGACAGCTCGTGCTCGACACGAGTCACGAGTTGCTCCCTCACAATCCAAGCTCACCCCCAGGGGTGAGCTGCGATTACTATGCAGATCTCGGTTGACCAGAGGCGATGTGTCGCACATAACACGAACATCGTGAAGTAGTAGACTTCGTGGGTGTGCTTGAAGCGTCAGCGTATTGACGCTCCGCGGCGACAGAACGCAAATACCGCAAGCCGAGGGGGTGATCGGCACAGTATGAGTCATATGGTGATGAAGCCCAGTCGTGAAATCGGGGTGGTGGGGCACGGGGCTTACGTACCCCGCTATCGCCTGCCAGGATCGGAGGTCAGCCGCGTATGGAAAGGCGGCGCCTGCATGTCGCCGGTGAAGGAGAAATCAGTGCCCGGACTCGACGAGGACGTCATCACGATGTCGATCGAGGCCTCGCGCAACGCGATGGCGCGTAGCGGCGTCGATCCGCGCCGTTTGCGCGCCGTGTGGGTGGGAAGCGAGAGTCATCCGTACGCCGTCAAGCCCAGTGGTACCGTCGTGGCCGAGGCCCTCGGGGCGACTCCCCACGTGCTGGCAGGCGACCTACAGTTCGCGTGCAAGGCCGGAACAGAGGCGCTGCAGGCGGCGTTCGGGCTCGTTGGGTCGGGCGCGGCGGACTACGCGCTCGCCGTCGGGATGGACACGGCGCAGGGGCGTCCGGCAGACGCCCTGGAGTACACCGCGGGTGCCGGGGGTGCGGCCTTCGTCGTGGGGCCCGCCGACGATGCGTGCGCGCTGCTCGAGGGCTCGCTGTCGTACGTATCGGATACGCCGGACTTCTGGCGACGAGAACACGAGCGCTACCCGCAGCACGCCGGTCGTTTCACGGGAGAACCCGCCTACTTCGAGCACGTGACCCGCGCAGCTCGCGAGCTCATGGACGGGCTCGGCGTGACCGCGAGGGATTACGCGTACGCGGTATTCCATCAGCCGAACCCGAAATTCCCGATGAAAGCAGGCAAGCTGCTCGGATTCTCGACGGCACAGCTCGAAACAGGGATGCTCGTCGACCGCATCGGCAACACGTACGCAGGCGCGTCCCTGCTCGGGCTGAGCGCCGTCCTCGACCGTGCCAAGCCGTCCGACCGCATCCTGGTCGTGTCCTTCGGCAGCGGAGCCGGCAGCGACGCCATGAGCTTCTGCGTCACCGAGCGCCTTCTCGAGCGGCAGCCGCTCGCACCGACGACGCTCGAGTACGTTTCGCGGCACAGTCCCCTCGACTACGCCGGCTATGCGAGACTGAGGGGCAAGATAGTGATGGCGTAGGTCCTGGACGGCCTACGCGCGCGGTCCTTTGCGGGCAGGAAGCCATGAGAGACGTATCCATCATTGGTCTGGGTCAGGTTCCGGTGCGCGAGCACTGGGATAGATCGCTGCGGCAGCTGGGGGCCGATGCTGCGCGAGCGGCGCTCCGGGATGCGCGCGTCGATCGAGTCGATGCGCTGATCGCCGGCAACATGCTGTGCGGTGAGCTCGCCGGTCAGCGCCACATCGGGGCTCTGATCGCCGACCACGCGGGGCTCGGTGGTATCGAGGCGTACGCCGTCGAGGCAGCCTGTGGCTCCGGCGGAGTCGCCATGCGGACGGGCGTCCTTGCCGTGGCTTCGGGTGCGTTGGACCTCGTGGTGGTGGTCGGCGTGGAGAAGATGACCGATCGCTCGCCGCACGACATCACGGCGGCGCTGGCATCCGCCTCGGACGCGGACTACGAGGCCGACGTGGGGCTTTCGTTCGTGGCGCTCAACGCGCTGTTGATGCGACGGTACATGCACGAGTACGGCGTGCGGCACGAGCACTTCGCGCCCTTCGTGGTGAACGCGCACAACAATGCCGTGGACAACCCGGACGCGATGTTCCGATTCGCGGTCACCGAAAAGGAGTTCCTGTCGGCCAAGATGATCGCGGACCCGGTGAACCTGCTCGACAGCTCGCCGGTGTGCGATGGCGCGGCCGCCGTGGTCCTGTGTCCGAGCGAGCTCAGCCGGCAGTATTGCCAGCGGCCCGTTCGAGTGCTGGCCACGGCGGTGGCCACGGACACGCTGGCGCTGCACGACCGGGCGGATCTGTTGAGGCTCGACGCCGCGGCCAGCAGCGCACACAAGGCCTTCGCCCAGGCCAGGCTCGGCCCGCGCGACGTGCATGTCTTCGAGGCGCACGACGCATTCACCATCATGGCCGTGCTGTCGCTCGAGGCCTGCGGGTTTGCCGAGCGCGGGCAGGGCATTCGGCTGGGGCTCGATGGGGAGATCACCCCCGGAGGGAAGCTTCCGATAGCGACGTTCGGCGGGCTCAAAGCGCGCGGCCACCCCGTGGGCGCGACGGGCGTCTACCAGATCGTCGAGGTGGCTCACCAGCTTCGAGGGACAGCAGGAAAGAACCAGCTTCGCGGCTCACCTTCGATCGGCATGGCGCAGAGCTTCGGCGGGAGTGCGGCGACGGTCGCCACCACGCTGCTGGAGGCTCCGCGCTAGAGGCCACGCGAGAGCGCGATCAGGCAAACCACAGGAACCACGTGCCATGGAAGTACCGCGGATCTGGAGAAACAGGAACACTCGATATGCGCTCGTTGGCTCGGCGTGCGACCGGTGCGGAGCCCAATGGTTCCCACCCGTGGACGTCTGCCGCAGCTGCAGGGAGACCCGGCTCGTCCCCCATCCCTTCCGGGGCCGGGGCGAGGTGTACTCGTACTCGACGGTGCGGCAGGCTCCCAACGGG
>JAFGIS010000429.1 GCA_016929495.1 Polyangiaceae bacterium | reverse complement strand
TGCGGTTCTGGAGTCTCAGCGCCAGAAACTTCACTGGCGCCTCGATCGCCACGTACGTCGTTAGCGTCGAGGCCAGGCCGTACTCGCGGTGCTCGAAGATGGTGTAGCCGAAGCCGTGTCGACACACGTAGGGAGCAGCGCTCGTGCCGGGGCCGGGTGTCGGGCTGAAGCCCCGCCCGTTCGAGTCGTCGCGAATGTAGAGGGCCTCGCCGCTCGGATCACTGACGGGATCATTGTTCCAGGGCGTCAGGCGGCAGGTCTGGGCATTGCCAAACCAGGTGTAGGCGCTGCCGCGCTCGCTGACCACGGTCCCGAGCCGCGGATTGGCAATGACGTTCACCCACGGCGCGGGGGTTTGACGGCCGGGAGCGAGGTCGATGATGTACTCGCGCCCGTCCCGCGTGAATCCGCCAGTCCCGTTGAAGAAGATCAGGTCAGGGCGCACCGGCAGTTGCGGCGCGGTTCGGCGCGGTGGCGCGCCACGGCGCGGGGCCGCCAACAGCGGCTGCCTCGACGGTAGCGACATGCGCTGCCAACGGTCCAGCTGCTGCTCGAGGGGACCGTCCACCGCCCGGATGACGATCCGTGCCGCGGCTTGCAGCAGCGTGCGGTCTTCTTCAGTGAAGTTGTCGATGTGCCGTACGAAGATCCCCCCGGGCTTGTCCACCCATTGGGCCTCGCTGCCACCGGCGACGAGCCCCAGGATGAGGTCGCCCAACACGCGCCGGTAGCCCGAAGCATCCTCGTTCCAGATCACGAGGTCGGTGACCAAGCCTCGCATGCGCCAGTAGGCGTGCGCCTGCAACAGTTCGCGCACCAGACCCATGTTGTCGGCGTCGCCCACGCGAAGCAGGACAATCGGCAAGTCGCCCGAGATCGCGTACCTCCACAGCCCGGCCTGCCCTTTGCGATTGTGCCGCAGGATGGTGCTGGAGGCCCGGTAGGCACCGGCCGGAAACACCACGGCTGACGCCAACCGGGCATAGCGCTGGGCCTCCGCTTCGCCTGCACCCAGGTGGGCCAGGACGGCCCGGCTGTAGGTGCCCGCCGACTCGAACAAGCGGTCGGCCATGCGGTGATCCTGGTACTTGGATATCAGCGCCAAGGCAGCGTCACGCGTCGGCGCCACGCCGATGATGAGGTCGAACTGCGCACTGCCATCCACGGGCAGGACCACCCCGCGCCGAAGCGCCGCACACGGGTCCAGCACCGCCCCGGCGGTTCCGGACAGCGGGCCCCATTCCTCCAGCGCGGCGGGTCGACGGGCGGTGCGCCCCCGACCGACGAACCGAGCGCGATCGGTCTCGTAGCTGCACGTACCGACCTCCCCGTCCACGGCCTGCAGCACACAGAACATCCACGGCGGCTGCTCCTCTTTCGAGCGCGGGCGCCGCGTCATCAAGATGGCGCTGTGCTCTGGCGAGAGCTCGGCCTGCACGAACAGGTTGCTGAACACTCGATGCAGCTCGTCGGCCGCGGCCGGTGCCAGTACGGATTCAGCGTAGGCGGTGACCAGCAGCGAGCGGACGGTCTTTGACCGATTGGTGAGCTTGAGCCGACGGATCTCGAGGTCGTCCTGCGTCGAGACCGCTATCTGAGTGTGGGTCTCCACGTGGTCGTCTTGACGACGAAACTCCGCCCGGCCCTGCGTAAACACGGCCTCGTAGTGGCGCCCGGCCTGCAGCATCGGCTGGAAGGAATTGGACCACGAGCGGCGGGTCACCAGATCACCCACGTAGCAGAAGACGCCGAACGACTCGGACGTGGGGTCCTCTCTCCAGCGGGTGACAGCCAAGTCGTTCCATCGGCTGTAGCCGCCGCCGGCGGCCGATACCATGACGTGGTAGCGGCCGTTGGAGAGTAGATGCACTTCTGGGACAGGCGTGTTGGGCGTCGTGAATACGCGCACGTCCGGTTCCTGTCGAGGCGCCATGGGACGGAGCGAGATGCGGGCCTCCCGCACATGCGGGTGCATGAGCCCGTTCTTGCGGGGGATGCGCTCTTGCAGCAGCAAGGTCGCCGCCCGGAAATCCGAATTGTGGAGAAACCGACGCTGCATCTCGGGGCCCAGCACTGCCTGCCCCAGCGCGAGCAGGCTCATCCCGAGATGGTGGGACATGAACGCCTGGACGACCCCCTCCCGCTCCCCGGCCTGCGCCCGAGCGGGCGTGAAGTCGACGGCTTCATAGTAGCCATAGGGGCCCAGATAGGCGCTTTCCGCCATGCGGCGCAAATTCCGGCAGGCCAGCTCCGGATCGACCAACAACGCCAGAACCGACGCGTACGGGGCGATCACGACGTCATCGCCGAGCCCGCGCTGCAGACCGAGCCCCGGCACGCCGAAGGCGCGGTACTGGTAGGTGCCGTCGACGTCCATCACGTTGAAACACGACTCGGAGATCCCCCAGGGAACCCCGCGCTGCCGGCCATAGGTTCGCTGCCGCGCCACGGCCGTGCGGCAGGTCTCGTCGAGCAGCGTCCCCTCGAAGGCGGGCATGACCAGGAGCGGCATCAGGTATTCGAACATCGAGCCGCTCCAGCTCAGCAGCACCTGCCCGCCGCCCGCCGAGGTGAGCCGCCGACCGAGCGCGAACCAATGATCGAAAGGGATCTGCCCTGACGCGATGGCTGCATAGCTGGCCAGCCGCGCCTCCGACGCCAAGAGGTCGTAGAAGCTGTGGTCCAGCCGGTGCTCGGCGACCCAGTACCCGATGCTCAGGAGCTTCTGCCTCCGGTCATACAAGAACGAGAAGTCCGCGTCCGAAAGACCCAAGCATTGCTCGGCCAGAGCGTCGATCTGGCGCAGGCGTGACGCGATGTGCTGCGCGCCCAGCCGCAGGGCCTCGGCGAGGCTGCCTCCGTTCGCCCCGAGCGTCCGGGCCGCCCGCTCGGCAAGGTCGCCGAGCTCCCGAAGACTGCGCGCACGGTCGATGGCGTCCATCTGCCGCTCTGTCTCGCCGTCCTGCGGCTCGGCGCCGAGCCACGGCGCCAATTCGCTCAGATCGGCGAGGAAGGACTGCACCTGCCGGTCAAGAGCGTTTGCCCACCAGGCCGTCTCGGGATGGCGCTGGTGGTCGACCGATGCGGCCAAGCGCGTGGACGCCGCGCCGAGCTCATGGAGCCAGGCTGCGGCAGCCGAAAGGGTGTCGGTCTGGTGGCGCAGGAGCCGGGTGACGGACTCAAACGCCGTCCGGTCGTAGCTGGCCTGCGGATCCTCCGTCTTGCCGACGGTTTCCTTCAGAACGCGCTGCGTGTCGCGCAGGCCCGCAAGCGCGCCGGTTGGCAACACCGGAGCCTCGGAGAGCTCCAAGAGACCGCTGCGCAGGACTCGCACGTGCCCGACCAGGTTGCCGCTGTCGACCGTGGAAACGTAGGCTGGTGCCAGCGGCTTGCGCGAGTTGGTATCGTACCAGTTGAGGAAATGCCCCCGGTGGCGCTCCAGCTGCGCCATCGAATCGATGGCGCGGGCCGTGCGGTCCAGCAGCTGTCCCGAGCTCAAGTACCCCAGATCATGCGCCGCCAGATTGGACAGCAACGCGAGGCCCATGTTCGTCGGGCTGGTGCGGTGGGCCACACGGTGACTGGGCAGCTCCTGGAAGTTGTCCGGAGGCAGCCAGTTGTCGCGCGGCGCGACGAACACCTCGAAGTAGCGCCAGGTGAGCCTGGCGACGCCGCGCAAGAAGCGCAGATCGTCGTCGTCGAGCCTGGTCGAACGCGGCGGCAGCGGTCGGCTCACCCACCACGCGACGAACGGCGCAGAAAACCACAAGAGTAGGACCGGGCTCGCCGACACGACGGCACGCGGAGCGCCGTAGACAAGAAGCAACGCCGCGACGGTCGCGGCCACGGTGGGGGCCACCCACATGCGTGCCAGAACGCGCCCGAAGCTCGACGCCGGCTGGCTATCGACGGCCGCCGCCGTCTGCCACTCGAGCAAGTGCCTCCGGCTGAGAAGCATTCGCCACAGCGAGCGCACGGCGGCATCGACCGCGACCAGCGCCTCGAACGGGAGGAGCGTCAGCCACAGAGCCATCTTGCTCAGGCGACGCACGGACGAACGCGCGACGGTGGACAGGTGCAGGCGCAGCGGCAGCTTCGATGGGCGCCGCACCAGCTCGGCCAGGCCGGGCAATAGCTCGGGCACGAACAGGACTGACAGGACCGCCAGCGTCCACACCACGGGCGACGGCAGCGCGACCCACCCCAGAGCCAGCAGCGTGACATAGGCCGGAGCGACGAAGCCGCGACGCAGGTTGTCGAAGATCTTCCACCAGCCCAAAGCCGCAAGCCACGGATGGCTCCGGTGGCCCGCCGCGTCGCGGACCGTCAGACCGAGCCAGGGAGCGATCTGCCAGTCGCCACGCATCCAGCGGTGCCTGCGGCCGACGTCGGCCAAGTACCGCGAGGGAGAGTCCTCCAAGAGCTCCACATCGCTGCATTGACCGGTACGCGCGTAGCACGACTCCAGCAGATCGTGGCTGAGTACCCGGTTGTCCGGGAATCGTCCGTGCAGAAGCTGCCGGAAGGTACCCACGTCGTAGATGCCCTTGCCGGTGAACGAGGCTTCCGCGAAGAGGTCCTGGTAGAGATCCGATACCACTCGGGTGTACGGATCGATGCCCACTTCGCCGGCCAGCAGCCGCGCGTAGCGGCTCTGCTGGGCGCTGCGAAGGGAGATGCTGACTCGCGGCTGGAGGATTGCGTAACCACGGACCAGACGCCGGCCGCGGGCCTCCATCACCGGGCGGTTCAGCGGGTGGGCGGCGGCACCCACCAGGCGCCAGCCGGCGCCCCACGGCAAGTCGGTGTCGGTGTCCAGCGTGATCACGTAGCGGACCGAGCTCAGTTGCGAGGCGTCGCCGACGATACGGCTGAAGCGATCGCGATCGTCGCCGCACAGTAGTGAATTGAAGTCCTCGAGCTTGCCCCGCTTGCGCTCGCGGCCCATCCAGCAACCTTGTTGCGGATTGTAGAGCCGGGGCCGATGCAGGAGGAAAAACCGGCCGAGCGACCCGCTGATGTACTTGCGGTTGAGCGCGTGGATGCCGCTGGCGGCCAGCTCGAGCAGCATCTCGTCCCCGGCGAGGTGCTCCTGGTCGGCATCCCCGAAATCGGTGAGCAGCCCGAACCAGAGGTTCGGATCGCGGTTGGCCAGGTACCGACGCTCCAGGCCTTCCAGGATCGCCGCGATGCGCTCGGGGCCCGTGATGAGGGTAGGCACCACGACGATCGTGCGGCACTCGTCCGGGATGCCGTGCTCGAAATCGAGCCGCGGCGGACTCCGCGGCGGGCGCACCATCGAGGCCAACCAGTTCACGGTCGCGATGGCGCACTGCGACGCTGCCAGGGCCGCACAACAGGCCACCACCGCCCCCAGGAGATCCGGTACCAGCCGGGCCCGCAGGACAAACCAAGCCGTGACGCCAGCCGTCAGCAGCGCGACCGGTCCAAGATACAGAAGGAGCTTCAGCCCGCGCAGCAGGACCCGCGGAAACAGCTGCGCGGCCGCGCCGCCGCGCAGCGCTCGCTCGAGGTGCGGCGTCCCCTCATCGACCAGCACGTAGCCCACGTGGCCCGCGGCGTCGTCGCGCTGCGCGGCGTGTCGCGCGGCGGCCAGCGCCACGGCCGCCCGAGCCACTTGTTCTTCGTCTACCCCAAGCCGCCGGGCCAGAGTCTCCACCACGTGCCGGTATTCGTCGCGGGTCGTGAAGTCCATCCGACGGTACACGCCGGCCGGGTCGCCACCGAGGATCTCCTCGGTGGCGCTGTGCGTCTCGACGAACCTGGGCCACTCGGTAGCGTTGACGAAGCGCAGACTGGCGATGCTATTGGCCATCGAGGCCCGGTCCGCCGCTTGTCGTTGGCCATCCGCGCGAACCAAGTCCTCGGTCGTCTGTCCTTGTTGGGCCAGGCGCTGCTCCAGCCACGCCAGCACGAAGGATGTCGCCGCCCCATGCCCGTGCAGGGCCTGCGTGAATTGAGTGACGAAGGCGGTCGACAGCGGTGGATTCTCGTGAACCATCTGGGCCAGCACCAGCAGTGCACCTTCCTGCTTGTCACCGGCTTCGTTGATGCGCTGCACCCAGGCGAGCGCGCGGTCCCTATGCACTCGCTGCCAGCTCATGCCCGCGGCGACGCGTCGCAGGTTCTCGATCAGGCCCAGACGCAGCATGATGGCGACCGACCACAGCTCACCCAGCGTCAGATGCGTGACCGACTGGTAGGCGGCGATGTACCGGGCCAGCACTTCCTCGTCCACACGACCATCCACGTGCGAGATGAGCTCCAGGATCAGGTCGTAGCTCCGAGGCAGGCCCTTCAGCTCGCCGGCCGCGAGTCGCGGCAGGGTACGGCTGTAGCCAGGTGGGAAGTGCTTCCGTGTTCTGAGGATCTGCTCCTCGATCAGGTGGTGATTGTCGAGCAGCCATTCGGCGGCGGGTGGCAGGTGTCGCCCAGCAACGTGCGCCGCGGACATCAGATCGTAGGACTGGGCAATGACGCGTTCCGAGTCGGCCAGCCGCTTCAGTAGCCGCTCTCTTCGGCGGCGCGGATCGAGCCGATGGGTGGCGGCCAGGGCTTTGGCATGGAGCTCCAGCTGCTCGACCGTGAAGATCGCCCCGCGGAGCGGCGGCTCCGTCTCACTGTCCGTGTACGAATCCGTCGCCCTGCGTGCGACGTCTTTCGGCGTGTACGCGGCTGCAGACCCTGCGCTCGTCATGGATTACTGGCAC
This sequence comes from Polyangiaceae bacterium, assembly GCA_016929495.1. GTDB lineage: Bacteria > Myxococcota_A > Polyangia > Polyangiales > Polyangiaceae > JAFGIS01. Next base: position 3,735 of record JAFGIS010000429.1, on the reverse strand, counting down.
TTCTTAGGCCACCGCTGGGCCCCGGCCAGCAGCAAATTCCAACATGGTACGTCGCAATAACGGACTGGTGCGCCTGAGCCACAGGTGCGAGTCCGTGCCTGCGGCGCGTGTGGAAGCGATCTCGACTCCGGGATCGAGCGAGCGCACGATCGCTCCGCCAGGAGCACGATGATGTTGTCCTTCCCGCCCCGGTCGAGCGCTACCTCGATGCGCTTGGCGATGCACTAGGGTCGCCGGTCACTCGCGCGAGCGCGGCCCAATACGGGTGCGTCCTCGATGTAGCTCGCGTGGGCGACGTAGCGCAACGTGCGGCCGCATTCTGCCGATCCAACCGAACCGGGACACGCTGCTTGACCGTCGAACAGAGTGCGTCGCGCCTCGAGCGCGCGCATCACCTCATAGGTGAGATCATACCCACCGCCCGTGCAGCGCTCTTCGGAACACGGGATCTCGAAGTGAGCGGGCGCCTGCTCGACAACGATACGCCGAGTATGGCGCGCAGCCAACACGGTGCCCGCGGCGCGGAACTCGTCGATCTCGATGTCGAGCGCAGCGAGCTGCCGAACCTCTTGCCTGAGGCGTGGAGCCTCGTCCTCTCGTTGGCGCCGCTCATGGTGGACCAGCGCTGCTTCTGTCTGTTGTCGTCGATTCCACATAGCTAGTTCGCGCCTCAAGGCCTTCAAGTGGCCGAAAACAGGAAAGGAAACCGGCGCCGGGCGGCGGATCTTGTTCAGCGCGCTGGTCGCAGCCCTGCGCTGCCTTGATCACGCCGCCGTCTCTCCTCGCGCTTCGGTCGCCATCTTGGCCCGTTTCTCGATCTTCACGCGCCTGGCTGTGACGCAGCGATCCACGGCAAACACGGTGGCTGCCAGCGTGGCCAACACGGCAAGACTCAAGGCAGCTGCCCCGACAATGAGTATTTTGACCGGCATCGTCGATCCCTCGCTTGCGTTGCGTGTTGACGTCTTTGGAAAGCACTGGACCCAAGGGGCCCGAGTTCCGTGTAGCGCCTGGAGGTGCCGTTCGCCATTCGGTACTTTGCGCGTGAAGCGCCGAGAATAGCGACGTATCGTTCGAGGCTCTCGATCCGGGCCATGACGCACGTCGAGCGAGTCGTCCGCCCGATTCGCAGCTGTCGGCAGCTGACACGAAGCGACTCGCAACCGTATGGCTCGCGTGCTCACACGGCGTCACCGCGTCGCGTCACATTCGAGCCGTCAGTCACCAAACGAGGTTCCGACGGACCGTGCCGCGCCGACCATGTCATGATCGCGCGGCACGGTCCGCGTCTTGCCCGCCACCTCTGGGATCGGCACGGATCGGATCGCTCCCTTCTGCTCGACCACGACCTCGCCGAAGCGCCCCTTCGTGAGCAACTCGAACGCGGCGAAACCGAATCGCGTGGCCAGGACGCGGTCGCGCGCCGTGGGCGTACCACCCCGCTGGATGTGACCGAGCACCATCGATCGGCATTCGAGCCCCGACATTTTCTCGACGTTGTCGGCCACGAACCGGGCGACACCGCCGAGTCGAATGGGATCCGGCGAGTTGGGATCGAGCCGATCCACGAATCGTGCGCCGCCGATGGGGGTAGCGCCTTCACCCGCAGCGACGATGGTGAAGCGGCGACCACGTTTGCTTCGATCCACGCACGTGGCAACGACCTTCTCGAGCGAGAAAGGGATCTCGGGCAACAGGATCACGTCGGCACCGCTCGCCACCCCAGCGTTCAACGCCAGCCAGCCCGCATACCGGCCCATGAGTTCGACCACCATGACGCGGTGATGACTCGAGGCCGTGGTGTGGACCTTGTCGAGCGCGTCGGTGGCCGTGGCGACTGCCGTGTCGTGGCCGAAGGTGATGTCCGAGGCCCAGAGATCGTTGTCGATGGTCTTGGGCACGCCGACGATGCGCAGGCCGCGCGTCATCAGATGGGCAGCCCCGCTCATGGTGCCGTCGCCGCCGATGACCACGAGAGCGTCGAGTTGGGCAGCCCCGTAGTGCTCGACGACTTGGTCGGTCACGTCCCTGCGCACCCACTGGTCGCCCACACGGAGCGCGAAGTCCGCAGGGTTGGCCTTGTTGCACGAGCCGAGAATGGTGCCACCGCGCGTGAGGATGTCGCTCACGTCCGCGTAGGCGAGCGGCCGGATGCGGTCGTCGATGAGGCCGAGGTAGCCATCTTCGACACCCATGACCTCGATGCCACCACTCAGCGCTGCCTTGGCCACGGCTCGAATGACAGCGTTGAGGCCGGGACAATCGCCGCCGCCAGTGAGAATGCCTATTCGTGCGACCGGTCTGGTCATGCTTCGCTCCTCCGTCGCATTCTGACGCGAGAAGGCGTGCCCGTGGCGCGGAACAAAGGTCCGAACCACGCCTGCGCCAGCGGGCCGCGACTCGGCCGCGTGGCAGGTTTTGCCCGGGCGCGGCGTTCACCCGCGCGATCCGATGTCCGCAGTCCAGCGACGGGACGTTCGAAGGTTGGCGGGCCGCACGCTTTCGACCGAGGGGTCGGAGGCGAGGCTGTGCACGGGCTCGCGTGGCCAGATGTCGTTTTTTTCGCACCACCGTGACGGGATTAGCTGCTGGCCGCGCGCCTCAGCGGGACCTAGATATGTTGCGCGCTGATTATCGGATCGCATACCGGCGAACCGGCGAAGAGTCCGATAGCCCCGATTGGCCACTGGGCAGCGGTTCCGGCCGGGAGCGCTGGGCAGCGCTGAAAGCGCACGGAACGAGCTCGAAACCGCCTTCGAGAAACTGACAAGAGGCTCCAAGGAGACAGATTTCATGCCATGGACCGTCGCCATCGTTCGTCCTGCTGTGGGGGCTGGGTCCGGTCACTCCGTACATGCTCGTTGGATTGCGCCGCTCACCGATCGTCCTGGCGCTAGCGCTGCCACCCGTACGGATCATCCAGGACCACCGATTTCTCTGCATCCGGCGGGGCTCGATGGCGTTGGCCACGGAAGCGGGCAGAGGAACGGGCCGAGAGCGTCACGGTGACCAAGGCCGGAAGTCGGGCCCCGCTCACGTCCCCCTCGTCCCGGGGGAACGCAGGACACAACTTCGCTTCATTGTCGGTCATCGCTGCCAACGAAACGATGCACTAGTCCGGGCTTCTGTCCCCCCTGGGTGCTAGGCTGGCCCATGATCGACAGCGAGGATCCAACCAGACTGCTGCGTGACGCATGGAGCATCGTCAGGCTCGACGCCACGGCGGTGGGCCACATGGCCAGTCTAGATCGTGTGCCCGCTTCCAGGGCCGGGTACCACCGGAGTCGGACGCATCTGTCGCTCGGCAAGGACTCCCCGGATCCGAGAAGCGTCGAGCCGCCCTCGATGGGGAACGTCGTCGAGCTGCCTGTGGTGAGCGGACTGCACCATCGCTATACCCGGCAGGCTGCGTAGCGATTGCGGGCCCTGGGGCGCCGAGTTCGAGGTGCACCCGGATGCGAGTGCGTTGATTCGTGCCAGTGAATTGGAGGCGCCCGGCTTCGCGGCCGCGGGCCAGCAGACGCGCGGTGTTCCTGACGAGCGGCGCCAACGAGGTTCCGCTGCGAAGCAACATCGGCGGTACGACGTTTTCGGGAGGGACAGCAGGACCGCGACGGCACCACCCTGCGCCGGTGGTCGCTATCGCGTGCCTGGCCCGTGAAGTTCGTCGCCGGCGACTGGGACAACGAGGCCGACGAGAACGTCATCGAGTCGGTCACGCTCAGCTACGATTTC
>JAFGIS010000428.1 GCA_016929495.1 Polyangiaceae bacterium | reverse complement strand
GTACGTAGGGTACGTGAGCACCGGAAGCGCAGCGAAACGCAGCCAGAAGCCGAGATCGGCGGGCGTCCTCGCGGCAAAGATTCCGGCGGTAGTGCTAGCCAGCCGGTCGTCGACGTGCCTCGGCCGCCTCCGCGAACATGCCAAGGTAGCCTAGGGCGCTCGTCAACGAAAACACGAGCGAGACGTAGATGAGCCCGCGACCCACCACGACCAAGTCGACCACGCCGAGATCGATGAAGCCGAGCGAGAGATGGTATGGGTATCCGATGATCAGTGCCAGGATCCCGATCATCTGCAGCGCCGTCTTGCTCTTGCCGCTACCGCCGGCCGCGATGACCAGGCCCTCGCTGCTGGCGATGGATCGCAGTCCGGTCACCGAGATCTCTCTGGCCAGCAGCAGGACCACCACCCACTCCGCGATGCGGCCCATCGGTACCATCCACACCAGCGAGGCCATGACGAGCAGCTTGTCTGCGAGCGGGTCGAGGAACTTGCCGAGCACGCTGACGATCTTCATGCGGCGGGCCAAGTAGCCGTCGAGCAGATCCGTGAGCGCTGCCAGCGAATAGACAATGGCGGCCCACATGCAGTCCGACGGAGTGCCCCGATCGAGCAGCCACAGCACCAGAGGGATGATCGCCACCCTTCCGATGGTCAGCACGTTCGGCAGGGTCATGGCGTCTTGCCTGAGCGACCGCCGACGTTCCGCCCGCCTGAGCTGGCGCCCGATGTACTGGCGCCGGCTTGGGCGGCGCTGGCGGACCTTGCGCAACAGGGTTCCCGGAGGCATGAGCGATGCCGTACAGGGTCTAGCGGGGCTCCGCCCCAGCCCGACCAGGCATGATGGCGACCAATAGGTTGTGCTGGCTGATGCGCTGGAGCCCCGCGTCGACAGTCGACAGCCATGAGTCAAGAGCCCGGAATCGGTGTCGTCCGGACTGTCGACTCACGGCAATCGACTCTCGACCAGAGGCATCAGATCCGGAAGTTGACTCAGCTTGCACGGCTTTCGCGCTCCATAGAGGCTAGACTGGGGCCGGGGAGCGCGCCAGTGCGCCAAGGGCGTCGTCCAGGCTGAACCGGCCCTCATGCAGCGCGCGCCCCACGATCACACCGATGAGCGTGGGAGGCGCCACCTCGGCCAGCCGTTCCAAGTGCGCCACGACGCCAATGCCGCCGCTGGCGATCACGGGCAAGCCTCCCTCTCGAGCCAGGCGAACCGTCTCGGTAACGTTGGGCCCTGCCTCCGTGCCGTCGCGGTCGATATCGGTGTACAGGACGGCTCCGAGCGGAAGGCGCGCGAGATGTCGCACCGTATCGATCGCAGAGACTCGGGACTGCTGCAGCCAACCGTGCGTCGCGACGAAACCATCGCGTGCATCTACTGCAACTATGATGCGATCTGGGTAGGCCAGGGCCGCGCGCTGCACCAGTTCGGGCTCGAGCAAGGCGGCCGTGCCCAACACGACGCGATCGATGCCGAGATCTAGGTACTCCTCGATGGCCTGCATGCTGCGCACGCCGCCGCCGATCTCGACGCCTGGGCCGAACGCGCGAGCGACACGAGCGACGAGGTCACGTTGGGCCGGAAGCCCCTGGCGGGCGCCCTCGAGGTCGACCACGTGCAGGCGATGCACCCGTCCGCGCCAGCGCGCGGCGAGCTCCGCGGGCTCGACGGGGTAGTGCGTGACCTGAGCGTAGTCGCCTTGCCGGAGACGCACGGCACCGCCGTGCAGGAGGTCGATGGCTGGGATCAGGTCCATGGCTGACTCGGACGACCGCCGAGGCGCTTGCCCGGCGCATCGGCTGTTCTCTGGGTCACTCAGTCGAGCACACCTTTGGTGGACGGCACGCCGACGGCCCTCGGGTCGAGGGCAACCGCGTCGCGCAGTGCCCGGGCGAACGCCTTGAAGCAGATCTCCACGATGTGGTGCAGATTCTGGCCGCGATGCAGCCATAGGTGCAGGTTGGCCTGCGCACCGCGCGAGAAGGCCTCGAAGAAGACTTCGCAGAGTTCCGTGTCCCAGTTGCCAATCTTGGCTTTGGGCAGCGACACATCGTAGACGAAAAACGGACGCCCCGATAGGTCGAGGGCCGCCGTGACCAATGCTTCATCCATGGGCAGCGTGGCCGAGCCATAGCGCTGGATCCCCGCGCGATCACCCATCGCTTCGAGCAGGGCGCGACCCAGCACCAAGCCGACATCCTCGGTGGTGTGGTGCCCATCGACGTCGACGTCCCCGCGAGCGTCGACCGTCAGATCGAACAGCCCGTGACGCGCCACCTGCGCTAGCATGTGGCTCAGAAAGGGCAGGGGGGTCGCGATCGAGCCAAGCCCAGAGCCGTCCAGCTTGAGCTCGACCGTGATGGCAGTCTCCTGCGTGGTTCGCGTGACAGTCGCCTTGCGCTCGCTCATCGCACGATGTCCTCTATCTTCCACTCCCCATGCTCGCGTACGAGCTGTACGGTGCCCGCTGCTCCAAACGCCATCGTTGCACGCTCACCGAGCTGCTCGACCTCGGCCGTGGGCAGGGCCGCCTCGAGCGCACGCACCGTCTGCTGCATTTGCTGCTGCTGTTCGCCCTCCCAGGCCTCTCTTAGCTGAGCCTCCCCGAGCCCCTGGCGCTCATCGTCCGGGACGAACCGCAACAATATGTCGTAGCGCCGATGGTCGAACGCGCGTATGAACGACGAAATGGCTCGCTTCGGGTCAGCCTGACTGTACAGGTCGATGGCCGAGGCATCGACCCGCCACTGGCCGTTCTCGTAGACCAACAGCAGCGTTTGGCCACCCGGCGTTGTGACGGTCGCCGTGACCTGAGGGGGACCGGACGGGCGGGTGAGCTGCTCGGCGATGTCACGCATGCCCTCGGGGTTCTCGAGCACCATGCGCCTGAAGGCATCGAAGGTCAGCTCGCGCTTGGCATCCTCGCTGAGCAGGGCGTAGGCGTCCTCGATGCGGCCTTCCTCGAGTGCGGCCGCGTAGCTGACCAGCGCCTCGCGCGGAGTGGCCGGGGGGCGCTTGTCGGTGCACCCTGCGGACGCCGCCAAGGCCAGGGCCGCTCCCAGGGTTCGGGCGAGTCGCCGCCGCTCGGATGCTCTGATCACGCCCCGCCCTTACCATAGCGGGCAGCATCGAGCGACAGCGCAACCCGGGTTTCCTACGCGCCGCGTCCAGTTGCTGGACGCGTTTCCCGTTCGTACTAGTGTGCGCGTATGCCCTCGTCCTCGATGCCCGGGCCACGGGGCCGGGAGCTCGTGGCTGTGCTGCCGCTCCTCAACTCCGTACTGTTTCCTATGTCGGTCGTGCCCGTCAACGTCGGACGGCCCAGGAGCGTGCGACTGGTGGAGCAGGCGCTGGCCCACGTCGGGGCGATCATCGGCGTTGTCACTCAACGTCAGCCCGAAGTTGCCGAGCCGACCTTCGACGATCTGTACACGGTGGGCACCCTGTCGAGGGTCGTCAAGGTGATCCGACTCGGGCGCTCGAACTACAGTCTGGTGCTCAACGGACTCGGGAGGTTTCGTATCGTCGAGGCGGTTCAGGTCGAGCCCTTCATGCAAGCCATGGTCGAACGAGTCCCGGAGCGGTCGCGGGCCAATTCGGAGCTCAGACAGCTCGATCAGCAACTGCGCGCGCGCACGCGCGAGGTTCTGGAGCTGATGCCGAACCTGCCAAAGGAAACGGCTAACGTGCTCGACAACGTGCGTGGAGCCGGAGCGCTCGCGGATCTGATCGCCTCGAATATCCCGGATGAACACGCCAGCATCGTTGCGCGACAGCGGATACTCGAAGCCTTCGAGCCGCGAGCCCGAGTGGAGCTCGTCCTCGGCATGGTCGAGCGTCAGCTGGAGGTGCTCAAGGTCAAGGACGAGATCAGCGGCTCGGTACGGGAAGAGATGAGCACGTCTCAGCGCGAAGTGGCGCTGAGGCAGCAGCTGCGCGCCATTCGCGAAGAGCTGGGCGAGGCGGCCGAGGACGACGAAATCGAGGTCCTGCGGGACAGGATCGCACGAGCGGAGCTGCCAGCGGAGGCCGAGCGTGTCGCTCGAAAGCAGCTGGGCCGAATCGCGGGCATGACACCCCAGTCCGCCGAGTACCAGGTGGCGCGCACCTATCTCGAGTGGTTGGGCGATCTTCCCTGGTCGCGGTCCACGCCCGACAACGTGCAGGTCAGGGAGGTGCGGCGCTGTCTGGAAGAAGACCACTTCGGCCTCGAAACGGTCAAACAGCGGATTGTCGAGTACACCGCGATTCGCCAGCTCCGCACCGACAAGCGCGGGCCCATCCTGTTGTTCGTAGGACCGCCCGGCGTGGGCAAGACCTCGCTCGGTCGGTCGATCGCGCGAGCCATGGGACGGCGCTACGGCCGAATTGCGCTCGGCGGAGTCCGTGACGAGGCCGAGATCCGCGGCCATCGTCGCACCTACGTGGGGGCCTTGCCTGGTCGAATCATCCAGGCGCTAAAGAAGGTAGGCACCCGGAATCCCGTGCTCGTGCTCGATGAAGTGGACAAGATGGGTGCGGACATGCGTGGCGATCCCGCTGCGGCGCTTCTGGAGGTCCTGGACCCGGAGCACAACCATACGTTCACCGACCACTACATCGACCTGCCCTTCGATCTTTCACAGGTCGTGTTCCTGGCGACGGCGAACTACTGGGAGCACATCCCCGAGGCGCTCCGCGACAGGCTCGAAGTGATCGATCTGCCCGGCTACACCCGAACGGAGAAGCGCGCCATAGCCGAGCAGTTCCTGGTACCGAAACAGCTCCGGGAGCACGGCCTAACCGAGGAGCTGCTTCGCTTCGAGCCCGAAGCTCTCAATGCGCTCATCGATCACTACACGCACGAGTCAGGCGTACGCAATCTCGAACGAGAAATCGCCGCCATCTGTCGCGCCATCACCGTGCAGATGGCCGAGGGCGCTGCCGTCGAGGGGCTCGTGGTGATACCGGATCTGGTCGAGGAGCTGCTCGGCCCGCACAAGCACCGTCCGGAAACGGCAGAGCGTACGCTGATTCCGGGCGTGGCGGCTGGCCTGTCATTGACTTCGGCCGGCGCGGATCTGCTGTTCATCGAGGCCACGCGCATGCCTGGTCGCGGCGAGATCACGGTGACGGGGGGCATGCAGAGCGTGATGCGAGAGTCAGCGACGACGGCCGTCTCGTTCGTGCGCTCGCGAGCGGAACGCTTCGGGCTCGATCCCGAGTGGCTGCGCAGTTTCGATCTGCACCTGCACGTTCCTCGTGGCGGCTCGGCACACGATGCGGCCTGCGGCGGTGTCCCGATGGCTGTCGCGGTCGCGTCCCTTCTGCTCGGGCGGCCAACCCGTCCTGAGGTGGCTGCCACAGGTGAGCTGACGTTGCGGGGCCACGTTCTGCCTGTTTCGGGACTGAAGGCACAGTTGCTCGCTGCGCACCGCGCGGGCATTCGAGAGGTAGTGATACCGGCTCGCAACGCGCGCGAACTCGAAGAGGTTCCCGACGAGGTGCGGAGCGATCTGGCGGTACATCTGGTCAGCCACCTCGACCAGGCTCTGACCCTCATGCTGGGGGATGCGCTCGCGCAGGCTTCCCAAGAACACCTGGCCCAAGCCGAGCCGCCGTTGGAAGAGATGCGACCCTAGGGCAGGCAGGGGCCGGATGCCGCTCGACGACGACACCTGCGCCTCGACGACCCCGGTGCGTCTGGTGCCCCTGTTCGCGTCGCGGCTGTGCCAGATCGTGGTAGCCGTGTCCGCTCTCTACGTCGGACTGCTCGGGCTAGTACCCCTTTTTGCCGGACCGGGGTACGAAGTCTCGCTCGCGTCGGGTGTGCTGCTGCCTTCCTTGGTGGCCATCGCGACGGCGCTCCAGGTCGCTTGCGCGCGACCGGAGCCTTGGGAAGCGTTCGGTCGCGGCGTGGTTGGGGGCCTGCTCGTGGCTGTTGTCGCCCTGTTGGCCACGCTGCTGCAGGGCCTGCGCGTGGGGCTGTGCGATCCACTCGGCGGGCTGATCCTGTTCGCGCTGGGTCCTGGCGTAGGCAGCGTGCTGGGAGGTGTGTGGGGCGCGCTGGCGGGCAGTGTGGTCGGCTCGACGTCGAGCCGCCGCCGAACGCTCTGGGCCGTGGCGGCCGCGGTGTTCGGGCCTGCTGCGGGGCTGATCGTGAGCTTGTGGCGATTCTACTCGAGTCCGATGGTGTTTGCCTTTGACCCATTTTTCGGCTTCTTTTCTGGGCCGCTGTACGACACCATCATCGAACCAGCGGGCGAGCTCCTGACCTATCGACTCGGGTCGATGATGACGCTGATCGCTGCGGCCGTGCTGGCGCTGCACGTTCGCCGGACGCCGAGTTCGCTCGCTCTGGTGTGGGTCGGTCGCCCTGGAGTCGTTCTGCTCGGAGTGGCCGCAGCCCTGTGCAGCGTCACACACGCCGCTTTGGGCACCCGGATGGGCCACTACAGCACGACGGCGTCAGTCCTGGAGGCCTTGCGAGGCCGAGAACGCAACGGGCACTGCAGCGTCGCCTTCTCGCCGGTCATCGCGCGTCGGGATGCCGTGCTGCTGGCCCGGGACTGCGAACAGCACCTGGGCGAGCTCGAGTCGTTTTTCGGGACTCGCGCTCCAGACAGGATCGCCGTGTTTCTGTTCGCCTCGGATCAGGAGAAGGGGCGGCTCACGGGCGCGGCCTCGACACAGATCGCCAAGCCGTGGCGCAAAGAGATCTATCTGGTAGCCGAGCGCTTCCCGCATCACGCGCTAGGGCATGAGCTCGCGCATGTCGTAGCGGGCACGTTTGCGCGGGGGCCCTTCCGGGTGGCGGGTGGGTTCGCGGGCTTGCTGCCGGATCCCGGGCTCATCGAGGGTGCTGCGGTGGCGGCGGCGCCGTCTCCCAGCCAAGAGCTGACGCCCGAAGAATGGGCGAGGGCAATGCAGCAGCTCGAGCTTCTGCCAAGGCTTGACGGCGTCTTCAGCCTGGGGTTTCTGTCCAAGACCTCTTCGCTCGCCTATACCGTCGCCGGCGCTTTCGTCGGGTGGTTTCGCGAGCGGTACGGAGCCGCTGCGCTGCGCGCCTGGTATGGCGGTGCGAAGCTCGAGAGCTTGACCGGCGGCAGCGGGCTGTCGTCACTCGAGAGAGCCTGGCAAGCCGATCTCTCCAAGATGACACTGAACCCTCGTGTCCTCGAACAGGCCCGTTTGCGTTTCGGACGGCCATCGCTGTTCGCGCGACGTTGCCCGCACGTGGTCGACCGTGAGCAGACCGAAGCCGATGAACGGCTGTCGGCCGGGGACGTTGTCGGAGCCAGAGAAGCCTTCGAACGCGCGCGCTGGCTTGATCCAGGCAATCTCTCGCTGCGCCTGGGCCTCGGAGCCTGCGCCGTGCGCGAGGGCGACCCGCTGCGGGCGCGAACCATCTACTCGGGCATCGCCTCCGATGCGCGGCTCTCGGCGCTGGAACGAGCCGCCGGAAGAGAGGCGGGCGCCGACGTGGATCTCTGGCAGGGGAGAGTTGCCGACGCGCGACGCACCTATCAGGCGATCGAGCCTGTCGTCTTCGACCCAGGGCGACTGCGCGCGCTCGCCGTCAAGTCGGGGGTGAGGAGTGAGATCGAGCGGAGGGCCGTCGTGAGTCTGCTGGTTGGCGACCGATTGGGTGAGCCCTGTTCCGCTGTGATCGAAGCGCTGGTGCGCTGGTCGGCAGAGGAGCTAGACTCCGGGCTGGCGGACTATCTGCTCGCCAGGAGATCCTACCAGGACGGCCAATGGGAGCGCGCCGCGACGCACCTCGACGTGGCGCTCGGGCGCAAGCTAGAGCCGGATCTGGTGCGTCGAGAAGGCTGGCGGCTGCGGCTGGTGGTCGCCGCGGCCCTGGAGGATCGCATTGGGGCGCGACGAGCGTATGCGGCGCTGGTTGCCGACCCGGACATCGGTCGCGCAGGGCGGCGGAGTCTGGCCAGGTTGGCGCGGCTGGCTGGGCTCTAGTGTCCTGTCTGTGTGGTTCGCCGTGCCCGGCGTCAGGCCGTCCTGGGTCGTCGCCTGAGCGAGCGAAGCCCCAGCAGTCCGAGCAAGCCCAAGGCGCCTAACGCGCTGGAGTGCGAGCCTCCGCCGGCAGCTTGGCAACCGCAGCCGGCTTCCTCTGACGACGTGTCGATGCCCGTGGCACCGGCGTCGGTGCTTGCGCCTGCGGTCTGCACGGCACTACCCGAAGTCGGCGCGCCGCCAGAGGCAGGCAGTCCACCGGTTGCGCTGGAGTTCGTCGTGCCTCCGGCGGGCGATGCGGTACCTCCCGTTGCCGGCATGACGCCACCGGTCGAGATGCTGCTGCCACCGGCGCCCCCACTGACGGTCGTACCGCCCGTGTCTGTCGGTCCCGTGCCGCCCGTGGCCGTGGAGCCTCCAAAGGAGCTCCTTCCACCGTTTGTCGAGCGGCCGCCCGTGGGGCCGGAACCACTTGCAGCGGTGCTGCCACCGTTGGCCGAGCGGCCCCCCACGGCGCTGCGGCCGCCTGTAGCGGTCGTGCCACCGGTGTCGCTGGAGCCACCGGTGCCCGAAGCACCGCCGGTCCCCGTGGCACCCCCGGTGCCGAAAGGCACATCACCCGTCCCGTGAAGCGTGGTGACGCTCTGTCCGTCGAGCGTCACGGACAGTGAGCCGTTGGAGGCTTGGACCGCCGACTCGTTGGCGAAGCTCTTGCTCGAAGAGGTGGTGTATTTGTCGAACGAGGGGATGCTCGAGCCCTGGATCGAGACATTGAGCGATGCCGACGAGTTGCCCGTGTTCACGGCCACGAGGACGACGTCGCTGGGGCCCTTGAACGCAGAAAGCTTCACGCTGTTCGACGGGCTCTTCGTGGCATCCACTCGGTAGTATCCGGGCCGGACGAATTTGGACCAGTGAGCCATGCACCATCCGCGCTTCGTGACGCCGTTGTTGATGGGTCCGTAGCTGCGCTTGATGTACCACCACGTATACGCGTTGAACTGGGCTTCCACCATCGAGTTGTGCAGCTCAGTGGCCACATTCAAGGCATTGGGCCACTGGTTCGCGTCCGTGTTGCTGTCCGTGTAGTGCTCTGTCATCCAGCGCTCCACTTTCCCGGCGGCTTTCTGGTCGAAGAGCGGATACGGGTAGCCGTTCACAGGAGTGCCGTACAGATGCGTACCCAAGACGCCCAGCTTGTCGAGCGCCGCGGCGTCGTTGAGGATGGGATCGTACAAGCCCTTGGAGTAGTTCAACGACTCGCAGCTCATGAGCTTCGTCCCGACTTTGTCGCCGTAGTTCAGAACGAAGTCATGGCATTGCGCTGCAGACCACGCTCTCCAGCCAGCCTGTGCCCCATAGTCAGGTTCGTTCTGGACGCTGATGGCGTATAGCTCCACGCCCTGGCTCTTCATATAGGAGACGAAGCTACTCAGATGATCCGCGTAGGACGCGAACTCGGAGGAGTTCATGCTTCCGGCGCTGTTCCAAGGCGACGCGTAGACGAGGCCGCCGGCGTCGATGGCAGCCTTCGCGGTAGCCACGTAGCTCGAAACACTCGTATTGCCGTCCGGTACCGCAATTCGCAAGATGGTAAATCCCAGCTGCCCATCGGCATTGCCGAAGGCCAGGGTTCGCTCGGAAGCCGAAAGATCTCCGGCCCAAGGTATGTGGACCATGCCGCCGAAGCCGCGAATGTACTGCTTCTGAGCATTGAGGTCGACCGTTGCGGTCTGCGCCGAGGCCAGGCTCGGTGCCGAGACAAGCAGGGTAATACCTAGTGTTGTGCAAGTCCTTAGATGAAGGCTTTTCATGGGGCACCATGGGGCCTAACGAAGCGGCTACTGATCCGACATGCGCGGTCGACGACGGATTCCGACAGGGTGGCAAGGATGCGAGAACCACGGGGCCAGCTCGCTGGGACGTTCAAGGGTGGCACATTGTCCGGGACTGACGGTGCCTCGCCCAGCAGTCGCGTCTTGTCGCGCGTGCTGCAGGCGGGACTCGGCCAGCGGTGGCACGTCGCGGCGGCTGGCACGCATACGCATGATGGCAGTTGGGGTGACGTGCGTCAATCCACAGGTGCCGGATTGGCGCTTGCCTACAATCCTGCTTTCCGAGTGAAGATGACGTCGCGGATCGAGTTGGGGCGTTGCCTGCATCGGTCCCGCGTCCTCTGCGCGAACTCGTCGCGCGCGACGCAATGGCAGCTGAGACGGTTTTCCTTGCCCGATTCGAGGACTTTTCCTGAACCGGGGGGAGATCCCTTGCCCCCCGGACTGACCCTAAATGCCCTCCTGCGCAATACGGGTCCGGCGTCCGCCTATTCGACGGTGAGCGGATTGTGCGTCGTGTGGTTCACAAATGGATCATCTTCAAGCCAGATGACTCACAAATAGATCATTGCCCAATCTCGCACCCCTGGACTCGAGGACACGCCCGCTTGGGTTCAGAGGGCAGCGCGTCGTATCGGGTAGCCAGAACGGAGCGAAGCCGCTTGCGAGGCCATTGCGGCGTCTAGATCGCCCCCCGCCCAACCACGGCCCGCAACAAGTGCCGCTGTGCCACGGCGAACACCGCCAGCGCCGGGATACTGAGCACGACGTTGCCCGCCATCACGATGTGCCAGCGCACGCCCGTCCCCTGTTCTCGCAGCAGCGCGATGCCCAGGGGCAGCGTGCGCACGGCATCGTCGGTGGTCATCACCAGCGGCCAGAAGTAGTCGTTCCAGTGATAGACGAAGCTGAAGATGAACAGGCTTGCCAGAGTCGGCACCAGCAGAGGCGCCAGCAGCCCGTAGATGATGCGTAGCTCCCCGGCGCCGTCCATGCGGGCGGCCTCAATGAGCGAATCCGGTACGCTGAAAAGGGCCTGACGCACGAGGAAGATCCCCAGGGCGCTCACCCCGAACGGCAGGATCAGGGCCGACATCGTGTTGACCACGCCAGCGGCGGCTAGCATCGTGAACACCGGGACGAAGCGCACCTGTGCGGGGATCAAGAGCGTCGCGATGACCAGACCGAAGGCGAGAGTACGGCCGCGAAAGTGCAGCTTGGCCAGGGCGTAGCCCGCAGGAAGCGCTACGGCCATCTGCAGCAGGGCGATCCCGAGCGCCATGACCGTCGTGTTCAAGAAATAGCGCCCCAGGGGCATGGTCGTCATGACCTCCCGGTAGGCCGCGAGATGGAGAGCGGAGGGCAGGGGAGCGGCTGGCGCGGCGACGAGCTCGGGGAGCGTCTTGAAGCTTGTGATGACCATCCAAGCGTAGGGCAACAGCCACAGCAGCGCGACCGCGCTCAGCCCGAGCAGCAGTAGGCAGTGGGCGACGCGCGAACCGGTCCTGGAAGCACGCGCGCTGCTCATGCTGCACCCCTGCGCCGCCAGACCCACAGCTGTAGTGCCGTCAAAGTCAAGAGCACGAAGAAAAAGACGACGACTTCGGCGCTGGCGCGCCCGACGCGCAAGTTGAGGAATATCTGCTCGTAGATGGCGTACACGAAGACGGTCGTTGCGTGCACCGGGCCGCCCTGGGTCATGACCCGCACGACGTCGAACACCTGAAACGTGAGCAGCAGGCTGGTGGTTGCGACGAACGCGGTCGTGGGACGCAGTAGCGGCCAGGTGACGTGCAGGAAGCGGCTCGGAGCGCGCGCGCCGTCCAGGGCCGCCGCCTCGTACAAGCTGTGCGGGATATCTTGGAGGCCGGCAATGAAGAGCACCATCGAGTAGCCGGCGACCTTCCAGATCGCGACCCCTGCCACGGCGTAGAGGGCGACGTCCGGATCACCCAGCCAGTCCGCCGTCGGCAGACCGACCTTGCGCAGCAGGTGCGTCAATGCCCCAGCGTCTGCGTCGAGGACCCATAGCCACAGCAGCGCCACGCTCACCCAGGAGACCACGTAGGCGCTGAACACCGAGCTTCTGACGAATGCGGCCCAACGTCCCGGCCGATTGAGGCCGAGTGCCAGCCCCAGGCCGAGCAGCATGGATCCGGTCACCACGACCACGCTGAACAGAAGCGTGACCTTGAAGGTGCGCCAGATCTCTCCCGACTCGAAGAGCGAACGGTAGTTGTCGATGCCGACGTAGCTGGGCGGCGTGAGCAGATCCCAAGCGAACAAGCTCCGGTACCCTGCGACGACGAGCGGATAGAAAAAGAACACGCCGAGCAGCAGTGCCGTGGGCGCCATCATCCAATACGGATCGAATCTGCGCCGCGGCCTCATGGCCCCCTCCCTTGCGCCAGCGAGCGCGCTTCGGCCAGAACCTGACGCGCATCGGCGTCCGCGAGCACCGCTTCTTCCAGTCGAGGCTCGACGATCTCACGCTCCACGCGGAACAGCTCGGTGGACCAGGGCCATGGCAGCGAGACGTCGAGCTGGTCGAGGGCGATGCGATAGTTCGGGTGCTCGGTGAAAAAGCCGGAGCGGCCGAGCTCGGTCACGGCCCGGTGGGTCGTTGGTAGATATCCCGTGCCGGTGGACCATTGGATCACCTGCTCGGACTGGTGCATGAAACGAAGGAAAGCCCACGCTGCGAGCTTGTTTTGCACTGACGCTTCGCGCAGCATGACCCAGTGCGTGCCGCCGGTGGGCACGGCGTATCGGCGCGCACGGGGCAGGGGAGCTGCCAGCACCTTGAACGGCGCATTCTCTTCGAGGTAGTGGAGAAAGGCGGTCGAGGTCCAGATCATGGCGACTCGCCCGGACAGGAAATCCTGGTTGATCTGCTCCCAGGCGTTGTAGTCCCGACCTGGAGGCGGCTTCATGCTGCGGTCTTCGCGGGCCAGTGTCTGCCAGAACCGCAGCGCCTCGATGCCCGCCTCTCCGCCCAGCGTGACCCGCCCGTCAGCTTCCACCACGCTCTGCCCCGCCTGCCCGACGAGAGCTACCCAGAACCACCAGCTGATGGGGCAGCCGAATCCGTGACGAACCGTCCGGCCGCCCGCGCGTCGAGTCAAGGCGCGCGCCGTGTCTCGGAGCTCGGTCCAGGTGCTCGGCGGACCGAAGCCCGCTGTACGAAACACGGGCTCGTTCAGGTAGGCGATGGGGGTGGAACGATTGAACGGCAGCGCCACGAGCGGACGCGCAGCGCCGCCCACCCAGGACCCGCTTTGCCCCAAGGCCCGGATGATGTCGAGCTGCTTTGCTCCGGGGTAGTCGTCCAGGGGCTCGAGCACACCGGCTTCGGCCAGGTAGGGCACGACCTCGCCGATGACGTGGCTCAGCGTCGGCGCGGCACGCGCGGCGATGGCCGTGCGCAGCTTGGCGAGTCCCTCGTAGTAGTCGCCTTGGTAGATCGCATCCACCCACACGTCGGTCTGCGAACGGTTGAACCGACCGACGAGGCGTTCGAGGACCTTCCGGTTACGCCCTCCGTAGGTGAACCACAGGGACACATGGGTTCGGTCCGCGGGGCCGGCTCGGCCGCAGCCCAGCACGGCAGTGCCCGCTGCAGCGAGCGCGCCACCCAACAGCGCGCGCCTTCCGATCACAACGCGTGCCCCGTGCTCGCGTCGAACCAACGAACGTGTGCGAGGTCCAGCAACGCGCTCACCGACTCGCCCGGAACCGGGGCGTCGAAGCCCTTGACGCGTGCGCGCAGCAGCTGCCCGTTTGCCTCGAGCTCGACGTGCGTTTCGGCACCGTGCGGCTCGATGGACACGATCTGAGCCGGCAGTCGGGACGCGGAGCGGGTGTCGTCGGCACAGGACGGGGCGCCGTCTGGCTGGATCTGGACGTGCTCGGGGCGAATGCCGAGCAAGAGCTCGTGAGCACCGGCGGCGCGGGGAACCGGCACGCGGAGAGGGCCGAAACGCACGTGCTCGCCGCTGCGCTCGACGGGGACGAGATTCATCGGTGGGACACCGAAGAAGGAAGCGACGAAGCTCGTCTGTGGTGCCTCGTAGATGCAGCGGGGCGTATCCAGCTGCTCGAGTCGGCCCTGGCGCAGAACCGCGATGCGCTTCCCGAGGGTCATGGCTTCGGCCTGGTCGTGCGTGACGTACAGGGCCGTGGCTTCCAAGCGCCTGAGCAGTCGTCCTAGCTCGATCCTGAGCTCGGCTCTGAGCGCCGCGTCCAAGTTCGACAGAGGCTCGTCGAAGAGAAACACCTTGGGCTGGCGAACCAGCGCTCTGCCCATGGCGACACGCTGCTGTTCGCCGCCGCTGAGCTGTCCCGGGCGCCGGTCGAGCAGATGGCGGATGGCGAGCATGTCCGCGGCTTGCGCGATGGCGCGCTCGCGCTCTGCACGCGCAGCGCCACGCATTTTGAGCGGGAATCCGAGGATCTGCCGCACCGTCATGTGCGGGTACAGTGCGAAGCCCTGGAATACCATAGCGACGTCGCGGTCCTGCGGCGGGACGCCGCGCATGGTGCGGCCGTCGATGGTGATCTCACCGTCGTCGGGCGTGTCCAGGCCTGCCACCAGCCGCAGTGTCGTGCTCTTGCCGCATCCCGAAGGACCCACCAGACACACCACCTCGCCCTGGTTGACCTCGAGATCGAGCTTGTCCACTGCCGGTCGGTCGTTGCCGGCGAAGCATCGTGACAGGCCTCGTATGCTGACGGGCGCAGCCATTGTGCGGTGCTTGTAGCTCCCCCGACGCGGATGCACAAAAACCCGATGTGCGCGCCCAAGCTCGAATGTCAGCCCAGGGATGCAGTGCCTACAGCGGCCGTCCGGCCGATGTTCAGGCGGGTGCTATACCGAGGGCGTGCAACCTCGAGTCGCGGCCCCGAGCATTGGCCTGGTCACGGTACTGCTCGTGTCCTGTCCGGTGGGCTGCGGGCGCCAGACGTCGCGCGACGCGGACCGGAGCCATCCGACACCCGCCCCGAAGAGTCAGCCCCCGTTGACCGAGGCAGCGCGCTCGCCAGAGCCGAGATCTTCCACGAATTCGCGGACCGACATGCCGGTTTGTGAGCAAGGCATGATGGTCGTGCCGGGGGGCGAGTTCTGGATGGGTTCGACGCCAGGCAAGTACGCACGGGACGAAAGCCCGCGCTTCCTTACCAGGGTGGCGAGTTTCTGCATGGATGCCACGGAGGTGACCGTTGCCAGCTACCGGCGCTGCGTCGCTGCTGGCGGCTGCCAGCCGGCGTTCTTCGGGTACAGGACCTGCAACTATGGCCGCCGCGACAGGGAAGACCACCCGATCAACTGCGTAACCTGGCATCAGGCCAGCATCTTCTGCGCGTGGCGCAAGGCACGATTGCCGACCGAGGTCGAGTGGGAGTACGCGGCGCGCGGCGGCTCCGAGCAGCGCACGTACCCTTGGGGCAGTGAAGTCCCGGACGGACGTGCGTGCTACAAGCACGCTGGGGGCACGTGCAAGGCGGCCCGGTTCCCTGCGGGCGCCTTCGGTCTGTACGACATGAGCGGGAATGTCTGGGAGTGGGTGAGTGACGGCTATGGACCGTACCCGTGGCCCACGCCCACCGCCCGCGAGAAGGTCTACCGTGGCGGAAGCTGGAGCCGGCGCTTCGAGAAGTGGATGCATACGCGACTCAGGAACCGATGGCTCCCCGAGCGCTGGGGGTCGCACCTGGGGCTGCGTTGCGCGGCCACGCCCCCGGGGACGCAGTGCCCCTACATGGCGGATCCGGCGGGCGGATGCCGCCGAGGCGTCGAGGTGGTGGAGTGTCCAGAGCGACAAAGCTTCAACGGCCACCGCTGCGCAGGCCAGGGCGCGCCTGTGTGCCCGGATGGGATCGACCCGGGTCAGGGCCTTGGCTGTGCATCCCACTTGCCTAGTGCAATGGCCGCGCGGAAGCTGGATTTGGGCGCGGTCACCCGCGAGCGGAGCCCCGAGTTTGACGAGGACTGCCAGACCAACTATCCGGGGCGTCCGCAGGCCTTCCGCCTCTCTGGCGGGGAACACGCGGCCCGCAACAGCGTCGGGCGGCGCGCCGGCTGCAAGAATCGTGATGTAGGTGTCGGATGGAACTCGACCTGCTGTCCCTGAAGCATCGTTGGCATGCCCTGGCGCCGATGGCTGCCTGTTGGCTCTCGAGCGCAGCGCTGCTGGCCTGCGGGGCTGCGCGGCCAGCGCAGCGTGGCGAGTCTGCGCAGTCCGTCGCGAGCGCTTCAGCTTCGACCGCGTCCGGCGACGCTGCGCCCGAAGAGGAGGCCAGCACGCCTTCACGGATCTCGGCCAGCGACGGGGGCAGTGGGTCGACGTTCACGATGCCCTCGGGGCTCGTGGTTTCCAGCACGCTCGCTGGCGAGGCGCTCCCGATTCCCGAGGGCACGACCGTGCTGCACATCGGCGATTCCTTCGCCGGCGCCCTCGGCATCGATCTCGACAAAGCCCTCAAGAGTCGAGGGATCAGAGGCATCCTGCGCTACACGACCTCGAGCTACATTCCGACGTGGGCGTGGGACAAGAACCTTGACCAGTATCTGTCCGATTTTAAACCGGATTTGGTTCTCATTACCCTCGGGGGCAACGAACTCGAGATCGCCAACGCTGGCCAGCGGGCGGACACCATCCGGCGTCTGCTGCGGCGACTCGGGGACAGACCCTGCGTGTGGATCGCACCGCCGCTCTGGAAAGAGCAGAACAACAACCTACTCGAGGTCATCCAGCAGAACCTCGGAGCCTGCCGCTACATGGACACCAACGCGCTCATCCGAACGATGCCTCGCGCTGGTGACAGGATCCATCCCCAGATGGGCGCACGCAGAGACTGGGCCGAGATCGTCATGCGCTGGTTGTCTCGCGAACGCGATCCGAACGGCTCGCGACCCTGGCAGCTCAAGCGGCCTTGACGCCTCCTGTGCCGCCGTCCCGGCGCAGGAGGCGGGTCGAGAGCATGCCGCAGAGCAATCCGAGGCCTCCGCCGGTGAACACTGACAGGACGCCGGCCGCTACGACCGACCCAAAGGGGTCCTGGTGTGGCCCAAGCGGATGCTTCGATAAGTACAGGGCCAGGGCGACCACCATGCCTGCCCAGGCGCCGAATCGGGAGCGCATCCCATGGCGAACGCCGAGGCCTTCGACCGCGCTTGCCATGACTCCAGCTAGAAGCAGCGTCAGTGTGAGCAACAGCGCAGTCGTGCCGCCGATGCGCCACCAAGGAAAGAACCTCGGCACCAGCAGTAGCTCCGCGCAGACACCGAGCAGCGACGTGGTCAGGATGGCGGCGGTCCGTACCATCGGGTGCCCCGAGCACAAGGGCTGCGCACCCCTGAATGCCGCGAGCACCGGGAACCCCAGGGCGATCACGATGGCCTCGTACGGCCGCGTATCCTCGAAGCGGGCGCCACCATACAGGAGCACGCCGACCAGAAGCATCAGTGGTAGGCGCCAGCGCTCGAGGGCTTCGCTCGACGCTGCGCGATCGAGGGCGTCGTGGTGGCGCGAGGGTTCGGGCATTCTCGTTCGGCGTCCGAGCACGAAGCTTAGCCACGCCTCCTGGGTCCAGGTCGACCTGCTGCGGAGCGAACCCACGGTCGCGACGAGGTGCCAACTGTTGTTCGGGCCCGCTGGCCGCCAGGGCGGGAGGCGCGCTCGCCTCTTGCGCGTGTGCGCGATTGGCGCTAGTTAGCGCCGGTCTTTCGATTGGCTCCGCGTGCCCATGGGCCTGCTGGAGGGTGATTTGGGCCTTGCCCAGCGCACCCGCCGCGTGCCCAGCAGGCGTCGTTTGGGGGATCGTCTAACGGCAGGACGCAAGATTCTGGTTCTTGCTATCTAGGTTCGAATCCTAGTCCCCCAGCAAACCCAGACCCGGGTGAACCAGACCCCAGGTCAGACTGGCCCCATCGTCTAGCGGTTAGGACATCGGCCTCTCACGCCGGTAACACGAGTTCAAATCTCGTTGGGGTCGCGAAGTCTCGCTGAGTCGCTGCGTCTTCCGGACCGGACACCAGGCCAGTCGCGGGACGTTCGGCGCTT
>JAFGIS010000427.1 GCA_016929495.1 Polyangiaceae bacterium | reverse complement strand
GCTCACCTGGAGCTCTGGCGACGGTGTGAGCCTACCGTATCGCGGAGAGCGCCCGGACCAGGGAATGTACGAAGGCGGGCCGTGAAGTAGTAGGACTTGACCGCGGCCGATACCCCTCCGATCGGCTCATCGACCCGGTGCGCCCGCTGCTCGACGTTTCGGTGCCTTGGATCAGACCGCCGAAGCACTCTTCGGCCTACAGCACGGCCTGGGAAGCGGTCGCGCCCGCGCCCTGTAGCAACACGGCGAGAAGGTGCGGATCGGCGCTGCGCCCCCCGCGGACGACCGTTTCGCGCTCACACCACTCGAGCACTCGCGCGGATACCAGCCCTGGCAGCGCGCGAGCCGCCGAGCCGGGGACGCTTGCGACCGTCGAGTCTCGGCCAAAGCGACGTTGCCCGAGGAGCGCGCCGGCCCGAACGGTGGAAACCACGAGCACCGAGGTCGGCTCGCTCCAATCGATGAGCGTGGACACGGTCGATTCCGATCGATACGGTGCACGAGCAGCTTCCTCCGCGCTCGCCTTCGCATCGCGAAGGCTTGTCTCTTGGATTGGCGCTCCCGAAAGGACGCCGAGCGGTACCGCTAGCTCCTGACATGCCTCGAGGGCGGAACGCACCGGCGCGCCAAAGGCCCATGCCACAGTCGTCCCGTAGGGTCGATCGACGATCGTGGGCCTGCGCAAGCTCGGCGAATTGCACGCTGGACCAAGGCGTGACCGGCCGACCGCAAGCGGAGAGCGCGTTGAGCGCGCGCGGGGAGAGCTGCATTTCAGTGACGATGCCAGAAGTTGCGTTGCTCGTCATACGTCCAGACCCCAGGATTGGCGGGCCCGGGCGGTCCGCCCCGGTCGCTGCTTCTCGGCGTAGCGCCATGACCAGCCTCGAGCTTCCGGGCAGCCCTCTGCCGCTGGTGGATAGCGAGTCGGTCTACTGCCTCAATCGGAGCCAGCTACACGAGGCGCGACGGTTGGTCTTCACCGAGCCGGCGAGCGCGGCGAGGCTCGGGCCGGAGCTCGAACGCATCGAAGCGACCTTCGACCGCAACGAACGGGCGGCCCTCGCCTTCGTCGTCATCGATCGACTGCTCGGCGACGGCCCGCGGCCTTGAGGCGCCGCGACCAGCACGCCCCAGCGGCACAGATCGTGCCACGCTGCTCTGGGTGGGAGCGCTCGCTTCGCCGATCGGTCGGTGCTTTCGAGGCTTTGCGTGTGCCGTGCGGTTGGCATGGAATGTGCTTCCATCTCTGTGAAGAACCATGCCCCCCACCCCATTCACAGCCTTCCTCCTAGGAACCACGGTCGTGCTTGCCCTCGCGTGTGGCGGTGCGCACGAATCAACGGCGGCTGCCGACGGATCCCAGGGCGATGCGTCGAGCCGTGCGGCGGGCGGTGATTCGTCGGCAGCTTCCGGCGGCGCTGCTGCGACCGGCGGGGGGGCGGGTCTGGTCGGCCGAGACGCGAATCCAGCGGCAGGCGGCGCAAGAGATCCGGGCGGCACCGCCACGACCGGAGGTCGGACGGGCGCAGGGATGCCGCAGGCTGGCGCCAGTGGTGCATCGATGGGCGACGCTAGCGGGGGCTCGGGCAACGCGGGTGCGAGCGGCAGCGGCGGCGCCGTCGGGGCCGGCAGCGGTGGCGCGAGCGGCAACGGCGATCGCGGCGGAGCGAGCGGTAGCGGTGCCACCCCCGGGACCGGGGCTGGCAGCGGTGGCGGTTCGGGTGGTGCGAGCGGCCGTGGCGCGGGCGGAAGCGGCGGCGCGAGCGGTGCCGCTGGCGGGGTCGATTCTGGGCCTGTCGTGGCCTGTGCGGGGGATGAGCGACCCGTGGGTGCGTGCAACCGGTCCGAACCACCGTGCGTCGTTGCGGGCTACGAGTGCCTCTGCGTGCCGTGGGCGGTAGACATCGACGTTCCCGGTGACTGGAAATGCTCGCCTCTGTCCGATCCAGCATGTACTCTCCCCGAGGGCTACGTGACCGTCACCGAGGCGGAGCTCACCTCCGATTTCGATGAGTATGTTGGGAGGAACATCGCCGTGGTCACCACCGTGCGCAGCGCGTCGGAGGGATGCACCCAGCTTTGGTGTACCGAGGACAATCCGTGCTGCAATACCTGTGGTGCGGAGTACGTCGTCGGCGGCACGGCGATCACCCTGGATTCTGGGGAAACCGGATCTCGCTTCGGCTGCTACGGCACCGAATGCGACTACCTCGACAGCTGCAGCCCTCTCGAGCTGAACGTGGAGTACGTTCTGTGGGGCAGCCTCGCGTCCGAAACGTACCGCGATTGGATGCTCGTGGAGGGTTACTGCGAGCCGTCGGCCTGACGGACAGCGGGGGTCCCCTGAGACGAGCCGAACCCAACCGCCGAGAAGAGGCTGCGCTGGCGCGCGTGCCCACGCCACACTCGGCATTGGTAGCTCCTGCATGGCGCAGCTCACTGACGAGAAACGGGCGCAGATGTGCGCAATCCTGCCGAGGATGTGCTGCCATTCTTCGGTTGGATGAAGCTTGGTCCTTCGTCAAGCGGTACACAACCGTGCTTGTTTCGGTCGGAGGGGTAGACCTCCGCGAGGGGTGACACTCAAGTCCGGGCCGACACGGCCAACGCGGCCTGGCGCAACTCGCCGCGGAACGTCTCGAACGCCCTACACCGAGAAGCCAGCCCGCCCAGATCCAGCAGCCGTGCCACGCTGAGCTGCGCCGCCCGCTCGTCACGTCCCGAAACCCACCGTGCCCAGTGCGCCTTCGCTTCCCCGGGCACCATCGTCTCGCCCAGGCTCCCCGCGAGCCAGGCGCTGCCTAGGGACTTCTTGTATCTCGCGAACGCCTTCTCCCAGTCTGAGGACTCGGTATCGACGGCTTCGACGCGAATGGAACCGTCGCTCGGGTTCCGGTTGAGGAAACGGACCTCCTCGGGTTTGAGGTGATCGACAAGGTCGGCACTCTGCGTTGCCAGCACGACCTGGATCGGCTTGCCGCCGAGTTCGCCTTTCGAGAGCCGACGCAGGAACGCGACGAGTTCGCCCACCAGATACGGGTGTAGCCCGCGTTCCGGTTCCTCAATGGCAAGCAGATCCGGCGCCTGTTGCTGGTACTGGATGAGCAGGAAGGCCAGAACGAGCATCGTGCCGTCGGAGACCTCGTCCGGCGAGTAGGAGACGGACGTGTCCCATCGGTCGTGGAACCGGAGGGTGTGTTTTCCACCTCCGACCGGGACCAGATCAACGTCCGAAAACGTTGGGACCAACGCGCATAGCTGCGCTGCGAGACTCGATTGTTGCTTGCGCGTCAACGTACCGAAGGCGTTGGCGAGCATCTGGCCCGCCGCATCCAGGCGAGGCGCCGGGGACAGCATGTTCGGCACACGCATCAAGTTGAGGTCGAGCCGCAGAAACTGGTACGAGAAGACAGGCGACTTGCCGGATATCCCTTGCCAGGTTCGCGTTGTGCCGCCCTCGGTCTGCAGGTACTGCACCTTCACCTCAAGAGATGGGCCGTGCCGCCAGCCGACAGTTGACGCGTTCCATGGCGTTACAGGATCGAGCGCCGCCAGCACCGAACTCTTGCCCGATCCGTTCGGCCCGACCAGGGCGGTCAACGGCCCGAGCGTCAGCGTGACGTCGCGCAGGCCCTTGTAGTTCTCTATGCGTACGCTCTGCAACACGAGAGTCGTTCTGAACCAGGGGCTCGTCAGCGGGGTTGGCGGCGCCTGAGAAGCGCAGGGTATCGCTGCCGCAGGAACGGCAGATGTAGAGCGGCGCGGTCTTCTTGCCGCACTCGCACTGCTCTGCGCCCCGCGGGTAGAGCTTGCCGCAGCTTGGATCGACGCAGCGGAAAAAGCGCCAGCCACCGCGCACGAAGCGGTGGGTGCGCAAGCGGAGAGCGCCCGGCGCGCCATCGGGTAGCGTTGCCCCCATGACAAGGGCCGATTTCACTTCGTTGCGAACGTCTTCTCGATCTCGGCCCTGTCGCTCCGGGACCTAGGTGTCTCGGGTTGGCGGCGAAGGCGCGGTACGTTTCGCGGGCTTGATCCTGGACTTCCGGAGGTAGCTGCTGGAACAGACCCCAGAACCGGGCGTTCGCCAGGGACTTCACATCTTTTCCGGGTCGAGAGGGGTCGTTCGACCTGCCGCCGCATCGGCCAACGCCTCGTCGGCCAATGCATCAAGGCCACCCTGGGACTGGGAGAATCGATAGTCCCAGCCCTCCTCGGATTCGAGCTCGAGCTGCAGCCATCGGGCAATGCGATCCTGCTCGTCCGCGGGGAGGGACTCCAGCTTGGAGAACACGTTTTCGAGCGCCCGAGTCATGGCTCAAGCATACTGCCCCGAGGGCGGTCGAACAAGCCATCGCAGTGTGTCACCCAACCGATCGTGGACGACGCGGCCCCAAAAGCAGGGTCCAGCCACGCCCCGACTCGCGGATATCGCCGTTGTGCTCATCCGGCGCCGAGGGCGTTTCGACCGGCTGGATGCGATCGCGGACGGTGTCGAAGAACTGGCCGCGCTGACGGCCGCGCCTGGGGCTCTGCGGTCCCTGATCAAGAAAGACGGCGACGAACTCGAGGCCCACTACCGCCACGCACTCGAGGAGCTCGGCAAAAAAACCGGGATGCTCGGGCTCATCTTTCGCAAGGCACAGAACAAGATCCAGGACCCGGCCAAGCTCCGCCGCCTCATCGCCGACCTCATCGACCGCGAGGAGTGGGTGGCGCTCGATGCCGATGTCAAGGGCGACGCGTACGAGGGACTGCTCGAGAAGAACGCGCAGGACACCAAGGGCGGCGCGGGACAGTACTTCACGCCGCGCCCGCTCATCCGGGCGGTCGTGGATGTGATGCGGCCCCAGGTTGGGGAGAGCATCTGCGACCCGGCCTGCGGTACCGGCGGGTTTCTGCTCGCCAGCCACGACTACATCGTGCGCGAGAACCGGAACCTCACCCGCAACCAGAAGAAGCACCTGAAGCTCGAGGCCCTGCACGGGGTCGAGCTCGTGGACGATGTCTCGCGGCTGTGCGCCATGAACCTGATGCTGCACGGCATCGGGCCCCAGGCAGACGAGGCTGAGCCGCCCATCGAGACCGAGGACAGCCTCGCCGCCGATCCGGGAAACCGCTACGACCTGGTGCTGACCAACGCACCGTTCGGCAAGAAGTCGAGCGTGATGGTGGTCACCGAGGAGGGAGAGCAGTCGCGCGAGGCGCTCACGGTGCATCGCGAGGACTTCTGGGCCACCACGAGCAACAAGCAGCTGAACTTCGTGCAGCACGTCCGTACCATCCTCAAGATCGGCGGCCGCGCGGCCATCGTGGTGCCGGACAACGTGCTGTTCGAGGGCGGCGCCGGCGAAACGGTCCGACGCAAGCTTCTTCACGAGTGCGACGTCCACACCCTGCTCCGGCTGCCCACGGGCATCTTCTACGCCCAGGGCGTGAAGGCGAACTCCGAAGGACTGCATTCCGCCCGCTGAACGTCGATCCCACTTCCGACATCATGCAAACGGAGCCTGCGTGCTTACCGTCGAGTAGACGGCCACGCTCCCGCAGGAGGATGTCACATCTGTGAGCGAAGTCGGGATCGTAGATTGCCGCGCTTGGGTTTCCGTCCCTGCACGCGCCCTAGCTCGCGTATTGCCTGCCTCGGGCGCAGCTTCGACCTGGTTGCCCGGGGCCCTGGTGCAGGGAAACACAAGGGACCACGGTGTGATGAGCAGCCTGCGCCTGGCTCAGGTCCTCTTGGCTGTGGGAGGCGAAGACCCGGGTCAGGCCAGGGCGCCCACGCGCTTCTTCGAGGAGTACGGTCCTGCGTTGCATGCCATCTCGCGCCACAATCTGTTCCGCGAGCAGGTTCTGTTTCGGCAACATCCGCTGAGCTGCCTCTTGCGCCTGTGCGACGAACTACAGGAATGGGGCCGTCAGCGGGTCAACATCGAGGGCATGGTCAAGCAGCTCTACCTGGCCATCGAAGGTGAGACCCCTGTTGATCTGGGAGGCCGGAGGCTACTCTCTCAGATGCGAGTCAACCTGAGGGGCGAACGGAGGAGCAGCGCAAGTGGAGGCTGCGACACATTGGAGTTCACGCTCGCTGCGGGGAGCGCGCCTCACTATGTCTTCCAGCTCGACTACCGTGACCCCGAGGTCGCCGAGTACGACTCAGCGCTGGCGCTGCTGTCCAAGGCCTACAACCTCCAGCACGTCGATCTGACGGGGCCGCCGCGCGAGGCCGGTCGCAGGCTTCGCTGGTGCCTGGCCATGCGATTCCCTCGCCCTCGGGAGTACGGAGACCTCACCGAGTACGACATCTACGCTCAGTTCGTCCGCGAACGGGCGACGTGGCTCCCCGGGCTCATGGTCCGCAGCGATGATCCGACAGATGGCGGCCAAGGGCTGCTGCGCTTGGAGCCCCCTTCCGATGCTCGCTCACCGTCCGCTCGGGAACCGGACAGCTTCGCCATCGTGCTTCAGGAGACGGCGAACTCCGCAGCCCGTGCCGGGTGGCTGACATGCGATCCTGGGAGCGTCGCAGACAGCTATCTTGATTTCAAGAGGAGGTACCTCAGGGCGAGGAGGTAGCTCGACTCGACTACGTAGCCTGGGTGCCGCCGCATCCTGTTCGTCGATTTGCGAAGTGCTCCGTGACTTTCCGGAAGGACGTCCGTTCTCCAGTGGTTCGGTCGCGGCCGCGCAGCGCGGATAGGCTCCGTCCGTGGCGTGCAGCAACGCTATTCGCTGGCGCGCCTGGGACGTACCCCAGGCGGCCTCGTCCAAGCCGCCGGCAGTGGCCTCGTGCCTTCTCCGCCGGAGGTGCGCGCCGGCGAGTTGGTCTGCCTGAGAGGTCGTTCGTTCGTTGCAGGCCGCGAAAGCGCCTGTCTGCCCTTGTCTCGGAACCTCTGCCCGCGCTACCGTGTGCCGGTGAGTCCACGTAGATCACCCCAGGCAGCGGCAGGCCACGTCGGGTGCCGACGTCTGCGACAGGACCAAGTCGTGCGTGCTCAGTCGAGCCGAATGGCGATGCGGAGCAGCGGCGTGTCTCGTCGCCCCTTTCACAGCAGCGAAACCTCCTACGGTCCGTCTCGGTCCGCGAGCCGCCGTGGGACCGGCCCCGAGCTCCGACCGGACCTGCGCTTGACGACGCGCCTTCGCGGGCTTCGAGCGTGCTTGCCACTCGACGCGAAGCGGAAACCATCGAGGCAGTCCGGATTCGAAAGCTGGTACCCCTACTATGCAGGCTTCACCGAGGAATTCGCGCGCGGGGTCCTGGTTGAGCTCGGCGGGGGACGCTCTTTGACGGTGTTGGATCCCTGGAACGGGAGCGGCACCACGACCAGAATTGCGTACGAGATGGGGCATCGTGCCATAGGTCTTGACCTCAATCCCGTCGCCAACCTTGTCGCGACCGCCAAGCTCGTTCATCCCGAGGATGCGCTCCACGTGCCCGGTTTCACCCGTCGCTTGGCATCAGCGAAGCCGGTCGGAGTCCGTCCGAGCGATCCGCTCTTGCTGTGGATGGCACCGTCCGTCGCAGAGCAGTACCGCGCCATGGAAGCTGCGATACTGAACGAACTCGGAACAACCTCGAGCGGGGCGGTCGCCGATCTGAGAACGGAGTCCATCCCGCCGCTTGCTGCGTTCATGCTTCTGGCGCTAGTTCGAGCAGCTCGCGAAGCGGCGTCACTGCGGGATGTAACAAACCCGACCTGGACAATGCCGGGAGAGGGACGCCGCAAAGCGATCCGAACGCTCGGGACGCGGTGGCAAGCCCATGTCGCTCGAATGGCCGAGGAGCTCGCCGCTCGTCGCACAGTGCTTAGTCGGAGCGCGTGGCTCGGACAGATCCGAACGGCCGACGCCAGGGCACTCCCGATCCGAGCAGAGCAAGTCGACGTGGTCCTCACGTCACCCCCGTACTGCACTAGGATCGACTACGTTGTTAGCTCTTCTTTTGAACTCGCGGCCCTTGGCATTGGCAGCAATTCCGCCGAGTTTGAGCGCCTGCGGCTGGCCACGATGGGCACGCCCCTCGCGCGAAGGGGAGAGCCCCCCGAGATCCCCCGTGCATGGCCAGCGGACATCAGAAGTCTGCTGGCGTCAATTCGCGCTCATCCCAGCAAGGCTTCCCGCTCCTACTACTACAAAACGTTCTGGCAGTACTTCGCTGACGCCCGCGCAGCGCTTGCCGAGCTGAACCGCGTGCTCCGAGTCGGCGGCTTGGCTGTCTTCGTCCTGCAGACGTCCTTCTACAAGGAGATCTGCGTTGATCTTCCGGCTCTCTATGTCGGACTCGCGAGGAGTCTCGGCTTCAACGGTGTGGTCGTTGGCGCCGCGCGGGTTCAACGCGCTCTCGCCCAGATCCACCCTCACTCCGTGCACCACCGGAGGGAGAGTCTCTATCGGGAAGCCGTTGTCGCACTGGAGAAGGCCGCATGAGCAAATCAAGAGTCAGCCCCGCCGAACTGATCGCGTCAATCGACAGCAAGATCTCCCGCGTTCGAACTCGTGCGCTCGATGTCTCGTTCAACGAACTGTACGATATGCACGAATCGAAGGAGCTCATCATCAACCCCGACTTTCAGCGACTGTTTCGCTGGTCCGAGGCAAAGCAGTCGCAGTTCGTCGAATCGCTGATCCTCGAGCTACCCATTCCCCCCATCTACGTTATTGAAGTGGAGGACGGGATCTACGAGCTCATCGACGGCCTCCAGCGCATTTCGTCATACTTGCACTTCCGGGGACGGCATCCGGAGCAACGCGACAGTGAGCACTTCCTGCGCCTAACGGAGTGTGACGTGCTCCCCGAGCTCGCAGGCTTGACGTATGGGGACCTCCCGCAGGCGATTCAGATCAAGCTGAAGCGCCACTTCATCAGAATGGAGGTACTCCGACGTGAGAGCGACAACCGGCTTCGCTATCACATGTTCAAGCGACTGAACACGGGGGGCGAGCTACTCAGTCCGCAAGAAATGAGGAACTGCACGATCCGCTTGCTCGGCACCACTTTCAACGACTTCCTGAAGCGCATCGCCAAGAACCCCGACTTCGTGTCCTGCATGACGCAGTTAACTGACGAGAAACGGGCGCAGATGTACATGGAGGAGTACGCGCTACGCTTCTTCGCTATCAAGAACAACGCATCGGCCTACGTCAAGGAAATCGGCGATTTCCTGACCGAATACATGGAGGCCGTCTCGGATCCGGAGAGGCCAGCGGCCTTCGCCTACGAGAAAGAGGAGAATGTCTTCAACCAGACCTTCAGAGTGCTCAACGAGGCTCTGGGGGAGTCCGCCTTCTCCGGCGTGAACAAGCAGGGCACTCCGATGGGGTACTTCTCGGCCCTGCACTTTGAAGCGTTGACGCTCGGCATCCAGCGGCACCTCGCACGACTGGCCAACGGCGATCGGAGCCTCAAGACTCGGTTCAGGACCGCCTTGTCCGACCTGAAGTCCGATGCTGCCTTTCAGAAAATGACCAAGGGTGGCGGCAAGAACTACGCAGCGGCCCTGCGACAGCGCATCGAGTTCGTCGAGAAGCGGGTGGCGGCGTGCCTACGGTAGACGTCGCCGCACTGCGCGCGGAGATGGAGACGGAGCGCGAGTGGCGCGAGAAGGAAATGCGTCTCTTGCGCAACCAGTTGTCGTTCCTCGAATCGGAGGAAGACCGTATGATGGCGCGTAAGGCGCTTGTAGTGATGCTCTACGCCCACTTCGAGGGCATCTGCAGAGCACTCCTGGCCATGTACGTCAACAGACTCAACGCGCTCGGCCTTCGCGTAGCCGACGTCATCCCGGAACTGGCAGCGGCCTCGCTATCGGGGGTCTTCCAGGCGCTGCGGAATCCGACCAGCAAGTGCGCGGAGTTCAGGAGGCCGCTGCCGGACGACAGCGAGCTACACCGCTTCGCTCGTGACCGCGACTTCGTCGAGGCCTTTTCCGAGTTCTCCGAGCGCGGTGTTCAGCTCAGCGCCGACGTCCTGGATGCCGAATCGAACCTCAAGCCCGTCGTCCTGCGCAAGATGTTGTTTCGGCTGGGGCTGGATCGCGAGCTTACTCGACCCTGGGAGGGAGCGATCCACAATCTTCTAAGGCGACGCAACGACGTCGCTCATGGAACAGCGAAAGCCGGCCTCGACGAGCGAGAGTACCGAGAGTTGGAGCAGGGCATCGCACAAGTCGTCGACGCCTTGGTTGTGGCCATCTTCGGTGCGGTCACGCAGCAGGCCTACTTGGCTCGGAGCTCCAACCCGCCTGACTGAGAGACGCGGCCGACTGCCCACCTACTCATCCGTGACGCACCCCTCCGAAGCACTCTTCACGCACTTTACGTACCTGTACAAGGCACCGTTCTTCGCCTTGATCGGCTTCGCCACAAACCCCGCTCGCCTCGCCGCCATCTCCCCCTCCGCCACCTCGACGTCAATCGTACTCTTCTCCGAATCGATAGAAATGACGTCCCCATCCTTCACGAGCGCAATGGGCCCCCCTTCCTGCGCCTCGGGCGTCACGTGCCCAATAATGAACCCGTGACTTCCCCCGGAGAACCGCCCGTCGGTGATGATCGCCACATCTTGCCCGAGCCCGGCGCCCATGATGACCGAGGTCGGCGCCAGCATCTCCGGCATCCCGGGGCCGCCCTTCGGCCCCTCGTACCGGATCACGACGACCATCCCCTTTACAATCCGTCCCTGCTCCACGGCCGCGACCATCTCCTCCTCGGAGTCGAAACAAATCGCCGGTCCCTTGAACGACGTCCCCTCCTTGCCCGTGATCTTCGCCACGGCGCCGTCCGGGGCGAGCGAGCCGCGCAGGATCCGGATGTGCCCTTTGTCCTTAATGGGCTTGTCCCACGCCGCCAGGATCCTCTGCCTCGGCGATAGACCGGGAAGGTCTTGGACGTTCTCGGCGAGCGTCTTGCCGGTCACGGTCATGCAATCGCCGACCAAGACGCCCTTCTCCAAGAGCAGCTTCACCACCGCCGGTACGCCACCGACCATGTGCAAATCCTCCATCACGGCGCCGCCGCTGGGCTTCAGGTCCGCCAGATAGGGGATCCGGTCGCTCACGGCCTGAAAGTCGTCGATGGTGAGCTCCACCCCGACCGCCCGCGCCACGGCGATCAAGTGCAGCACCGCGTTCGTGGACCCGCCGAGCACCATCGTGATCACCATCGCGTTCTCGAACGCCGCGCGCGTCATGATGTCCTTGGGCTTGATGTCTTGCTCCATCAAGTTTCTCATCGCGGCGCCGGTGGCGAAGCATTCCACGAGTTTCTTCGTGTTTTCGGCGGGTGTGCTCGAGCTGTAGGGCAGGCTCATGCCCATCACTTCGATCGCGGTGGCCATGGTGTTGGCGGTGTACATGCCGCCGCACGCGCCGGCGCCGGGGCACGCGTTGCGCACGATGTCTCGGCGCTCGCCCTCGGTGATCGAACCGCTCACGTACTGACCGTAGCTCTCGAAGGCGCTCACGACATCAAGCTTGTGACCTTCGGCGCCCATGCCGGCGCGGATCGTGCCGCCGTAGATCACGATCGCCGGACGGTTCAGACGCGCCATGGCCATGAGACAGCCGGGCATGTTCTTGTCGCAGCCGGGCAGAGCGATGACGCCGTCGTACCAGTGAGCGGCCACGGCCGTCTCCACCGAGTCGGCGATGAGGTCGCGCGACTGCAGCGAATAGCTCATGCCGTCGGTGCCCATGCTGATGCCGTCAGAGACGCCGACCGTCGCGAATCTCAGGCCCACCATGCCGGCGGCCGCCACGCCCTCCTTGACCTTCTGCGCCAGATCCAGAAGGTGCTTGTTGCACGAGTTGCCCTCGAACCACATGGCCCCGATGCCCACCTGGGGTTTTTGCATGTCCTCGTCGCTCAGGCCGCACGCGTAGAGCATGGCCTGCGAGGCGCCTTGGGATTTGGGTTCGGTGATGCGCGAGCTGTATCGGTTGAGCTTGGTCATGTGCGGTCGAGCATAGCGCCAAGCGGGACATGGAGAAGCCGCGCGAGATACTGCGACGCTCGGCGTCAACCGGACGGGATCCGCGGCGGGCGGTATTGGCTAGCATCAGGCAGCGGGCGTCGCTCGACGTGACTGCCCGGTTTTCAGTGCGCGCGCGGCTCCATCGCGACCAAGCGAGTGCGCCACATCACCCCGGATCGCGTCGATTCTCGCCGCTCCTTCTCGTTTTGCGGGGGCTGCCCCCGCAAGGTGGCGTCGCTGTTCGGTCGGCGGGGCCTGGGCCCCGCCGGGGCCCGCCTTACCCGCGCGCCCGCGCGCGCGGCCGGGGGCCCTAACCTGAATTCAGCCTCGTGACCGACACAGAAAGACGCGGCGGTCGGCACGTTGCCCGAGACACTCTGCTGGCCCCTGACTATTCGGCCGGTACTCCGCGGCTCGGGATCGGACGGGATTACCCCGGAAACCGCCGGCGCATCGCGTCCAAGACCTGGCCGTAGTCCGCGGGGAGCATGACGGGCGCGTTGCGGCTGTTGCCCACGACGCCCGGGATCTTGTTGTCGTGGTAGTTGACCTTGAACTCGGTGAACTTCAGGCCGTTGGCCGTGGAGACGCAGACCACTCGGTCACGCTTGGCGATGGTTCCCCGGGCGACCAGCTTCTCGAGCACGGCGAGGCCCACGGCGGTGTGGGGGCACGTGTACATGCCCGTGCGGTCGGCGCGAGCGGCGGCCTCGCAGAGCTCCTCTTCGCTCGCCTGCTCGACCATGCCGTCCATGGCCTCGAGGGCTCGGATGGCCCGAGGCGCGCTGACCGGGTTTCCGATCTGGATGGCGGTGGCTTGCGTGGGTTTCGCCGCCACGGGCTCGACGGTCTTCTTGCCGGCCTGCCACGCGCGATACAGGGGGTTGGCGTTCTCGGCTTGCGCCATGACCAGGCGCGGGTAGCGCGCGATGAGCCCGCACTGTTTCATCATCTTGAACCCGGCGTACATCGCCGCGGCGTTGCCCAGATTGCCGCTCGGCAGGATGATCCAGTCCGGAACCTGCCAGTCGAACTGCTGGACGATCTCGATGCCCACCGTCTTCTGGCCTTCGATCCGAAGCGGGTTCATCGAGTTGGCGAGATAGATGATGCCTTCGGCCGCGAGCTGCTTGACGATCGCCATGCAGCCGTCGAAATCGGTGTCCAGCCCGAGCACCATGGCGCCGTGGGCCAACGGCTGCACCAACTGTGCCGTCGAGATCTTTCCGCGCGGAAGCAGGACGGCAACCGGCAGCCCGGCGGCGGCGCCGTAGGCGGCCAGCGAGGCGCTGGTGTCGCCCGTGGACGCACACGCCACCGCTTTGACCTCGAGCCCTTGCTCGACGGCCCAGCGCACCACGCTCACGAGGACCGTCATGCCCAGATCTTTGAACGACCCGCTGTGGCTGTTGCCGCAGAGCTTGACCCAGACGTCCTGGAGGCCGAGCGATTTGCCATAGCGCTCGGCCCAGAACAGGTTGGTTCCGCCCTCGTACATGCTGACGATGGACCGCTCCGGCAGCTCGGGCATGACCCATTCGTGTTTGCCCCAGACACCAGAACCATAGGGCCAGGCGTTCTGCTTGTAGCGGTCGTCGAACACCTTCATCCACGCCGGGCCGCTCCGATCGCGCAATGCCTCGACGTCATGACGCACCTCGAGCAGACCCCCGCAGCTCGGGCAGCTGTAGATGGCCTGGGTGACAGGCCAAGACCCCTCACAACCGGAGAAGCAGCGAAACTCGGCGTGGTAGCTCACGGAACGCACTATATCGTCTGCGACCGAGGAGTCGAGCGGGTAGATGCGTACCGGAACTGCCCCGAGGGCAACTAAGGAAGCAACCGCGTCACTGCGAGGAACGCCCGCATGGGGCGTCCTCGCAGCAACGGGGCCTATGCAGAAGAGCGGCAGCTCACTGGGGCGTCGTGGCTGTCGCTGTCGCAGGGGCTGCGGCGGGCGCCTGCTGCGCGGCCGCAGCGGCCTCC
Organism: Polyangiaceae bacterium; assembly: GCA_016929495.1. Taxonomy (GTDB): domain Bacteria; phylum Myxococcota_A; class Polyangia; order Polyangiales; family Polyangiaceae; genus JAFGIS01. Next base: position 14,445 of record JAFGIS010000427.1, on the reverse strand, counting down.
GGCGCAGCAGGGGCTGCGGCGGGCGCCTGCGCGGCGGGCTCCGGCTCCGCCGGGGCTGCCGACACGGCGGGCGTCGGCCTGGGCTGGAACTCGAAGGTCCAGGTAACCTGACCTTCGCGTTCGTCCGGCGGGGCCAGAGTGAGACCGCCCAACACCTGGACGACACACTGGCCAAGCGCTGGGGGCGCCGAGGGATCTGCCTGCGGATTGACTATGCGCCCGGTCTCGGGCTCGACCACGAAGGTGACCCTCACCTGGCCAGCAAGGCTCTGGTCCTGCTGTAGGGCGGCCGTGTAGCACTGCTCGATGGCCGGGGCGTTGCCCTGGATCAACGTCTGCGTGTCGTCGCGGTACTGCTCCGGACTTCGGGCGTGGTACTCGCAGCCGACGATCGCCAGCAGCGCGAAGGAACCGAGGACTTTGACTGTCTTCGTCATTTTCCCAATTCTCCTGCTTTCCTAACGGGTTCGGCGTGCGGTTACTTCTTGGGGTCGGCCGCAGCCGGCTCCTTCTTCTTGTCTTTCTGGGCAGGCTCAGCCGCAGCCGGCTCCTTCTTCTCGGCCGCGGGGGTCGCGGCAGGCGGAGCAGCAGCCGCCTCGGCCTTCCTCGCCGCGGTGTCCTGCTCGACGATGTTGAACTCGACGCGGCGGTTCTGCTCTTTGCCTTCCTCCGTGTCGTTGCTCGCGATCGGCTTGGTCTCGCCGAAGCCCTTGGCCTCGAGGCGCTCGGCAGCCACGCCACCTTCCTTGACGAGGTAGTCGCGAACCGCCTTGGCCCGAGCATCCGACAACCTCATGTTGTAGTCGTCGGCGCCCTCGGAGCTCGCGTGGCCTTCGACTCGGATCTTCTTGAGCGAGGGGTGGTCCTTGATGACCGTGGCCACCTCTTGCAGCAAGCTGAATGAGTCAGGCTTGATTTTGGACGCGTTGTACTCGAACTGTACCTTCTCGTTGATCTGGATCTTGTCTTCCTTGAGCTCCACCCGCGGCGGAGGCTTGGGCGGCTCCGGCTTGGGTGGCGGAGGCGGCGGAGGAGGAGGCAGGTCGCCACCGATCGCCGTGGCGCTCTGGCCTTCGAAGACGATGGGTCCTCCACATCCCGCTAGCCCCACGGCTAGAACGAGCATGACTGGCGAGAGGACGGATCCTCTCGAAATTGGCTTGTCAGATATCTTCATGGGTTGACTCCCTGGTGGATCACTGCACAGGCCCGGGTTCCCCGTGGGGCGAATGATCGTCAACGCTGAGCAGCCGTCAAGCATTTCCGACCGGTTACGTGACCGAAACCCTCCGCCTTCTGGTCCGTGGGCTGCTCCTGGCTGGGCTCCGATCAGCCTGAATTCGCGGGCAAAAACCGCTGAAGGCCTGAGCCTGGTTCCAATAGCAACGGAACTACTCACCTGACAGCGAAGTAGCTGCCGGCGTGCGCAGCTGCCGGGGGGAGCCGGGTTGGGCGGCCCAGAGCTGGGGCCGGGACGGCCCCGGACGACCCCGCCTACCTGCCCGGCAGGGGTGCGCCCAGGCGAAGCTCCAGCCCGGCGAGGAACACCTCGGCGCTGTTCGGCCGTGTCCCAGCCGGCCGCATCACGCGGCAGCGAGTGTACAGGCCGGCGACCGCCTCGCGGACCTGACTGAAGGCCTGGCTCATGAACAGCTTGCCGATGAAGCTAGACCCGGGACGCCCGAGCCTCGACGCCACCTCCAGCGCCCCGACGAACAGCTCACGGCTGAGCTCTTGGTCGCGGACACGAGATCCGCTGGTCTTGGGAGCCATGTCGCTCAGCACCACGTCGAAGGGCGCGAACTGGGCGACCGCGCCTTCGATGTCGAGCGCATCTCCCGTCAGAGTCGTCACCCAGGCCGGCAGCTCGATCGCGATCGGCACCAGGTCCACGGCGATGACGCGACCCGAGCGCCCGACGCGGGCCGCCGCGTACTGGGTCCACGACCCGGGCGCTGCCCCGAGGTCCAGGACGCGCCGGCGGGGACCGAGGAGCCCGAGGCGGCGGTCCAACTCCTCGAGCTTGAACACACTGCGGGCAGCGTAGCCCGCCGAGCGTGCACGCCGGGTCGCTGGATCACCAACGTAGGGGTTGTGGCGCCGCGCCATGTCACGACAGCGTAACCCACACCGACCGACTCGGCGACGGCCCTGCGCCGTGGGCGGGGCAGTCGAGCTGCGCGCCGGCGTCGCGCATCTGGACGATGCGCCGCCGAGCACGACGGCTCGCCTCGAGCAACATGCCTCGAAACGCCCCCTGCGACGCGGAGCGCTGGTGGGTCACGGCCAGGAGTCGTCCTCGGGGCGCCAAACGAGACAATGCTTGCGCTACCAGCTCCACGTAGCGGTCCGACAACCTCAGCACCTGCCGTCTGCCGCTCGTCGAGAAGCTCGGGGGATCGATGACCACGAGATCGTACGGGGCGACGTCCGCGTCGCTCGGCCAGCGCATCGCATCCGCCCGGACGAAACGATACGCCGATGGGTCGAGCTGATTCTCCGCGAAGTTCTCGCGCGCCCAAGCCAGAGCGCGGGCGGACAGGTCGACGCTCGTGACGCTGCGGGCGCCAGCTATGGCGGCAGCGACACTGAACGAGCCGGTGTAGGCAAACAGGTTGAGTACGCGTGCGTCGCGACCGACCTCGAGCAGTCGACGGCGGTTGTCGCGCTGGTCCGGGTACAGTCCGGTCGCCAGTGCGCCTCCCAACCGGACGACGTAGCGCAGCGCTCCTTCGTGCACGACGACGCGGTCGGGCGCGGGCTCACCCACCACCGGCAGCTCCGGCGCGAGAGCGTCGTGGCTGGCGCGACGCAGGTCCGCTCGCACCCTGCGCTTGACGTAGACCCCCCGGGCTCCCAGGGCCAGGAGGGCCTCGGCGAGCGCTCGCTGTTGGGCCAACGCCTGGGTACTGGAGAGCGACAGGACGGCCCAGTCGGCGTAGCGATCGACCGACACGCCAGCGAGGCCGTCGCCGAGATCATTGGCCAGGCGGTAGACGGAGCAACGGTCCGCGAGGACTCGTCGTTTCCAACCTGCTTCGAGCAGCAGCAGACGGCAGGCTCGCTCGTCCGGCAGCTGGTCGTCTGCCCCCGTGACGGCCTGGCGGAGCGCGTCCGGCATCGGCGCCACGAACTCCGGAAGCCCGCGCACACGCAGGCTCAGAACGTGCAGCATCAGCCGGTGCGAAGGGTCGCCGCCCGTGTCGCCGACCACGTGCGCGCCCATGCGGGCGAGCCGCTCGCAGACGCGATGGGGCGGCGCAGCATTCGTTTCGAGTTGGATCAGCGCCCGACCACGTCCTCGGTCAACGATCCGAAAACGGACGCTCGTTGAGCGGCCGTCCAAGGAGCCGGCGGGCACGACGCCAGCGGCGGGCAGCCCCGGGTCCCGAACGGCCGCCAGGTAGCGCCAATCGGTCGCGCCGCTCGATGCCAGAGCGGTGAGCTGTCGTTGGCACGAGCTGTCGCGGGCCAGGAGCAGAACACCGGACGCTCTGCGGTCGACCGCGAGGCACGGCCGCCATCGCGAGCGCGCCTCGGCGCTGCGTTCGTCGAGCCGAGTGACGACGTCGCCACCGCTCGCGTCGGCGCCCCCGTGCACGATCATGCCGTGTGGCTTGGACACGGCGATCGTGCCCGCGTCCTCGTAAAGGACGAACTCGGAGGGCCAGGCCACGAGCAAGGGCGCGAACGCCGGCATTCGTGGCATGTGCGAGAGTCTACTCTACGATGCGGCCTTTGGCTTGCCGCCCCAGCGCTTGGTGGCACCGCGAACGACGACGACGCCGTTGCGTGCACCGGGCGCGCCGCCTTGTACGAGGATCAGGTCCTCCTCGGGTATCACGCGAGCGATCCGTTGGTTCAGAACGCTCCTGACGCGGTTGCCGTGCTGCCCGGGCATCCCCAGGCCAGGCAGCGTGCGGCCAGGAGTCATGTTGGAGCCGATGGCGCCGCCGTGCCGTTTGTACTCGTGACTGCCGTGCGTGGCTACCGCGCCTTTGAAGTTGTGACGGCGCATGACGCCGCTGAAACCGCGTCCGCGCGAGACGCCTTGCACGTCCACGAACTGCCCGACCTCGAACACCTTGTCGAGCGGAACGACCTGGCCGACCTCGAACTGTGCCGCGTACTGTGCGTTGCAGCGCAGCTCACGCAACATCCGCTTCGGCGTCACGTTCGCCTTCTTGTATTGGCCAGCCAACGGCTTGTTCGTATGACGCTCGTGGCGTTCACCGAGTCCAATCACGAGGGCGTCATAGCCGTGCTTGTCGTGGGTACGTTTGGCGACCACGACCGGTCGAGACTCGATGACCGTACACGGGACGACGCTGCCGTCCTCGAGAAATACCTGAGTCATTCCGAGCTTGAGCCCGATCACGCCGGGGTGCTGATTCATCGCGCGGGTCCTCTGGTCTTTGCCGCCGCGAACCGGGGATGGACCTCTGGCCACGGCGGGGAGCGGGGAATAGCCCCACCGGCCGGGTCCGTCAAGGGGCACGCTGGTTACAGTATTAGTGAATTCCAAAGAGAGGAAACCGGCGGGTCCACGATTGTGCGCGGCTGGCGTTTGACTGACGCGAAGGTCGATGCATAATCCCGGCCCCACGCCAAGCGCCTGGAGACCGCCATGCCGATGACCTGCAAGAAGATCGAGACGCTGGAAAGCGCCGCCCTCCGCGCGGATCTGCCCGAATTCCGTGTGGGCGACACGGTGGCGGTTCACTACAAGATCGTCGAAGGGGACAAGATGCGGGTCCAGGTATTCCGCGGTGTGGTGATCAAGCGTCATCGGGCTGGGGTCCGAAGCACGTTCACCGTGCGAAAAACGAGCTTCAGTGTAGGCGTCGAGCGCATGTTCCTGCTGCACTCGCCGCGCCTGGAACGTATTGAAGTGCTCTCGAGGGGCGTGGTCCGGCGCGGAAGGCTCTTCTACCTGCGCCATCTGACTGGCAAGGCCGCCCGCGTGAAGGATATCAAGGACCGCTAGTACCGCGTTTCGATCGAAGCGACGGGTTTTTCGCCGCCCCCGACCGGGCGAGGACGGCGAAAAACCCGCCGCTTCCCACCGATTTGACCCGCGGCACCGCTGGTTTTCTGGCATCGTTTCAATCGAAACGATGCACTGCGCCCCCCCCAGCCGGGCATACTATTCCCGCACCCGACAAACCGGGTATGCTCGCCCCGCTCGTACGAGAAGGTGGACGGATTCGTCCGCGATTCGTCGGAGGTCGTCATGGTCGACTGTGCGCGGTGCGGCTACAAGAATGATGCTGGAAGCAAGTTCTGCGCAGCATGCGGAACTGCGATGGCCGCACCTGTGGATGCCCCAGCAGCAGGACCCGCATGGGATGCTCCACCGGCGCCACCGCCCGCTCCAGACCTGCCCCCCACGGCTGCCGGCCTCGCGTGGCCACCGAATCCCTACGACCCCGCGTCCGGCAGCCCAGCGGGCCAACCTCCACTGGCTCAGCCGCCTCAGTACGCACCCTACGGAGCGCCGCCGCAGAATGCGCCCCAGGCCGAACCGCCCTATCCGCCGCAGGTCCCGCAAGCACCGGAGATCCAGTACGGCGGGCAAGGCGGCCCGCCGCGCGTAGGCGCCCCGGTTGGACTGAATCCGTATGCGGAGACCGTTGGTTCCTCGCCCGGGGCATGGCCACCGGCCGGCTGGCCTCCAGGCCCATCCGTCCCGCATGAAGCCTGGCCTCCCGGGCAGGATCCCGCTTTCGCTTCCACGGCCCGTCCACAACCCGACGCTCCCGGACCTCCGCCGGCTGCTGCGCCGGATCCGATGAGATATGCGCCGCCAGCGCAGGCTCCGAGCTACGCTCCTCCGGTAGACGCGGGAGTGAGGCAGAGTCCGATCCCCCCCTCCGCGGCTCGCAGTGGCGTGGATCCGGAACAGGTCCCGCCAGACGCGCCCCGTGCGCTCGCCGGGTTTCTGGTGAGCTTCGAGGGCGATGCGCTGGGTCAGTTCTGGCCCTTTCACCAGGGCCGAAACGAAGTGGGACGGCTCGGCGCCAATCCGAGCTTGGATCTCGCGCTCGATCACCCGACGACTTCCTCGCGTCACGCGGTGCTGCTCGCTTCCGTGCGCCCGACTCGGGCGAAGATCGAGGACGTGGGCAGCACCAACGGCACCTACGTCAATGGGGAACGGATCACGCCGGGTGTCAAGCAAGAGTTGCACGACGGCGATTACGTACGCTTTGGCGGCTTCACCACGACCATCAAGCTTCTCTAGAACGCTCCTGACAGCAGGTCAACCATGCGGCATTCTCGACACTGGTTTCACGCTCTGGTCACCCTCTCACGGCTCTTGTCGGCTCTCGCGCTGCTCGCCCTCGGGCCGCTGCTGGTCGTGCGCATCGCGCATGCCTCTCCCGAGGCTCATGTCCTACGCATCGATCCCAGGGCAGCGCAGGAAAACGGCGCGCCGGTCTTGACCAGCGTCATCGAGGTCGTGCAGAGCAAACGGATCACCGAGGCGATAGCCGACTGCGCCGCCCTCTCTCGGGGCGCGCAGCTCGATTGCATGAGCCAGGCACTCGACCGGCCGTACGCGCTCTACCAGCCCTTCCCGTTCCCGGAAGCAAACGCGGTATTCACGGTGCGCGTGAACGACACCGACACGCTGGCCAAGTTCGTGAGCAAGGCCCGTTGGGGCGACATGCAGCAGCAGCCGGGTGTCGTCGGCACGGCTTGGTTGATTCTGATCGACGCCGACAGCCGGATGGGCAGCGGCTTCGATGAAGCGCAGCTGCTGGCGCGACGTTTCGTCGCGAGCATGGGGCCGAACGACATCGCCAACGTGATGTTCTTCAACGATCGGCAAGTCGTCAAAGACTCGCGCTGGATGCCTGCCTCCAAGAAGAACCAGCTCGGCACCTTCATCGACTCCGTGTCCGGCACCTACCGCGCGCAGGGACGTAGCCGGTCGCTGTTCACGATCTTGAAGAACGCCGCGACCGATGGCTTCAAGGCGCTCGGCAACGTCGGTGAATCCGTCACGGTCCCTCTGCACCAGGCGATGGTGCTGCTTTCGAGCGGCTACGGCGGAACCGATCCGTCGACGACCGGTCCCGGCGCCCTGCAGCTACAGCAGTACATGACGCAGGGACGCTTCCCCGAGAACAACACGGCCTTGCCCAAGGCCCCGGTGCCGGTCATCAGCGTCTACTTCCCGCTGCGTACCTGGGAGGAGTTCAGCCAGAACGCGCTCGAGTTCATGCAGAACCTGACCAACCCGGAGATCGGCGGCTTCTTCAGCGTGATGCGGGACGGTCAGGGGGACCGGGCCGACGCGGTCGTCGGCGCGGTGCGCACCCGATTCTCGAAGATGCACGTCGTCAAGTGGCGCGTCTCGTGCATCGCGCCGACCGTGACGCAAACCTTCCAGCTGGTGTTCAACAACGTCAATCCACCGATCCTCGGTGACAGCTCGTTCAAGGACGTCCCGGTGGGGATCGACCCGAGCACGTGGCCGCTGGACATCGATGTTCAGGCCACCAAAGACAGCAGCAGTCGCGAGGGAGGCGTCTGCCCGGGCTGTGCCTTCAAGGTGTATGGGAACTTCTGCTGGGGAGGGAACAAGGAACAGGCAGAGGTCTACTTCCTGCCGTCTGGCCAGCAACTTCCGGCGGCGTTAGCGGGCACCGATCTGGATCAGGCCAGGCGCACTCAGCAGCAGCTCATCGAAATGGGCATGCGAGGCACTACCCTCGAAACCACCGACACGTTCGCGGAGTTCGAGGCACCCGACATGGACAAGCTGCTCTGGGGTTCGGGCAGCCAGGCGCTGGTGCGCCTGGTGATCTACGACAACAAAGCCCACCGCACCAGCGGAGCGACCGCCTCGAGCGTGCTCGAGCTCAAGGGCAAGAACAAGCCCTTCCCCTTGCTGTGGGTGCTCGGTGGCCTGTTCGGATTCGTGGTCATCCTGCTGCTCGTCGTGGCTATCGTGCGCGGCGGGAGCAAGAAGCCACGGGGGGCGGCGGCACCGCCGCCCGCACCGGTCGTCGCCGGCGGGGCCGTTCCCGGATACGCCGCCGCTCCTGCGCCAGCGGCACCCCCCGTGTCGCCCGGCTACGCCGCCCCGGCCGCGCCGCAGCCCGGCGGCGCGGCGGCCGTGGCGGCGCCCGCCCAGGCGCCCGCAGCTCTGCAGGAGTTCATGTACGGTGCGGGCAGCCCCGCTCCGGCGGCTCCCGTGCCTGCAGCGGGTCCGCGCCCTCCGGATCCGTACGGGCCACCCGCTGGCCCGATCTCGCGCGCGACGCTGCAAGGAGCAGCGGGCGTGTTCACCGTGGTGCCGGGTGTGGAGATGCGTGCCGGACGCGACGGTTCGCAGTGCGCCATACTGCTCGGCGAGCCGCGGGTGTCCGGCGTGCATGCGACGTTGCGAATCGATGCTGGGCAGCTCTGGGTACGCGACGAGAACAGCAACAACGGCAGTCAGCTCAACGGCACACGGCTGGCTCCAGGAACCTGGACGCCCGTCCCCAATGGCTCGCTGATTCGGTTGGGGCCCGTCGAGTTCAGCGTCTCGCTGGAGTAGCCGCATCATGCGCCGCTCCGCGCGGGGTCTTGTCATCGAGTTCGCCGAGCTGTCCGACCCGGGGCTCGACCCGACGAAGCAGGTCAACGAAGACTCGTGCGCCTACGAGGAGACGGCGCACGGACATCTGGCTCTGGTGTGCGACGGCATGGGCGGGCACAAGGGGGGTAGGCTCGCGAGCGAAACCGCCGTGGCGACGATTCTCGATGGCATGCGTCGCGCGCCGGTGGGAACGTCAGCGGCGGACCTGCTGCGCTCGACGATTGGGCAGGCCTGTCAGGCCGTGCACGAGGTCGGCGGTAGCGGACCGGTGGAGACGCGGCCGGGTACGACGTGCGTGGCCACGCTGCTGTACGATGGCAAGGCCGAGGTCGCGCACGTGGGCGACTCGCGGCTGTACCTCATACGCGGCGGCGAGATCCGGCGAGTCACGCGCGACCATTCGCTGGTCCAGCAGATGCTGGACGCGGGGCTGCTGACGGAAGCTCAGGCGGCCGTGCACCCCGACGTCAACCGGATCACCCGCGCGCTCGGCATGTTCCCGGACGTCGACGTCGAGGTCCGTCCGAAGCCGCTGCTGCTGGCGCCAGGCGATCTGCTGCTTCTGTCCTCGGACGGGCTCACGGATATGCTCGAGGACGAGGCTCTGCTGACGATCGTGCGCGAGACGTTCGAAAGCGGGCCCGAGGTCACGTGCCAACGGTTGGTCGACGCAGCCAACGCGCGCGGCGGACACGACAACATCACCGTCCAGGTGCTGCTGGTCGTGGAGGCGCCGCGTCGCGTGGCCGAGCCGACGCTCGTCGAGCCGACGCTCGTCGACGGCCCTGTGCCGAACGTGACTGCGACCTTGCCGCCCGCAGCCGACGTGTCGGCGCGGCCGCTCGAGCCGACGCGATCCGACGAGGCACTCAAGGGCCTTCCGAAGGCGGCCGCCACGCCGACGTTGGTCGACGAGCCGCCTGCGCAGGAGGGGCGGCTCACCGAGCCCTGGATGGCCCCGGTTCCCGGGGCTGACGCGCGCATCCCTCTGGATCCCCAGGGTTCGGCCGCCGCAGCGGGACAGGCTCACAAAGGCGCTGGGCGCCTGCTCGTTGGAGCGGCTGCCCTCGTCGCGATCGGCATCGTGGCTGGCATCGCTCTGTGGTGGCTGCTCGGGGCGCAACCCGACAAGCAGCAGAACGGTCAGCCCAATTCGTATCCCGACGCCGGCCAACGCTTCTACGATGCCGGAGCGGGCCCAGCGAAGATCCCGCACCCCACCCCCGACGGACTGGACCCGTTCCAGAGCCATCCGCATCGAGGTGGTTTCCACCGGCCGGCAGAGGGCCGACCGCCCAGGCGCGACCTGCCGTTGGAGATCGCGCCGGAGCCCGTCGACGACGCCGGCACCCCCCCACCATGAGACCCTAGCAGCGAGCGTGAAGCCATGATTCAAGGTTTCGGCAAGGATACGATCACCATCGGGAGTGCTCAGGGCTGCGACATACGTCTGGGAGGTCCTGGCGTTTCGCCCGAGCACGCACGCATCGTCCGGCAAAGCGACGGGACGCTCAAGTTCGTCGATCACGGAACGGGGCAGACGCTCGTCAACGGCGCGCCTCTCGCGCCCAGAGGCGAGGCGCCGTTCGATTTCCAGGCGCAGTTCGTGGTCGGACAAGCAGCGGTACCCAATGCGCATCCCGCAATAACGCTCATGCTGCTGCGCCGTGGAGAAGCCCCGGTGCAGGCCGGCTCGCTGAGCTTCGGGCGAGACCCGAGTCAGGTCAACATCGTCGTCGGCCACCCGACGGTGTCGGGTATGCACGCGACGGTCAGCCTCGGGCCTCCCTCGGTCGTCGATCACGGTTCCAAGAGCGGCACCTGGATCGGTCGCACGCGCGTCCCAGCCAACCAGCCGCAGCCGCTCGAACCCTATGCACTGGTCGGACTCGGGCCGGTAGCCCTGCCGATGCAGCTGGTAGCGCAGCTCGCTCAGGTGCTCGGCGCCACGGCGGCCCCGGCCGCGCCCGAGGCCGCCGCCGGTGAAGGTGCGCCGGCCCGCGAAGCTCACGAACCCAGAAAGAAGCACAAGACGGTCCTCGGTCAGGTCGCCATCGGCGGCAGCGGTCAGCCGACGTTCAAGACCATCGGACGCACGCCGGACAACGACATTCCCATCCAGCACCCGCAGGTCTCGAGCAAACACGCCTTGCTGCACAGGATCGGTGGCCAGCTCTACTTGGAGGACCGCGGCAGTGCCAACGGTACCTACGTACGGGGCCAGCGCCTTGCCCCCGGACAGAAGGTGCAGGTCGCAAGCGGCGAGAAGGTCTTCATCGGACCGATGCCGCTGTTGTTGCAGGCCGAAGCCGAGGAGGTCGCGGTCGTCGTCGAGGACGTGGCGCAGTGGTCGGGGCGACCGCTGTACGAAATCGAAGCGTGGGACCTGGTCATGCAGGTTCCCGATCGCGACAACCCCGGCGAGCTCAAGACGCTGCTCGATCACGTCTCGTTCAAAGCCCTGCCCGGAGACCTCATCGCGCTCATGGGGCCGAGCGGCGCGGGCAAGACCACGCTTCTGCTTACTCTGAATGGATACATGCCCCCCACCGCCGGCCAGGTCCGCATCAACGGCGAGGACCTGTACGCGATCTACGACGCGCTGCGAGGCTCGATCGGGTATGTGCCTCAGGACGACATCGTGCATCCCGAGCTGACCGTCTGGGAGGCGGTCCGCTACAGCGCCAAGTTCCGCCTGCCGCCCGACTATTCCGAGGACGAGATCGACCGTCGCGTTCAGACGACGCTGGCGCAGCTGGGCCTGGAAAGCGTGGCTCATCTGCAGATCGGCAAGCCGGAGAAGAAGATACTGAGCGGCGGGCAGCGCAAGCGCGTCAACATCGCCATGGAACTGGTGACGGACCCGGTCATCATGTTCCTGGACGAGCCCACCAGCGGGCTGGCCGCGGACGACACCAGTGCTCTGGTACAACTGCTCGCGGATCTGGCCAAGCAGACCGGAAAAACCATCATCACGACCATCCACCAGCCCGCCAAAGACGAATTCGAGAAGTTCAATCTGGCGCTGGTCCTCGGCCAGGGCGGCATTCACATCTACTACGGACCGACCCGAGATGGCTACCGGTTCTTCGGTTCGTACCTCGAGCGCCAGGGGCAGCCGAACAATGTCGACAACCCGCGCGACATGTTCGACATGCTCAACCGCCGCATCAACCCGATCTTCGAGGCGATGCGGGCGCAGAATCCCGGCGCGCCCCGGTTCGCCGCTCAGCAGCAAGCGGCGCGCGAATGGCACGCGGAGTTCTTCAACCAGCAGAACCCCGTATTCCAGAAGATGTACTCGGGCCGACGCGCGGTGGGGACCGGCTCGCAGCAGCAGGGCGTACCCATGCGGACGGCCCCGACCAGCGGTCAGTTCAGCATGCTGCTGAGCCGGTACTTCAAGGTGAAGATCCGGGACGTCGGCGGAACGGCCATCATGCTGCTGCAAGCACCGATCATCGGTGTGCTCCTGGCGCTGGTCTTCGGCTGGCAGAAGGACTCGATTCCATTCTGGTGTCTCGGTGCCCTTCAGGAGCTCGCGAAGAAGAGCGGCGGCCTCGGCGACTCGACCGGTAGTCTGCTGAGCAAGATGCAGGTGACGGCGGACCACTCGGCTGCCCTGTTTTTCCTGGTGGTGGCCGCCGTCTGGTTCGGCACCAGCAACGCAGCGCGGGAAATCGTGAGCGAGCGCGCCATCTACAAGCGCGAGCGGATGGTCAACCTGAGGCTGTTCAACTACGTCTTCTCGAAGTTCCTGCTCTTGAGCCTGTTCTGCATCATCCAGTGTACGGTGCTGCTCGCCATCGTGTTCTTCTCGCTGGGACTGCCGGGCGGCCCCGAGGCGTTCGTGGTCGAGCTCGGCGTGCTGGTCGTCACGGCCCTGAACTCGGTCGCGGTAGGTCTGCTGCTAAGCGCGCTCGTCGACAGCAGCGAGGCCGCGATGGCGCTGACGCCCATCGCGCTCATCCCGCAAGTGGTTCTGGGCGGCCTGATGGTGCCCATGACGACGAACTCCCTGCTCGAGTGGCCGATGTACGTCGTCCCCGCCCGCTGGGGCTTCGAGGGCATCATCGCGCGGCACCGTATGGCCATCGCGGGCGATCCGGCGTGGCTCATCGATCTGGGCAAACCCGACCTGTCGAGCGCCCCGGACTTCATCAGCGCCGGCCGATTCGACTGCGCCACCGCACAGATGGCGAGCAGCGACCTCATCGGCGCCTGGGGCTTCACCCACTACGACCAGGCATGGCTCGCCCCGACGGTACTCGGGGGCATGACGCTGACACTGCTGGTCACGATATTGATCCTGTTGCGGCAGAAGGACTCGGTGTAACTGCCACATCACCATGGGCAACGGCAGGAACGAGACCGCTCGGGTGACTCGCAGCTCGATCAACGGCAAGAACGGAAGAGCAACCTACCTGACTTCTCTCTGCGTTTGGCCTGGCTTGTACTCCCACTTCACGGAGTGCGATGTCAAGCTGGCCGACGACCTGACGTTCGCGCCTATCGACGAGAGCTTCTGGGGTTGGACGAACAACGCGACGGGCGCCAGCATCCTGCTTCACGAGTATGGTCATGTCTTGGGCTTGGACGACATGCACAACAACTCCAGCAACTTCAACATCATGCGCGGAAACGCGCCGCAGCCGTGGGCTGGGGGCAACACGACCGAACCCTTCCCGGACGACGCGGCGGGCATCGGGTACTTGTACGGCGGCCGCTGGCCGGGGGCGATCTGGGGCACCAACCTTTTCGCCTCAGCCCAGTTCATCGACCCGCTAGGGAGTGGCCTGATCACAACGGACGAAATGAAGATCTTCCCGGTCTGCAGAGGGTCGCAGTTCAAGGTCCGGATTACCATCGGCAACAACGGTGCCTACGATGTGACATCCGGCCTCAGGCTGTACATGAACGACACCGGCAACCCCGCCGACCCGGGCAGGACCGTATGGAGCGGGACCGCAACCATGCCTCATTGGACCACGTTGACCCAGCAGCTGACCTTCACCATCCCGAGCAACCTGACGCCGGGCCTGTACTGGTTCTTCTGGGCGATCGATTCCAATTCAACCGTCGCCGAGTGGAATGAGAGCGACGACACGGTGCACTGCGCCATGAGCGTGCAGGTGGTCGCATGTTGAGGAGTATTACCATGAAGAGTCCGCTAGCAAGGTCCGTGCTGCTGTCCTGCGCCATGCTCGCTGCCTTGGCGGGCAACGGCTGCTCGAAAGGCAAGAGCAGCGAAGGAAATGCGAGCTCCCCTCCGGAGAACGAACGTCAAACGGTGATCCGCGTGGGTGAGGACGAGTACGTCAGCGCTCTCCTCTCAGTGGTGGACGTGGAGCCCGACAATGATGCGATCGCGCCACTGCTCGGGATCACCGGGTTCAAGGACAACGTGGGCCTGTCGCTCGGCACGGTGATCACCACCGATCAAGTGGCGAGCGGAAGCCTCAAGGCCAGCCTGGTTCGGCTGAGCGACGGGCCCCTCGTGCCTGGAAAGGCCAACTTCATGCTGCAGAACCAGTCGCACACCGTGCTGGCTGAAGCGTCGAGCGGAACCGTGGAGCTCAAACTGGGAGGCGGTCGAGTCAGCGGCACTGTCCAGGCGGTGCCGGAGTCGCTTTCGGCCAGTATCGAGGCTGCTGTCTCCGTCGGCTGCTGGGTCGCTTCCGGCTTGCTGCCGGACGCTGGGCAGCCGGGAGGAAGCAGACTGATGGACGAGAACGGCAATGACGTCACGCTCGTCGTCGACACCGAGTTCTCAACTCCGGGGTGTGCGCCCTGGAAGGGGCTAGTGAGCGACTAGCGTCGCCACAGGCGGGCCCTTCGCCGCCGCGTCG
>JAFGIS010000426.1 GCA_016929495.1 Polyangiaceae bacterium | reverse complement strand
TCAAGGCTCGCGAAAGGTGGGCTTTCCATGAGCCACCTGCGCTCAAGGCTTGGGTGCCGGCCTACAATGGCGTCTTCGTGGAAGGCGGCATCATCACCGCGCTATCGTCGCTCCAACGCTGCATGGACGTTGACGATTGTCAAACACGATTCGGAACGACCCACGCGCCGAACGAGGTGCGCCAGCTCGTCATCCCGGCGGGCGGGCTCCGCTATGTGCACTACTACGACGTCCATTCGGAGCTGAACAGATTCGGTAGACGCCGCATGATTCAGGTCTTCGCGCATGCGCTCGTGCGGCCGATCAACGCTTCGACCCAGCCTCTCTACTTTGGCAGACTGCGCGCGTCGAGCCTGCCGGTGGGCGCGCGCGTCGGAGTCGAGTTCCCCGGGCAGTGGTGTCCCGTGCGGCGGATGTACGGCATCGACTGCGTGACGGTAGATCTCGCGGTCGGCGTCGCCCCATATCCCGCCTTTTTTCTGCTCGAGGCCCACGTCGGATTTCCTTTCTACTGATGGCGCAAGCTCGGAGCGGGCCCCGCATCGTGCGACTCCTGCCGGTCAGAACGGACCCAGTGCAGCGGTTTCACTGGCTGCGCGGGTGCCTTGTTGCATGGCTCGATTCTGCGGTGCGGGTAGCCCGCATCGAACCTCCCACCACGCGCCAGCGTGATGGGCCGCGGGTCCCCAAGCTGCGGAGGCGAAGCCGAAGCACAGCTTGGGGCGTGCGCCCCGGAACTGACACTCAGCCGAACCGGAACCCGCGATGACCCTAATGCGATTCGGCCGGTGGGCCGCCGATCGCGGATGGGCGCGCCGCCGCGGGGTTGGCGCTCGGGCCTGTTCCGTGGGTAAGATGGGAGCAATGCGCCAGCGACTCTCGAGGGGGGCTGCGTGCCTCCTGAGCTTCGTGCTCGTGGCCGGCAGCGCTCTCGCGCAGCCGCCGCAGGGAGCGCCGGCTTCTTCCGCGCCTGCACCGGCCGCAGCAGCACCGCCGACGAAGCCGACCCAGAACTCGGCACCAGAGTCCGCCCCGGCTGCGTCGACTGGATCGCCGAGCGGGTTCTCCTGGAGTGGCACCCCCAGGCCCAAGCGAGGCCGGCGCGCGATGCCGCGTGTCGACATGAGCAGACCCATTGCCACCTATCCCGGTTTCAGGATGCTGGCGAACGGCAGAAGCGAGGTTTGGCTACGTGTCAGTCAGCCGGTCGTCGTCACGCGCAAACGCGTCGACAACAGACTGAGCTACTTCATGCCGGGCGTCCAAATCGGGGTGCGCAACAACACCAATCCGCTGGTCACCACCCACTTCAACTCGCCTATCTCCAAGGCGCAGTTGAGGCCGGTTCGCGGCGGTGCCGAGCTCCTCGTACAGTTGCGCGAATCCGTCGACGCGCCGCATACGACGACGCAGGAATCCGCCGGGACGATGTTGCTGCGTGTGACGGTCGGTAGAGCCGCGCGGCAGTACGCTTCTCGAATCCCGCCTCCCGAGCCCCGCACGGCCACGCGCCCTGCTGCGGCGCCGTTGAGAGAGGCCTCGGCGCCCCGTCATGGGCCGCCGATGATGGTGCTTCCGGAGGCAGGACCGCAGCTGTAGCCGGGCTGGTGGGCAGTCTGGAAGCTGATGGTTCGAGGCCTTGGTTGGTAGGGGCGCCGTGGCAGCGACCTGCAATGTGCGCTGGTGCCGACTCGGAGCCGTGCTCGCGGGATCCGCGGCGCGGCACCGGGCTCGTGGACTGCTCGAGCGCGTGTCGGTGGGCTGCGCCGTGTCATCTCTCGCCGTTGTTCCAACGCGGGCTCTGCGAGCGCAGTCCGTCGACGACGGACAGGCCCAACGAAGCGAGACGATGGCCTACCGCATCGATTTCTCTGCGGGCAAGATGGCCGTCGACGGCCAAGGCGAGCAACTCGAGCTGTCCGACCACGTCACGGTCACCGTGGACCGCTACCGCCTGACCAGCGAGAAGCTCACGCTGCGACGCGGACCGCACGGTCTGGAGGTGCGAGGCGAGGGTTGCGTGGCGCTCTGTCCCTGCGAGGACGCTCCAATGACTCTGGGATTCGGCGCCGCGACCGTGGCCCCGCCCACGGATCTGTTGATCGAGGACCCTACGGTTCGCGTCGGAGGTGTCCCGGTGCTCTGGCTGCCCTACCTGTGGCTCAGATCTCCCGAGCGTATGGGCCTGCTGCCTCCTCGTCTCGCGTGGCGCGGCGAGGACGGACTGCTCGCCGGCGCAGGCGTGCACCTGCCCTGGGGCACACGGCGGGCGGCCCACGCGAGCTGGGGCGCTGCCGACGTCGCCGTGAGCGGCTACACGAAGGGCGGTGCAGAGGTGGTGACTCGCGTCGGCACGCCGAACTCGTCCAGTCGCGTTCGTTGGGACTACCTGGATTCGAGCGTCGCGGAGATCGATTCGCACGGCGCGAGCTCGCTCGGGTCGACGACGGGCGCGTGGAGCGTCACCGCACTGCGGGGCCGGAGAGGGCGCACCGGCACGCCCGAGCTCGGGCCCGCAGCCATGCGCTACGACCGCGCGGAGCTCTCGGCGTTGCGCGTGACATCGAACTCGTCGTTGCGAGTCGGGTTTCGGGGTATCGCGACGCGCGCGGGCCCTTTGGATGAACTCGGGCTGGTGGGGCCGGTAGGTTCGGTGGGGACGGGTGCCGCATTGGGCGAGTTCGGCACCACGGACGCGTACGCACAGGTGTGGACGGCATCGGGTCCTGGCGCGAGTGCCAGCAGCTCGGTGCTGCAGGGCGCAGGTCTCGGAGCAGACGCGCGCCCGGGACCGCTGTGCGCGAACGTGTACGCGCGCGAGCGCGCTCTGGCGCTCACGATGTCTGACACGAACGGCGCGGCGATGGTCGTGGGTGCAGGTTCCGAAATGAGCGTGCCCTTGGTGCGGCGGTATGGTGAGCAGAGCGCGCCGGCGTGGCACTGGGTCGAGCCCTACGCACGCTTCGACGGAGCGGTGGGAGTCGACAGGGGAGCGGCACCGACCCCACTGCCGTCGGGGTCTCGCTGGCTCTCGGCGCTCGTGGGCGTGCGCAATGCGATCGAGTGGTACCGAGCCGGGTCGGCTTCCGAGCTGACGTTGAGCGCCGGTTGGCTCGGACTCGACGCGCGTGCGATCCGGGCGCTGGCCATGAGCATGACGGCCAGCGGCGACGTGATCGCGACGGACGTGAGCCTGGACTGGCTACCGGACGAGCGCTCCGCGGGCAGTGTGTCACGGGTGCGGATCGGAGCCGCCGAGGGCGTGGTTCTCGACGCTCGCGTCGAGGGGCGACACGGTCGACAGGCAATCGCCGTTCGTTGGTTCGATCGTGATGTCTGGGACGCACCGTGGAACGGTTGGTACAGTGAACCGGGTTGGTCGGCCGGTAGTAGCCTCCTAGTCCCCTGGACCCGTTGGCTCGCGAGTGCCGTGGCTGCCGACTACGACCTGACCGCCGACCGTTCGCTCGGCGAAAGGGGAGGACTTGCCTATCGCCATCCGTGCGGCTGTCTGGCGCTCATCGCTCAGGCTGGGCGCCGCCTTGGGCGAAGGGGTTTCGATGCGTCGCTCACTCTCGATCTGTTGCCCTGAGCTCCTTGCGCCCTCGATGCGGAGCCACGCTCGCACGTCGTTGTTTGCGGCTGGAGCCTACACCGCCGCGAACGTCGCTTCGACCGCTTCGGTGTTGGCGCGCGATACGACGCGCGAAGATGAATTGCGATCTCATCCACGCCGTGTCGCTCGACCGGAACGTGCGACCCGTGACCACATTGGAGCCACCACGGGGCCAGCATGCGCGTGGACGCGAACTCGCGACCTTGTGAAGCATCGAGTACCCTACCTTCATGCGATTATCGATGGCTTCGGTGGAGCCCAGCGCTCCGAGCAACCGTGCCGACCACGCCCGCCTGTGCGCCAGAAGCGCCGAGCTTGCGCGTCGGTGGCGTGGTTCGAACCGAGAGCGGGCTCGAGCCGATGGCGCCCGCGACACGATTGGCGAAACGCGAAGCTTCCTCTAGTCTAGAGTCTGGATGACTGACCCTCGGTGCAGCGCCCGCCGAATGCGACCCGCCGGACTGCGTGACAGCCCGCGACCGCGGCAGTCGCGCCCTGTGCGCACGGTGCGCTGCCGCGCGCGAGCGGGTGGAGGAAGCCGGTGAGTCTGTCGGCTCGCCCGAGTGAGTTTCCGGTGGCAGCCGGTCGCGAGCGGACGCCGCCTCGCGTGTTGGTCGTGGATGACGAGCCGACGCTCCGGCGAGGTCTGGCGCGGCTTCTGCTCAGTCGAGGCATGGAGGTGCTCACCGCAGACGACGGGGCACGCGCGATTGACTGCCTGGCGAAGGAAGCCGTCGACGTTGCGCTCATCGATCTGATGATGCCGAATGTCAACGGGCTCGAGTTGCTCGAACACATCAAGAGCGCCCATGCAGGCACCGAAGTCATCCTGATGACGGCGTTCGCGGATGTCGACACAGCGGTGCGCGCCGTGCGCGCGGGCGCGTACCACTTCCTGACCAAGCCATTCCGTTCAAACGACGAGGTGGTACTCACCGTCTCGAAGGCAGCCGAACGCCGGAGGCTCGTCGACCGAGCAGCCATGCTGGAGCGCAAGCTCGAACAGATGGAGAAGTTCGGCGAGCTCATCGGAAACTCCCCCAGGATGCAGGAGGTCTACCGGCTCGCGACGGGTGTTGCACCCACATCCTCCACCGTGCTCATTCTGGGCGAGAGCGGAACCGGCAAGGAGCTGACCGCCCGCGCAATCCACCAGCACTCGCCCCGGGCCGAGAAACAGTTCGTCGCCATCAACTGCTCGGCCGTTCCGGTCGACCTGGTCGAGAGCGAGCTGTTCGGTCACGTGCGTGGGGCGTTCACCGGCGCCAGCGCCACACGGGAGGGTCTCTTCGAAACGGCTGATCGCGGGACGCTGTTTCTCGACGAAGTCGGGGATCTGCCTCCCTTGGCACAGGTCAAGCTACTGCGGGCACTGCAGTCAGGGGAGATCAAGCGCGTCGGCTCCAACGAGACGCGGACGGTCGATGTTCGGGTCATTGCCGCAACGAACGTCGATCTGCGCACGCGGATCGAAGTCGGGACCTTCCGCGAGGACCTCTACTACAGGCTCAACGTCGTAGCCATCGAGCTGCCTCCACTGCGCGAACGCCAGGAAGACGTACCCCTCTTGGCCTATCACTTCTTGCAGAAATACGCGTCTCGCAGTGGTCGAGACATCCGGAAGCTCGCACCAGCAACCATTCGCTTGCTGCAGCGCCAGCTTTGGCCCGGCAACGTCCGCGAGCTCGAGAACACGATCGAGTACGCAGTGGTCTTCTGTCGTAGCGACACGATTGCGCCGGAAGACCTGCCCTTCACCAGGAAAGTCTCGTCGCGTCCGGGGGAGGACCGCCTGCGCTCGGCCGAGCCGATTCCCATTGGACTCGTCGACCTGCCCTACCGCGACGCCAAGCAGAAGGCGCTCGCAGATTTCGAAGTCGCGTACTTCCGCGCGCTGCTGGAGCGGACCGGGGGCAACATCAGCGAGGCGGCGAGGCAGGCGGGCCTGGACCGATCCAATTTCCGGCGTGCGGTCCGCAAGGCGGGCCTCGGAGTAAGGGAGTAGGCCCTCCGCAGTCGGAAGCGGGGCCGGCGTGGCGGTGGCCGGCCCACAAGCCGTCACGGCGGTGCAGCCCGCTCGGTTTTGCTACGCTTTGCCGCCATGCGATCCACGTGGGCACTGCTTATGATGGCGAGTCTGGTCGGGCCTTCTCGCCCAGCTCGCGCTCAGCCGTTGGCAGACCACCCCAACGTGCAGCCGCGTCGGGTACGGGGCGAGCGCGAGTACACGCTCGAGCGCTGTCTGGAGCTTGCCGACAGGAACTACCCGAAGATCCACGAAGCGCGTGCCAGGCTCGAACACAAACGCGCCGAGGCGCGTGAGGCCCGAGTGGCCCCCTACAGCGATTTCAAGATGGACGCCGTCTTCGGGCTGGCTCCGACCGTGCGGGGCACCAGCGTGTTCAGTCCCTCGCGCGACGTGTCGCTCAGCCAACAGATGGGACTGATGTGGCAGGTTGGCATTGACGGCGCGATTCCCATCTGGACTTTCGGCAAGATATCTGGGCTTTGGTCGGCCGCAGACGCGCAGGTAGCGGTTGGCGAACACGAAGTGACGAAAGAGCGCAACCAGACCAGGATTTCCGTTCGCAGGGCCTACTACGGGCTTCAGCTCGCCCGCGATGCGCTCGCGCTCATGAAGGAGGCCACGCATCGCATCACCGGCTACATCGAGCGCATCGCGAAGAAGGTGGAGGAGGGCGAGGGGGACGACGTCGAGCGCGTGAAGCTCCGGATGCACGCGGCTGACTTGGAGGCCAAACAGAGCCAAGCCCGACAGGAAGAACGCTCGGCACTGGCCTCACTTCGATTCCTCACCGGAGCCACGGGGCCCTTCGACATTCCCGACGAGCCACTGACGAGGACGCGGCACGCGCTTGGCCCTTTGGCGCGCTACATGGCGGCGGCGCGTCTGTTCCGGCCGGAGATCAACATGGCCCGCGCGGGTGTGCTGGCGCGTCGGGCACAGCTCAAGCTTCAGCAGTCGCGGCTCTACCCGGATTTAGCATTGGCGCTCAGCGCGAAATGGGCCCATGCGCCCGAAGTCACCGACCAGAACAACCCGTTCGTGCGCGACAACTTGAACTACCTCTACTATGGAGCGCTCCTGGCGCTTCGTTGGAAGCTCGACTTCCTGCCCAAAGCAGCACGGCTCGCGCAGACGCGAGCGGACCTGGCCGAGATGGAGGCGACCGAGCAGTACGCCCTCGGCGGCGTCGGGCTGGAGGTCGAGAAGGCGTTCGTTGAGGCGCGAGAGGCCGAGCAACGATTGGAGGCCATGACTCGAGCAGCCGGGTACGCCCGGCAGTGGCTGGTCAAGGTCCAGCAGGGAATCGAGATCGGCACTTACGACGACGAGGACATCGTCGACCCCGCCAAGGAGTACGCACTGAAGAAGTTCGCTCAAATGAGCGCGACCTTCGATTTCAACGTGGCCATCGCCAATCTGGAGCTTGCCACCGGCTGGGCCGATTCGAAGGCTCAGCGCTGACGAGCGAGCAAGCCGGCCCGATGCCCGGAACGGTCCCCACGCAGTGGCTAGCCCAACCCACCGCCCGGACTACTGCTCGGAGACGATGACCGCAGCCGCGTTTCGAGGTCGTCGAGGTGCTTCTCGATGCTCTGAAGACCGTTGACCACCGCCTCGGTCACCATGGCATTGATGGTCGGAAGCGAGCCCCTCAGCGCGTCGTAGTAGCGTTGGCGCTCCGTCGAATGAATGATTGCTGGCGGGTAGCCGGAGCGCAACAGCAGGAGATTGAGCAGCAGCCGCGAGACCTTGCCGCTGTCGGTCGGGAACGGGAAGACGCGCAGTAGATCGTAGTGAGCGCGCGCGGCAATTCGAATCGGATCCTTGACCTTTCGCGCCTCGGGTCCGTTCACCCAATCCACGACCTGCCGGATCTTGTGGGGGATCTTGTCGGGCGCAGCGTACTCGTGGAAGTAGAGCCGGTGTTGCGGGATGTCGCGTCGGTACTTGACCGTCTTGAGATCGCCTTCTTCGGGGTGAAGGGTCAGGTACAGGCGTTTGATGACGTCGACGGTCAGCGGGATGCGCTTCTTCTCACCCAGTTCGCGGACGAGCTCGATGGCTGCCTTGTGACGCCGGATCTCTTCGCAGACCGGCTGGAGACTGGAGTCAGGGACGACGGTGATGCTGGGATCTATCGCGGTTTTCAGTTCTTGGAATGTGTAGACGACGCCCTCCAAGGCGCTGTCGTGGTAGATCCATGACATGTCCAGGCTTTCCCGGTACTCGCGCTGGAAGTCGTCGGGCGCGCGCTTGAGACGCTCGTCGATCAGGGCGTACCGCTGATCGATCTCGATCGGAGCGGGACGGTCCGGGGCCGCGGGTTGGCGTGGCGACTCCTCGACGGCTGCCCCGGCGCTCGCGGCTGCTACAGCCGGTTCCGCTAGGACGGGTGCTGGGCCGACCATCGGGCGGCGGTTCAGATCCGGATCCGCAGTGCGTCGCGTCGTGCCGGATTGATCCGGGATGGCACCAGGGTTGTACACCCGCGCGGTGCTCCCGCGGCTGCCCCCCTTGTTCGCCTGGCGCGTGGCCCTCGCGATTCGGCCTTCCAGAGCGCGTCGCGCTGCTTCACGGGCAGCGCGAACCCGCTCGCGTTCGGCTTCCTTTGCGCGCCGGTATGCCTCCCGCTCGGCCTCTTTCCGGCTCCGCTCCTCCTCCTTCTTGCGGCGAGCTTCCTCGCGTTCGGCTTCTTTCTTGGCTCGCTCGGCGTCGCGCGCCCGCTGAAGCTCAAGGCGCTTGGCTTCGCGCTGCTGGCGTTGTTGCTCGCGTCGGAGGGCGCGGGCCTTGATGGCCTCTTCGCGTTTGGCCTGCCGTGCCGCGGCCTGCCTCTCACGTTCCAGTCGCAGCGCCTGTTGGTCGCGCTCTTTCTGCTTCTGGAGCAGCTCCTTCTGCCTCTGCTTCTGGAGGCGTTCGCGCTCCTTCTGCCTGCGGAGCAGGTCATGCTCCCGCTGCCTCTGCTTCTGGAGGCGTTCGCGCTGCTTGAGCTTCCGGAGGCGCTCGCGCTGCTTGAGCTTCTGGAGGCGCTCGCGCTGCTTGAGCTTCTGGAGGTGTTCGCGCTCCTTGCGCTTCTGAAGCAGCGCGCGCTCTTTCTGCTTCTGGTCCGCCGCGCGCCGCTTGTTTGCACGACCGCCCTGCGTCGACCTGCGTACCTTGGCTGCCCTGCCGTGTCCGGACCTCTGCCTTGCGGTGGAACGTTCGGCCGATGCTCGGCTGGCGGGCTTCGCTTGCTTCCTTCGTGCCCGGG
Organism: Polyangiaceae bacterium; assembly: GCA_016929495.1. GTDB lineage: Bacteria > Myxococcota_A > Polyangia > Polyangiales > Polyangiaceae > JAFGIS01. Next base: position 15,921 of record JAFGIS010000426.1, on the reverse strand, counting down.
CCGAGGCCGGCTTCGATGCGCCGCCGCCTCGTATGGCAGAGCTTCGGGCACGTGCTGACGCCGGCCTGGACGGTTTGGCGCGCCTGGATTGCGACGAGCTCGAGCGGTTCCCCTTGGCGCGGGTGACCCGGGACCTTGCGCCGGTCTTCGTTCGTGCCTTGCTCCTGCGACCGTGCTGGTTGCCGCTCTGCCCGGGTCGGACCGCGCGACCAGCTCGGCGCTTCGCCACCTGGCTGCGACGTCTTGGTTTGTTCTTTGTAGTCTTCTTCTTTGCCGGCATCGGCCTGGCGGGCCCGAGCGGGCCCCTCCCGCAGTTCTTTGTCGAGTTACAAGCTGTCCAGCTGGACGACCTGATGGTGAACAGACTCCGCTTTGATGAGCGCCGTCAAGCTAGCCGGCCTGCATGCAATTCGTCAAGCGGAGTCGAGCAGTAGGATATGAGGTTCGGCTGGCCGACCTGCCTAGGGTGGGCTCACCTGTGCGTGCTCGAAGTAGTCCGGATAGAGCTCGCTGTGGGCCAAGGGTCGGTCGCGCGCTGTGAGTACCTCGTGTCCGTCAGCTGTCACGAGAATCGTATGCTCGAACTGCGCCGAAAGTGAACCGTCCAGGGTGACCGCGGTCCAGTCGTCGTCCAGGATGGTCAATTCGTGGGTACCGAGATTGATCATCGGCTCAATGGTGAAGGTCATGCCTGGTTTCAGGCGAATGCCGCGTCCACGCATCCCAACGTGGCTGACTTTGGGCTCTGCGTGGAAGCGCGTTCCAATCCCGTGGCCTACGAAATCTCGCACGACGGAGCAACCGTGCCCTTCCGCGAACTGCTGAATGGCGGCCCCTATGTCTCCCAGACGTGCGCCCGGTCTGACTTCGGCGATACCAAGCGCCAGACAGCGACGTGAGACCTCCGTGACCTTCATGGCACTAGCAGACGGCTGGCCGACGTAGAAGGTGGCTGAGGTATCGCCGTGGTAGCCCTTGTACAAATGGGTGATGTCAACGTTGATGATATCGCCGGACTTCAGCACCCTGGGCCCGGGGATCCCGTGGCAGATAACCTCGTTGACCGAAGTGCACGTTGCCTTGGGGAAGCCCTTGTAGTTCAGCGGCGCGGGGCGGGCGCCCAGCCGCTGTGTCTCGGCCACGACGAAGCGGTCGATATCGTTGGTGGTGATGCCTGGGCTCACTATTTCGGCTACGCGGCAAAGCGTGTCCGCGGCAAGACGACAAACGTCACGCATCCGCTGGATTTGCTCGGTGGTCTTGATTTCGACTGAGTTCACGCGAAGATGCATGTTCTGCGAGGGGGGCGAGGGGAGTGGAACAGTGGCCCATGGTCCGGGCTGATTGAGCACGCTCTTCTAGCATGGGGCCGCCTCAGGGTAGAGGGTCCGGGGCGAGGCGATTGGCGATAGCCTGTCTTGAGTACGATACCTCGGGGGTGGTAGTGTCCGCCCGGTTCACACTTCGAGTTCCGTGATTTTCGGAGGCAAGACATGAAGCTGAGGGTGCTGCTGTTGGTTCTGGCCGCTCTGGGGATCGGGGCCGGATCACTGACGGATGTTGCCGCGGCCGGGAAGCCTGTGGGCAGGGGCAAGGCTTCGGGCGGCACGTTGGACAAGCAAATCGAGATTGCTCCAGAGGGCATCCGTTGGGGCATGACAGCCGAGGCGCTAGCCAAGCTCTACGACAAGTACTTCGATGCGCTCTACTTGCCTCGGTACAAGAACGTAGAGCCGGGTGTCGCCATGGAACGGCTCGATGCCGAGGTCAAGGAGCGCAAGGCTCTAATTCGGCGAAACAAGATCGACTTCGGCACGACGCCCACGGGTGTGGACAACACGCCGCTCAAGCCAGAGTACAGCTATGGCAACGGCGAGGCCATGAGCCGTGTGGACCTGTCGGGTGACGTCCGCAGGAACTTCTTCTTCTTCAGCGATCGCCTCTGGAAGATCTACGACGAGTATCCTCTGCGCAACGGCAGCCCGCTCGGCTTGACCTTCGAGGACGCGGTGACACGTCTGAGCGAGAAGCTCGGCTCCAAGCCGGCTCGGGTCGAGCCCGACTATGCCAACGGACGCAATTTCCAGGAAGCCGTGTGGACCGGCAAGTCGATCCTCGTGCGCGCCGTCAACCGCGAGCCCATCCTCGGGCTCGTCTTCATCGATCCGAGCATACAGAGTGATCTGCCGCGCCTGCGAAGGGCGCGTCCGCCCAGCCCGACGGCGATCGATCACGACGTGGCCGACATTAGGATCAATCGGGCGCCTCAAGGTCCGCCCCCGAAGGGCAAGAAGTAGTCGGCTCGGCTGATGCCAGTCGGTGGGACTCCGAGCAGGAGCCGCGCCGACTGGCCAGCAAAGCAGAGCCGCGAGGCAGGCCGATGCAGGAGTCGGTGCGCTCCGCTCTCACCCGCTCGCGGATTCGGAGGATTGGCGCGGGCGCCGAACGGGGAGCAGCGCTGCTCCACAGAGCAGCGTTGCCGCAGCAGGGCTCTGCTTCAACTGGTCCTGGGTTCTACCAGCGTGGATCCGTCGGGGACGCGGGCACCAGACGAGACTCGGCAGGCCACGCCCGGAGCGACGGCCGCGATCGCTGGCTCGATGATGTGGCGCGCAACCAATTCATTGCCAGGACAGCCAGAGAACCGGCCGGCCAGGTGAAGCTCAACCGAGTCGTCCGCGATCCTCAGCACGAAAAGCCGTCCTCCGTCCGCCTGCACTAGGGGGGCGATCACCTCTTCGAGCACACGCTGGATTTCGGCTTTGGCTGTACCCATGCGGTTCGCCCGTCTAAGGCTAGCACGCCGCTTGACCGGAGCGGGATCCTTCCTCTAGGGTCCGCCACCTCTCGAGCGGCGCGTGGTCCCACGGATGGCGCCGCTGCCGGCTGAGCCAGGGTCCCCGCCCGGGTCCCGGTGAGAGGCTGCTGCGACGGGGCCCGACTGCGCAGGGTCCAGTGCTCGTCTGGCACCCCACAGGCTCGGTGCTAGCTTTGGCGTCCGTTTCGTACACGTTGTCTTGACCGAGGAAAAATGGCTGTTCACGTTCGTCTTGCCCGACACGGCTCGAAGAAGGCTCCGTTCTACCGCATCGTGGTAGCCGACCAACGCTGCAAACGGGATGGTCGGTTCATTGAGAAGCTCGGGACATACGATCCAAGGGCCGCGCAGGGTGGCCTCAAGGTGGACCGGACTCGCCTCGAGTACTGGCGCAAGAACGGCGCGTTGACGACCCCGACGGTCGAACGCGTTCTGAGGCAGGGCGACTCGAGCTCTGCGGACAACGCCGCTGGCCCGGCATGAGGCGGCTTTCGCCGCTCGCGCTCGACTCCGGCTCTCGCGCCGCAGGGGCCTTTCGCCTCAGGAACTCTCGCACCTATGGCTCTCAAGGAACTCATCGCGACCATTGCGCAGGCGCTCGTGGACGACCCCGACAGCGTCGAAGTGACCCAGATCGAGGGTGACCACAACTCGCTCATCGAGCTCAGAGTGGCCAAGCCCGACGTCGGGAAAATCATCGGCAAGGACGGGCGCACGGCCCAGTCGATCCGCACGATTCTCACGGCCGCCTCGACCAAGTTGGGCCGGCGCGCCCATCTCGACATCGTCGATTGAAACACGTCGAGCTCGGCTGGATTGCCAAGGCGCACGGCCTCAGAGGGGAGGTCAGCATTCGATTGCATTGGCCGCAGAGTCGTGTGCTTGGCGACGACGCCGATCGCGTCTTGGTGCGCGACGCGGCGGGGGATCGCTGCCTGGAGGTGCAGTCCGCTCGGACTTGTGCCGGAGGGACGCTGGTGAAGTTCGCAGGAATCGACGACCGCGATGCGGCCGACCGCCTTCGGGGCGCGCGCGTCTTGGTCGACCGGGCAGCGCTGCCGGAGCCAGACGAGGGCGAGTACTATCTGGCGGATCTGTTGGGCGCGAGGGTGGAAGACCCGAGCGGGTGTGTGGGCGACGTCGTGGAGGTTAGAGTGCATGCGACCGTCGACACCCTAGTCATACGCACACCGGCCGGTGAGCTGGTCGAGCAGCCTCTCGTGGAGCCGTGGATTGACGTCATCGACGTAGCGGGCAGGCTCGTGCGACTGACGACTTCGGATGGCCTGGTCCGCTGACGAGGCCGTTTGGGGTCGTGCCGACCTCGACAAGGGCTACCGTGCACGCTGCCATCGTCACACTCTTCCCAGAGCTGTTCGCCTCGTTTCTCTCGACGAGTCTGGTAGGCAGAGCCATCAGCTGCGGTCTGCTCCACGTGCATCTCGAAGAGCTCCGACGCCACGGACTCGGCAAACACCTGAGCGTGGACGATACGCCCTACGGCGGCGGGTCGGGGATGGTGATGCGTGTCGACTGCGTCGTGCAGGCAATGGAAGCGGCCGCGGCGGCCCTACACGCGACGGTCCCTCTGCATCGCATCCTGCTGACGCCCCAAGGTACGCCTTTCGCGCAGACGGTTGCCGAGAGGTTCGCCAGGTGCGAGGCCCTGCTGCTCGTGTGCGGGCGCTACGAGGGATTCGACGAACGCGTCCGGCATTTCGTGGACGAGGAAGTATCGCTCGGCGACTTCGTCATGACGGGAGGAGAGGTAGCGGCCATGGCGGTGCTGGAGGCGTGCGTGAGGTTGCTCCCCGGCGTTCTTGGCAACGAGGCATCGGCACGTGAAGAATCGTTCAGCGATGCGCAGGGGCGCCTGCTGGAGTACCCACAATTCACGCGGCCGCACGAGTTTCGCGGGCTCGCCGTGCCCGAAGTGCTTCGGAGCGGAGACCATGCGCGTATTCGTGCATGGCGGCACGAACGAACGCTGGAGCGTACTCGCGAACGGCGAGCCGATTTGCTGCGGCGGTCCGACGAGGCGAAGTCATGAGGCGCATCGCTGCGGCCTTGCTCCACCACCCGGTGGTCGACCGACAGGGACGAGTGGTTACGACGGCGATTACGAACCTGGACCTGCACGACATTGCCCGCAGTGCCCATACGTATGCACTTGAAGCCTTTTTCATTGTTCATCCCGTAGCCGCCCAACGCGCCCTGGCCGAGCGCGTGCAACGGCACTGGACTCTCGGGTCTGGAGCGCGCCGGATCCCCGACCGCACCGCCCCCATGTCGATGTTGCGCGTCGTCAGCTCGCTGGATGAGGCCATCTCGGCGTTCGATACGGATGCGGAGATCTGGACGACGAGCGCTCGGCGGTCGCCTGGCGCGCTCTCCTTCGATGACGCGCGCGCCCGGTTGCGGTGCGAGGGGGCCTCGGTGTTGCTCGTTTTCGGGACCGGGTGGGGTCTGTGCCCGGAGCTGCACGCGCGCGCCACGGCGCACCTGGATCCGATTCTGTCTCCTCGCTCGGACGGCTACAACCACCTGAGCGTCCGGGCCGCCGCCGCGATCGTCTTCGATCGCCTGATGTCGCTTTGATGCGTCTGGTATGACCGAACTCGAGCATCCACACGAAAGCCCGCATCGACCCGAGCCGCACGGGCCGTCCGTACCGACTCCGTCCGGCGGCCTGCCGGCAGCGTCCGGCCCGCGAGTGCTCGACCAGAGTCGTCACAGTAGCGCATTCTGGCGCAGACTGGCCTACTGGGGCGCTCGCTATGGCCCGCCTTCGTTGCTGCGCTACAGCCCTCCAGTGCTCGGAACGTTCTCGGCTGCGCTGTTGGGTGACACGCGCGAGGTCGTTCGGCAGAACCTGCGTCGAGTGCTCGGCACCCGCAGTAGCTGGGTGGAGTACACGGACGTGGTTCGCACGTTCGCGAACTACGCTTCGTGCCTTGCCGAGGCACTCGGCGCGGAGCGGACCGACACGAAGGCCGTGGCTCGTCGTGTTTCCGGTGCCGAGCACCTGATGGCTGCGCTGGAAGGGCGGGGCGCACTGCTCGCAACCGCGCACCTCGGGGCCTGGGACGCGGCTGCTCGATGGTTGCCGGAGCTGGCGCGCGGCAGAGAGGTCGTTGTGGTCATGACCTCGGAAGCGGACGCCGAGGCCCGACGCGTGAACGACACCGTGCGTGAACGCATCGGCGTTCGCGTCGTGCATTCTGACCAGCATCCCTTGAACGCTTTGGGACTACTGGGTGATCTGCGTCGCGGCAGCATCGTCTGTATGCAGCTCGATCGCGTCCCCGAGGGGGTACGAGCAGTCCCTGTCCGGCTGTTCGAGGCGCCGTTCCGAGTGCCACAAGGGCCGTTCACGCTGGCGGCGCTGGCCGGCGTCTCGGTGCTGCCGCTGTTCGTCGGACGCGTGGGGTTCCTGCGGTACGACGTCGACATCGGTCCGCCCATCGATATCCCGCCTCGCCCTTCTCGGGTCGAGCTGGTGCGGGCGGCGCAGCGGGCAACTGACGAGATGGAGCGTTTCATTCGCGCGCATCCCACGCAGTGGTTCCATTTCCACGGAGAGTAGCCAACGAGAGCCAGACCATGATCGTTCATGTCGGACAGCCAACGCTCTACGGAAGCCTCGGACAATACGTGCGTCACTTCGATTTGCTCGAGGTGAGAGCTCAGGCGGGTAGGCTCCCGCACTTGGCCCAGCTGAAGAGGTGGCGCAAGGACGTGCCGCGGGGTTTCGTGTTCAGCGTGGTCGTACCCATCCAGACAGGCGGGCTCGACGAGGCATCGATAGGCGACGCATCCTACGGGGCTGCGGTCGCAGATGCGCTGCGGGCCCAATGGCTCGTGCTGCAGACGTCCGCGGAAGTAATGCCCGGAAGAGCGAGTCGAGAAAGACTGAGCACGGTCGTCGCCAGCCTTCGGGGCGCTCGGCGCAGGCTGGCCTGGGAACACCATGGGCCGTGGTCAGCGGAACAGGCCGAACGTTTCGCCGCAGAGCTGGGCGCCGTGCTCGTGGGCGATGCAGCCGAATCCGAACCGGCGGACGGCCCCGTCGTCTACACCAGGCTTCGTGCCTTTGCGAGTGGCGGCCGGTTGAGAACCTCGGCCATAGAACGAGCCGCCGAACGTTTGGCGTATTGCCATGAGGCGGTCGTCGTACTCGAAGGGCGCGGCGGTGCACACGGCGCACGGCTGCTCCGGGAGTTGCTGGCCGACTGCCGAGACGAGGCGAACGTAGCGACTCTCGCCTCGGGCGGCTGCAGAGCCGACGGTGACGAATCGCGTGGGCACGACGAAGACGCACTCGATGATGATGCAGACCAACAGGAGGAAGGCGCCCAATGATTCCGGTCAAGGCTGCGGCCATCGCCAATGATCCCGTCGCCGAGGAGGCTGCGCAGGACCATCTGCTCTCCGGCGGGACTGCACCTGGAAGCGCCCTATGCGGGTTTTTCGCCGCTGCGGGCAGCTACGCGGGTGTCTTGCTGGGGCCCGTCAGTGTGTTGGTGGGTGGCCTGGGAGCCGGGGCACGCGCGTTCGACGGAAGGCTTCAGCAGCCCGGGCAGGGAATGCGGCGTCCGCGTGGTTTTCGGCCCGGAGAGCAGATCCCTGACGCCGCGCGTGTCGGAGTCGCCACCAGCGTCACGGCGGCACTCGTGGCGTTCGCATACAGCGGCAGCCAGGGTCTTGGGTCCATCCTCAAGCCCGGAATATCACGCGCCCAGCGTAGCGGCGCCGAGCTTCGCGCTGACCTGTTGCGCCGGATCCGTGAGGTTGGTGCCGCCGCCGTGACCGAGGCGCAGTTCGTGCGGCCGATGCTTCATGTGGCCGGCCCGGGGCAGGGAGGCCTGGTGACGGCAGCCGATTTCGGTAGGGTCGGCGACGTGGACCGGCCCGCCCTCGAACGACGGATTGCCGACCGGCATCTGGTGCTGCCGCCCTGGCATGACGAGGCGATCGCGACTGGCGCCATCGGTTGCGCCATATGCACCGTGGATGCGCACGGCGTCTTCTGTGCCCTCAGCTACCAACGCTCGAGCGGTGGCCTCGGTGTGGATGAGCTCGAACTGGAAGTGCCTCTGGTCGCCGTACCCGTGCGGCGGGGGGTCACTCGCACCCAGCCCGGTGCTCGACTGCCTGCACCGGCCCCGATCGCCCTGCGTCGCGACACGGGTGGTCAGCTCTGCGAGGTGCTGGCGGCCCCTGGCGCCGTACGTCTGGACGAGACACTGGTACTCGATCCTCCGCTTCGTCTCACGGTCCCGAACGAAGGCAGACAACTGGAGGTCGTGCGGAAATGAACGGTGTGTCGTGCGCGCGAGCCGTGCGTCATCGCACGCGGCCCAAGGCGCTGCGGGCGACTACGCTCGGTGGCCGTAGCGCTTCGCGAAGTCGAGCAGCCCGATTTTGTCGATGCAGCGCAGGTCGTGTGCCGACAGCTTCAACGTGATGTAGCGTCCGAGCTCACGCACCCACAAGCGCCGGCGCTGGACGTTGACGTGCTGCCAGCGCACGGTCTTGACGTTGGAATGCGACACATTGTGGGCGCGCAGCCGGCGCCGTCCGGTAATCTCGCTTCTGGCCATCGGGAGGGCAAACTTGTAGTCGACAGACCGGCCCTGTTCAAGGACCCCAATTGGGTTTCTCGAACCATTGTCGCTGGTTGTCCGGCCGAACGACAGACCCTCAGGCCCTGGGGTGTGACCGCCGGTGAGCGTCGCGAACGTGTTCGCGCGTGACGTGCGTGTAGATCTCCGTGGTGGCCACGTCCGCGTGACCGAGCATCGTTTGAACGCTGCGAAGATCCGCCCCGTGAACAAGCAGGTGGGTGGCAAAGGAGTGTCGGAGCTGGTGCGGGTGCGCCAGCCTGCGCAGGCCGGCAATCCCCGCGTATTTCCGAACGCACTTCCAGAAGGTCTGGCGTGTGAGCGGTTTGCCCCGGGCCGTCCCGAACAGATACGGGGAGCCCGCAGCCGCACGCGCGCGGCCGCCGTGGCTGTCGCGCTCGCGGCGCGCCGCCAGATACGCCTGCACATGGTCGAGAGCCACTTCACCGAGCGGCACGAGGCGTCGCTTGCTGCCCTTGCCGAACGCGGCCACGACCCCGCGCTGAAGGTCGATGTCGCCGAGCTTGAGGCCGACGAGCTCGCTTGCACGTAGACCACAAGCGTAACCGAGGCTCAGCATCGCCCGGTCCCGGAGTCCCCTCAGATTCGACACGTCGGGTGCTTCGATGAGGCGGCGCATCTCGTCTTCGCTCAACGCGCGGGGCAGCCGCCTGCCCGAGCGCGGGCGTGCCGCCAGTGCGCTAGGGTCTTCCGTCAGCAGCCCTTCCCGGAGCAGAAAACGGAGAAAGCCGCGCACCGAAGAGAGGTGACGCGCCGCGCTACGTGTTCCAAGACCAGCGCGTCCGAGAGAGGCCTGCCATGCGCTCAGCACGCCGAGGTCGAGCGTAGCCGGTTCAGTGCAGCCGTTTTCTTCGGCGAAGCTCGCGAATCTCGACAGATCGCACGCGTACGCCTGCAGCGTGTGGCCGGACAGGGCGCGCTCGAGCCGTAGGTGGTCCAGATACTGGTCGATCAGCCCGTCCAGGGTCACGGCACAAGATTACGCTATGCTGGGGTTCGGGGCGACTTCGTGCTGCATGGGGCCTGCCGAGAACGAGAATCGCCCCGGCGTGCGCCATGGCTGCCAGTACTCAAACAGGGAGCGACTACATTCGTTTCCCGCCCGCGGCCCGAACCAACTCCCCGAGCAGCGGCTCCGGATCATCCTGACGCATCAGGACCTCTCCGACCAAGGCGGCATCCGCTCTCGATTCGGTGATGCGGCGCACCTGTGCGGGCTGGGTCACGCCCGACAGGTGCACGGCCGTGACGGATCGTGGCAGCGAGGCCAGTACTCGCTCGGCCCGAGCCACGTCGATCTCCAGAGTGTCGAGATCGCGCGCATTGACCCCGACCAGGCGGGCGCCGAGCTGCACCGCCAGCTCCGCCTCGGCTTGGGTGGCGATCTCGACGAGCGGCGACAATCCGCTTTGCTCGGCATGCCGCAACAGCCGTTCGAGCCGTTCCGGCGCGACGCAGCGAGCAATGAGCAAAACGGCATCCGCACCCCAGGCGCGCGCGGCGTCGATCTGAACCTCGTCGATCACGAACTCCTTGCACAACAGTGGCAGATCACAGGCGGCGCGGCCCTCGGCCAGGTGCTGGAAGCTGCCGTCGAAGAACGTCGCGTCGCAGAGCACACTGAGCATTCGGGCGCCGGCGCGCGCGTAGGCACCAGCGCGCTCGGCGACGCTCAGGCGTGTGGAGAGGGCGCCGGCCGAAGGGGAGCGCCTCTTGATCTCGGCGATCAGGCGGAGCGGCTCGCCGTCCGTTCGTGCCAGATCGACAGGACGGACGAGAGGACACGCCGGCAGTCGTGCCTTGCGAAGGGGTACCAGCTCTTGTCGCTTGACCTCGAGGATCGTGGCGAGGACGCCCACGTCAGGACTCCGCCTTGGTCGGACGACGCGCGATGGCCGCAGCGCGCCACCGCTCGAGGGTCCGAAGCGCAGCGCCCGTGGCGATGAGCTCGCGTGCGCGTTCGGCTGCGACCTTGGGCTCCAGGCAGTGAGCCACCACCAGCGCGCTCGCGGCATTGAGCACGACGGCGTCGGTGGAGGGGTGGGGCATGCCTGCCAGGATCCTCTCGATCACGCTCGCATTGTACGCGGCATCACCGCCATTGACCGAACCAGCAGTGCTCCTTCTGACACCGAAGTCCTCGGGAACGACCTCGAGTTCGTGGATGCTCCCGCCGTCCAGCACGGTGACCCGAGTCGGTCCGAAGGGACTGACCTCGTCGAGTCCGTCATGCCCATGCACCACCCATGCTCGTTGGGTGCCCAACTCGCGCAGCACTTCGGCGAACACGCGCCGAAGGCCGTCCTCGTAGGTGCCGATCAGCTGGTGGGTTGCCCGCGCGGGATTTCCGAGCGGGCCGAGCGCGTTGAACAGAGTCCGGATCCCGAGCTCACGGCGCGCCACGGCAGCGTGCCTCATGGCAGGGTGGTGCACCGGGGCGAGAAGAAACGCGATACGAGCCTCGCCGAGCACCGAGCCGGCCACCTCGGGGGGCAAGTCCAAGGGTATGCCGAGCGCCTCGAGCACGTCGGCGCTGCCGGCCTTGCTCGAGATGGCACGGTTGCCGTGCTTGGCGACCGCGGTGCCGCCGGAGGCCGCGATGATGGCGGCCGCGGTGGAGAGGTTGACGGTGCGCTGTCCGTCGCCTCCGGTCCCGCACGTGTCGAGGATTTGATCGAAACCATGCTCGACAACCACCATGGCCCCTCGCATCGACTGCGCGGCGGCCAGGAGGATTTCGGGCGACGCCGGGTAGGCGCGGAGCGCCACGAGGAAGCCAGCGACCTGAACGGGCGTCCAAGCGCCGGAGAGAATGGCATCGAAGGCGGCGCGGACGACCGCGGGCGATGGTCCCGACGCTCCGGACAGCTGGCGATAGATCTCTGGAAACTCCGTGAACGTACTCATAGCGACCCCAGCCAGTTCTTGACGAGCGTCATCCCGTGCTCGGTCAGGAAAGACTCAGGGTGGAACTGCACCCCCAGTATGTCGAGCTCACGGTGGCGGACGCCCATGATTTCGCCTTCATCCGTGCGCGCCGTGACCTCGAGGCACGGTGGCAGCGAGTCGGCGTCGATGAGCAACGAGTGATAGCGCGTTGCCTCGAAGGGAGAGGGGATTCCGCCGAACAGCGGCGTCCCGGTGTGGTGCACCAGGGAGGTCTTGCCGTGCATCAAGCGGGCAGCTCGGACGATCCGCGCGCCAAATACCTGGCCAATCGATTGGTGCCCGAGGCAAACGCCCAACACGGGCACTGTGCCCCCGAGCTCGCGGATCACATCCATGGTGACGCCAGCGTCGTCAGGGGTTCCAGGGCCAGGGGACAGCAGGATACCGTCCGGGGCGAGCTCTGCGACCTCGCGAGCGCTTGTGCGGTCATTGAGACGCACGTCACAGCGTGCGCCGAGAGCTTCCACGTACTGGACGAGGTTGTACGTGAAGGAGTCGTAGTTATCGACGACGACGACAGACTTTTCTGCTGACACTTTCATTCTCGACCAGGTTTCCACGGTCGGGCCTGGAGGGCTGACTCGGCTCTCTGCGGCGGAGACTGGCACCCGGTCCGAGGGCGGTCAATCGTGGGCCCGGTCACACTCGGGACTGACGGCAAATTAGCGGTTGTCAATGGGTCGCGGCTAGCATCGATTCCATGGTTGAACGACGCAACGAGACTCGCAGACCCTTGGTCGTGATGTTCAATAAGTACATCGAAGGGCGTCCCTACCTGTGCCAGGCGGTGAACATCTCTGGTGGAGGTCTTCTTGCGGCCACGTTCTGCGAGCCGGAGCGGCAGCCCGAGTCGTTCGCGGTCGAGCTGCGGTTCCCGGGACAGGAGCGGAGCAACTGGCTCTGGGCTCGGACCGTACGGCGCGCCGAGCGTTGGCAGGCCCTCGTGTTTGTGGCGCTTGCTGATGCCGACAGAGCGGCCTTGAGGAACCAGATCTGTCCAGTTCCCTGCTGAGATCCACCGAGGCCCTGGCCCCCCGAGGCAGTAGAGCCAACCGATCGCCGTTGGTTCGGGCAGCTCGCCGATCCTGCGTCGCGGCTCGGCGGCCAGGCCCGACTCCCCAGAAGGGGCCGCTCGGTGAGCGATTGCGCGGACGCCGCGCTCGGTCCGGGTCGCGACTCCGCGAGCATGGTTTCCTGCTTGCCGAGCCGTTGCGGGGCCGCTACTGTGCCGCGACCGTCAAGGGCGGGTCGCCCCATCCGCCCACACGACTCCCCCCGGCAGGCACCCAATGGCGGACGAAAGAAAATCCAAGATCGATCTCAAGTCCCGTCTTCGCAAGCAGACGGTTAGCTCGCCGATCGGTTCGTCGATCCCCCCACCGGTGGTGGGAGCGGGCATTCCTGCGCCGCCGTTCGGCAGCAGACCCAAGGTCGACGCATCCAATCCGTATTCGGCCGTCGAAGCTTCCGTGGCTCCGCCGAAGCCCCAGGCCATCCGCGTCGAGATGAGTCAGGAGGTCGTCGATGCGCAGAAGAAGGGTCGCAGCAAGGTCATCGCGGGCGCCTTCGCTGCTGCACTCGTCGGTTCTGTCATGGGTTTCGCGGTCGGCGGCGGGTGCGAGCGCGACAGGACGGCGAAACTGGCGCTGACGGGTGCCCATGATCTGGCCAAAGAGGTCGAGGAAGCCACGGCTCAGGCCGAGCAGCTGGCGGACACGCTGCGGAGCGCGGGATCTACGCTCTCGGACGGCAAGTTTCCCGAGGAGGAGGTGCGCAAGCTTGGTGGGCTCCGCATCCCCTTTGAAGGGGCGAATCTGGCCAACAAGGGCATGGGCCGATTTTCCGGGCAGCTCGTGACCATGCTCATCGACTTCACGGCCAAGTCCGAGGCGGCCAACGACCAGAAAGACCGCGTTCAGCGTCTGCTCGGGGGCAGCCGCAAGGCCATTGAGGAGCTGCTGAGCCAGGCGAAGAACCCAAAGATCCGCTGGAGCGTGTTCGTGGGCTACGGACCGTCGGGGCCGTGGGCAAGCATGCAGCCGTTGCCCGAGCCCTTCCTCGTCAAGAGCGACGAGAAGAAGGACGGCAAGGCCTACTCCTGGCCCGCCGAGTTCACGATCAAGGACGCAGGCAAGGACGTCAAGCTCAACCGCTACACCAAGGGCAACCCCATTGCCTCGCCTCCGGAGCTGATTCCGGTCGACCCCGAGTCGCAGGCGTTGGTATGTCCTGTCGACACCATGATGAAGCTCGCGCGGGAGGTGCAGGCGCTTCAGACGGTGCTTCGCGGACAGAAGGCCGCGCAACCCGGCGAGGAAGAACAAACGGGCCTCATCGACGCGGGCACTGCCTTGGTCGAGAAACTCAAGCAAGTCGGTCAACCGAGCTGAGCCAATGCCCTGTCTCCAAGACAGGGCACATAGGTAGGAAACGCGTTTCCTGGCTCAGACAGGGAGCGTTCGCCGCAGGATTCGACGGCTTCGTCCAGTTCGAGGCCGTCGAATCCTGCGGCGAATCACGGAGACAGCACACTCGTGCCGCGTTTCGATGGAGTTGAGGGGCCGGAAGCGACGCCCCCAGCTGGGTGAGGGCGTCGCTTCCGGCCCCGAAACCACTCGTCTGACCCGCGGCACCTGTTCATTGTTGGTCATCGTTTCAAATGAAACGATGCACTAGCGTAACGGGACCCTTCCGAACGCCCGCTCGTGCTCGTCGACGCAGATGCGTTCGTATCCTGCGGCGAGCAGAGCCGTGCAGCAGGTTGCCAGCTTGAGGCGTTGGTGTCTGGACCTTCGGAACGCGCGGGCGAACAGGCCCTGGCGCTGCGGGAGGAGCTCCACTGCGATCCACGCGCCTGGGGGCAGCGAGCCGACGTCCGGCAGCTGCTTGGTGCAGCTGCGTATGTCGCTGCCCAAGTCAGCAGAGCCGCTGTGGACCGTGACGACGGCGTGGAGATGGATCGAGGCGTGCACGTCCAGGGGGGGTGATGCGCTCGCGGTATGGGCTCGGCCCGTCCGAGTCATCATTCCACGGTGCTGGTCGGGGAGGCGGACGATGACGGCGGGACGGACGAGTTGGCCCGCGCTACCTCGACCCTGACGACATGGCGTTCGTCCGCGTGGCGCACGATGAACTCGAAGCCGAAATCCTTGATGCGCGCGCCGACGCCGGGGACGCGTCCTAGGCGTGCCACCATGAAGCCCCCCACGGAGTTGTAGGAGTCTCCCTCGGGTAGCTCGGTGCCGAAGTAGCGGCTCAAGTCCGTCCAGGGAACGCTGGCATCCACGACGACGCGACCGGTTCCGACTTCGACGATGGGCGCTTCATCGACGTCGTGCTCGTCACGAATGTCCCCGACGATTTCCTCCAGCACGTCCTCGAGGGTCACCAGTCCACTCACCGTGCCGAATTCGTCGAGGACGAGCGCCATGTGCTGGCGCTTCACGCGCATGTCTTGCAGAACGCTGGAGGCGGACTGTCCTTCCGTGACGTAGCTGACCGGACGGCGCAGCAGGTCACCGAGCTTCAAGTCGTTGATCGCGGTGTCCCCGGCGAACCGGGCGATCAGGTCCTTGACGTGCAGGATACCTACGATGTTGTCGATGCGATCGCGGTAGACGGGGTAGCGTGAGTGCTCGGACTTGGCGATGCGTTTCAGCAATTCGGAGGGCGCCGTGTCGAGTTCGAAGCCAACGACGTGTGTCCGCGGCACCATCACTTCACCGGCCGTCAGGTCTCTGAAGTCGAGCACGTTGCGGATCATCTCCGAGCGGTCGTGATCGAGGGAGCCGTCGAGCTCTCCCTCATTGACGATGATCTCGACTTCGTTTTCGGTGAGGCCAGGAGCAGGCTTGGTCGGGCGCGAGACGACGCGCGCGACACCGCCACCGAGCCAGACCAGAACGGCAGCGATCGGCAGCACGACGAGTTCGAGGGGTCGAAGCAGGGCAAGCAGGAGTGGCGCCGTACGTTCCGGGTTGCGTGTCACGATCGAACGCGCGGTCTCCGCGGGGATGCCGTAGGCCACGACGGCCAACGCCATGGCGAGCGGTGTGTCCCAGGGCGTCAGGCGGATCGGGAGGACGCCGTAGATGAGCAGCGCGCTGGCCGACAATCCGAGGACTCGGAGCACTAGCCAAGAGGCTTCGACCAACGAGGTCGACCGCACGTAGCGCTGCAGTGCGCGGTGCTGGTGCCCCTTGAGGGCGTCACGCAGTGCTTGGCGGCGTGCGGGCGACAACGCACCCATCGCAGCCGTTGCCGAGGTGAATGCAGCAGCGATCACCGCCGGCAGGGCCGCGAGCGGGAGCGCGATCGCTAATGGTGGACTGGCATCCAACGTGGGTCCCTGCTGGGCAGCGTAGCGCCCTATGGGCACGAAGGTACCGGACCGTGCTCTGGCCACGCAACCCGGCCCACGTTCGACCGAAACACGGGTGTGACTCAGCCCATTCAATGCCCATCCGCAGCACAAACCCGATCAGGACCCACGAAGCCGGAGCAGACCGG
>JAFGIS010000425.1 GCA_016929495.1 Polyangiaceae bacterium | reverse complement strand
GGCCCAGATCCTCAGTAGCTCAAGGGTAGAGCATCCGGCTGTTAACCGGAGGGTTGTAGGTTCGAATCCTACCTGAGGAGCCAACCTCCCAAACACACAAGTCAGAAGTGATTTGAGTTCACAGATGGGCGTGTCCCAATTTGGCTGGCAGCGTACCCGCATCCCTCGCACAGGGCGTGAGTTGCGGAAGATCGTCTATGCGTCGCCAGACGGGGGCCGCAGGGAATCAGAGTATCGTCTCGCTCACTCAGGACGCGTGTTGGTCGCCGGACGGCCACGTTCTTGGCTTCTGCTCAGAGAGCAGCCGAGACCCAGTTAGCAGCTAAGACTCACAAGTTAACAGGCGTCGAGACCGACTGTCCTGCGCCACGGCCGAGCGCCTGGTCCACAGTTGCTGAAGCCGCGACCTCAAGTGCTTGAGCCTCGTCCAGCGCCATCCAAAAGCCTACAGCCTTCCGACCATCGATGCCGTCCAGTGGGGGAAGAATGACATCCTCCATGTCCCAGGGGAACGTCGAATCCACCACAGATCCGGAGCTTGCAGCATTGACCCGCAGCTACGCGTGCTCCGTCGCGAGGGCCAGAAACAGGGAACCAGGGTTGACACCTCGCAGCGGCTCGATCCGACCGACGTGCCCGCTGGCAAGCCACCCGTCACGATGAGGCGTAATGAGAACGGGCCTGCCCAGCTCCTCCTCGGCGCGTCCATCAGCCGGATAGGCAACCCATCCCCTTCGCAGCTCGTAGTCGGCCACATCCTTGAAGACGCCTGGGGACATGTGTTGCAGGTTGATCGGGTACGTCTGGAGGAGCTGTCCACCGGAAAGCAGGGGACGGCCGTTCGCAGCAGCCACATAGCGAGTCTTGTAGCGACCACCCGGCTTGAGGACGCGCGCCACCTCACCCACACGCACACCTCCCCGCTTCCTCAACTTCCGACGGATCTCTGCAACAAGCGGGTCGTGGTAGGCGGCGTCGAGCCGGCCACACAGGGCTGTGGATCCTACGTCCCACCCCTCGTGGCGCTGCTTGCGTCGGCGGATGGGTGGAAGTGACTGGCTGTACGCCTTCAACATCTCCGCGAGCCCAATCCTCGCGCGCTCCCGAAGACGAATCGCCTTTCCGATCATGGCGGAGACCTCGTCGGTTTCCGCGGGCGGCAGCAACACCACCTCGACGCGCTCCAGGTGCTCGACCGAAATGTGGTCTATGACAGAACCAGTCTTGTCGCGCCGCAACAGATGCCGCCCAGTGTGGCTGTTCAGAAACGCAATGAGGAAGTTCCGCAGCCGCTCCTGCTCCACCTCAACGCGGATCATGTCGTGGCTGAGAACGAAGCCCGCAAGGTACGAGTCCACGAACACCCCAGGCCCAAGGTTTCTGCCCGAACAGGTCTGCAGGATCATTCCCCATTCCCCTGTGGAGCTGATACGACGCCAAGCTATCAGTCCGGCGAACCGACAGCCAATCGGCTGGTCTCGGCAGATAGTCGAAGACGTCATACGGTCGCAGGTACGGAACCGCAGACTCACCGGGCACCGCATAGGTTCGCTTGAAGCGTTTAGGTGCCCATACCCTTCCAAGGCCCCGGTCGCCCCCGATGGCCACCCTCACGAGCCCCCGCTTCTGGGCCCGCACAATGGAGGCCTGCGCGGCCCGGCCTGGGGAGAGGAAGTACCAGCAATCGAGTCGCCCTGCCTGCGCCACTTGTTCTGCGTTGACGACGTCGATCCTCATTGCAGCCGCTCAAGCCACACGTTGTACGCCTCGGCCACCTCGGGCAACTCGTCGTGGACAACCCGATCACGAATCTCGACCTCGCGCCGGACATCTTCACCCGTTTCTCGGTCAATCTCAGTGACGATCTCGGTCCGCGCAACAATCACGTCCTTGCCGTCAGGGGTCCGACGGAACACGGCGTTCCCCCGCTTGTCGTGTCCGATCTTCTCTGCTACCGCCATGAAGATCGGATACGACAGGCCACGCGAAGTCGCAGTGCGGCGTTCCTCGTCACTCAGTCTGCGCAGCAGGACCATTGACGTCTGCGTGTCATTCTTGGGTTGGAACAAATCACGAGCCATGTCGACCACGGCCAGGACCTGCGTGTGCTGCAGAATCCACTGCCGAACGTACCCGAGCGCCGGATTGTTGAGGATACCGTTCGGGATCACCATCGCCATCCGTCCCGTTCCAGGCACGAGGAACTGCACGCAGCGATCAATGAACAGGATCTCGGGGGGAGGGACTTCTGTAGGACAACCTGCCCATTCTTCGACTTGCGCATCTTCCAGCCGCCGCCATCCTGCTCGTCCCAGAGCGCCGCCAGGTCGTATTGCTCAAGCACCTGGGAATCGTCGATCACTATGTTCGCGCCGAAAGGAGGGTTCGTGAACAGAGCCTCGATCGACGCGAGCGGAACGGCACTGGCCGCTTCGGGGTTCCATGATCGAGGGTTGGCCAGGCTGTTGGCCTGATGAAGCCCACCTTCGCCATCGTTGTTCATCACCATGTTCATCTTCGCGGCGCGCACGAGCGCGGGATTCAGGTCCAGCCCAAAGACACGCTGCGACAGGTACTCAACGCGCTTGCGATAAAGCTCACGTCTCTCGGCCTCACTCGGATGATCCGGTCTGGCCCATGTGGCGGCCTCGGCACCATCAAGCACTTGGAGTGAGTGGTTCATTGCCGTAATCAAGAACCCGCCGGTCCCGCAGGCAGGGTCCAAGAGACGTTCCGTGGGCTGCGGGTTCAGCATGGCTACCGCCATGCGGCAGGCGTTCCTCGGGCGACGTCGTGCTCATGCTGGACGGACAGGTCCTCGGTCGCGTCATCAACCGTCAGGTGGAGCAGGCCACGCGCACGGGACAGGCGCGGGTCCATCCCACCGCGGTGAAGGTGTTCTGATGGCGCCGGTCACGCCCCGCTTCTCGCACGCAAACCTGGTCGCGCAGCACGGGACGATCGTCTCGGCCTCGTCGTCGCAGTCGGCCCTTCCGCCGAGCTTCGTGCGAACTCCGCTACGCTCCCAGGTCTGGCGCTCGGCCATCGGTCAGGCTTCCGCCTGGCTTCTCGCGGACCTCGTCGAGGCGGGAGAGGTTGGGTTCGCCTGCATCCTCGACCACAACCTCTCCCCTGCCGGGACCGCCACCCTCGAGGCGAACGACACCGACGAGTGGAGCGGACCGCCCTTCTCCTGTCCGCTGGTCGGAGACGACGAGAAGCGTCTCGTCTTCTTTGAGCCCGCCTCCTACCGCTACTGGAGGGTTGTCCTCTCAGACCCGGCGAACGCGGACGGCTTCCTGGAGGTGGGTGTTCTCTGGCTGGGCACCTACTTCGAGCCCTCCCGCTCGCATCAGCACGGCTACCGCGAGACCACGCGACCCCTGACGGTCCGGGCCGAGGCCGAGGAGGGGGCGGGATTCTGGGATCTACGCCCACGGGCCCGCGGCTGGGAGCTGAGCTTCGGAGGGCTACGGCCAGCCGACAAGGCTGCCTTTGATGCCCTGCATGACGCCACCGAGCTCTTCCTGGCGCTCGATCCGCTCAACGCACCCACGCGGACCCTCTACGGACATCTCACCGACCCGATCGACTTCCAGATGCGGGTAGGTGATGGCGGTGAGCGCTGGCAGGCGACTCTGAGCTTCGAGGAGGCACTGGGGTGACCCTCGTCTCCGGTCTGCGCTCTCGCCGCGACGTCATGGAGGCGCCCGCCTCCAACAAGCGCGTCCTGGTCTCGCTGCGCCCCGGAAAGGTGGTGACCGGCTGGGCCGCGTTCGGCGGAGGCTGCCACGTCGCCCACTTCGCGACCGTCTACAACGACGTCCTGCTCGCGGTCACCGGTGTGCGCTGCGGTGTGGCGCCCTACACGCTGCACCGTGTGGAGAGCGCCGCCGAGTGCGTCTCCCGCGCAGGCTCCTTCTTCTACGAGCCCGACCAGATCTTCGATCCTTCACTGCCCGCCTGGGATCGTGACGGCCTTGTTTGGGACGGCGAGACGATCTGGGATCTCACGCCGGTCCTCCACCTGCATCTGCCGGGTGGGGCCAGTCCCGTGGCCACGACGATCGTCGCGGAGCTGGAGCTGCTCATGAGCGCTCGCGGCACCGTGGTACCCGACCTGGGGCCCGAGAAGCTCGTGAACCCCAGCTTCGATATCTGGGCATATGGTGCTCCCGAAGGCTGGCTGATCGAGGCCGACGGCGGCGCCGCGGTCTCGGCCCACATGGACTCGGCGGTGGTCGCCGACGGAGCGCGCTCCATGCGCTGCGAGAGTCAGGGTGGAGTGCCCGCGGCCTGGGACGACGTCGACGCGTGGGATGGATCGCTCGCCTGGGACGTCTCCCCGAACCCCTCCATCGTTGTGCGGCAGAGTGTCGGTCTCGTTCCGGGCGCTCGCTACCGAGCCTCGGGCTCCTACCGCAACGAGGGCGGGCTGCTTCCCTACGTGCGGGTGGGAGGCACCTGGGAACCTCTCGCGCCCTCTCACGGCGAGTGGTGACGCTTCGAGCTCGAGGTGGAGGCGGCAGCAGACACCGGCCAGCTCGCCCTCCGCGCGTGGGATGGCGACACGGGCGGTGCACCTTCGGGTCGGGTCTGGTTCGACGGGCTGCATCTGCGGCGGGTGTGGCGGTTCGTGTTCGCCGAGCCGCGTCTGGCGGCGGGTGCTGTCCCGCGCGTCTCTCAGGCGTCACGGGACATCTACTTCGGCGGGAAGTCGGTCGGAGGTGGGTCGCTCTCGCTGATCGGAGCGGACGGAGGGCTCGATGGTCCCCTGGGGACGCTCGACTGGCAGGGTGCTGACGTCGTGGTTCATGTCGGCTGCGATGAGCTGCCGCGCGAGGAGTACCGGCCGGTCTTCACCGGTGTCGTGGACCGCCTCTCGTGGACGGACGCCCAGATCACGCTCGACCTTCTCGACAGCCGCGAGCGTCTGAACATCACCCTCCCCACACGGACCTACAGCGAGGACCGCTTCCCACGGCTGGGCAGGGGCTGGGCCGGAAAGCCGCGGGCCCTGCTCGTCGGTCCCGCGACGAACGTCACGCCGGTCCCGATCGACCTGACGTCCTCGGGCTATCGCGTCTACGAGATTGCGGATTGCACGGACGCCGGACTGACCTCGCTCGACGCCGTCTACTCGGTGAAGGACGACACGCACCATCTCCTCACGCCGGGCATCCACTACACGGTCGATCTGGCTTCCGGACGTCTCACGATCCTCGCGGATGTCCAGCTGATCGAGATGCCCACGGACAAGAACCGCCTGGACGTCTTCGACACCGCGGCGCGAGTGGTCTAGCTGGTGCCTGGGCTCTACATGCCACCCGATCTGGCGGCGCACGTCCAGGAGCGTCTTCGAGCCGTGGGCGATGCGGACTGGAGCTGCTCGTACTCCGACGCCTCCCACAAGGTCACGATCGCCAAGGGGGCGGGCACGGCGCGCCTTCTCCGATCCTCCGGTGAGAACAGGGATCTCTCCGCATGGACGCTCCTGGGCTTCGAGTCCGGAGAGGACCTGGAGGGCATCCTCTTCTATGAGGCGGAGACTCCCCTCTTCTCCGATCCGGACAAGCAGCACTCCCTGCGTGTGGATGCCCAGGGGGCACGCGATGATCAGATCGGCTCGATCACGGGGACGGCCGCTGCGCTGATCACCCGCCCCGCCGACGTCGTGCGCTTTCTCGTCTCCTCCGTGGCGCGACGGCCCGAGCTCATCGATGAGGCTTCCTTCGACGAGGCCGGCTCGGCGGAGCGACTCGGCCTCTTCATCCAAGAGCCCACGAACCTGCGTGACGTCCTGGACCGCATCGAGCACTCCTGCGGGATCGACATCGTCTTCGACGGAGACGGCCGGCTCTACTTCATGGCCGCGTCCGAGGTGGTCGATCTCTACGATCGCGACTTCCTGAGCTTCTCGATGGAGCGGGTCCCGCGCGATCTCTACCGTCAGGTGGTCTTGGAGTACGGCGAGGACCCGTCCACTGGAACGGTCAAGGCCAGGACCGCCGAGAACGCGTCGATCCCCTGGCGCTTCGGGCGGACGGATTCGCGCACCTTCCGGACCTATCTGGTCGATCCGGAAGACGCTGCTGCGCGCATCGCGGCGCTCTCCTCACTGGCCGCATCGACGCCCCGCCTCGCCCACTGTGAGGTGAAGGGCAAGCTGGCCGACGCTCGCATCGGGACACGCGTGACAGTCACCCGTCGCCGCGGTATCGGCGGATCGCTCGAGGGCGTGCCCTTCCACGTGCTCTCGATCGAGAAGGAACCCTTGGGCGCCGCCGCGCGCGCCACCCTGCTGGAGGTCTGACACATGTCCTACGATCCGTCTAAACCCGCCACGCTGAGCCCGCTCGTCTCGGCCGACATGCGCGGCAACTTCGAAGGCCTTCGGGAAAGCCTCCACGGCCGGAACCTGGTGCGCGACCCGCGGTTCCTCATCTGGCCCGCGGCGGACCAGCTGGCCCACTACACGCGCCAGGGCGGCACAGGGGCGACGATCGCGCGGGACACGGACGTCCTCTGTACGGGACCGCGTGGTCGTGCCGCGTCACGGGCGCCACGGCGGCCGACGAGTACGTCGAGCAGCGCATCCTCGCCCCGACCATCTTCGACATCGGCCTGCGAGGCGAGTACTTCGCCCTCGGCTGCGCCGTGCGCTGCACGGCCGCGGGGTCGGCGCGGGTGGGAATCCACGACGGGGTCGACACGGGTTGGAGCGAGACGGTGGCCGCGGGGACGGGCTTTCACTAGCTCACCGTGGTCCGTCAGCTCCACCCCGAGGCGACCCAGCTCGCGGTGCGGCTCGAGGCGGCGCAGGGCATCGTGGCGCACTTCGCGCTGCCCACTCTGCTGTGGGGATCCGCGGCGCCGATGCACTTCCACCCGTCCGGCGCGGCCTACTACGTGGTGGGGCCAGGCACGCAGCGTGGGCCGGCCGAAGAGCAGACCGAGGTCAACGGCTGGCGGCTGCCGGTCGACCTTCCGTGTCTGGTCCTGCGCGCCGCCCTGAAGGCGGGAGTTGCGCCCACGGTCCAGCCGACCATCTACGACGTCAACAGGAACGGCGTGTCCATGTACTCCACGCGGCCGCAGATCGCGGCCGATCAGACGTTTGGGAGTGCCGTTCCGGACGGAACCTACGAGGCGCGCTGTCTCGCTCAGGATGACGTCCTCACGATCGACTGCGACCCGACCGGTGCGGGCGGGACACCCGCCGAGGACGTGACGGCCAAGCTGACCTGTCTGTGCTACCCGCATCCCTTCGCGAACGTCGAGGCGGCGGCGGCTCTGACCCAGGTGGCCTGATGCCCGCCATTCGCATCGACGTGGTGGCCGTGACGTCCTGGGGTACTTGGTCGGCCGCAGGGGCGAGTCCGCCCGCCAGCCTCAAGGATGGCAGCGGTGCGACCTTCGTACAGCAAGGCGCTGCGGACACGACCTACTTCGAGTGCAGGCTCGGGTCGATCGTGGGCCTGCGTGGAGCACTCATCTGGTCCGTGGCGCTCGTGCTGCACGAAGGCTACCTCTCAGGCGGGAGCGTGCGCTGGCGCTCGGCGGCGGGCGATGAAGAGCTTGGAACCGATGCGTGGTCTCCCGCGACTATCTCGCACGACTTCTCGGCTCACCGGCCCGGCGGCGGGAAGTGGAGGGGCTCCGATCTGGAGGCGAGTTGGGTGGGACTGCGGACCACCACCAGCGGGGCTCGGCTCTACGAGATGTATGCGCTCGTCACGTACCGCTGGCCCACGGGGGCGTTCGCGACGGTGGTGGGGCCGGCGGCGGGCTAGTCTAGAGCGCGCATCGCTGGTGCGCGAACCTCTCGGGCCAGTGTCCGCGCCTCCGTCTTGACCTTTGTCGCGGTCGCGAGTAGTTTCGCGGCAATGGATCCTGCAGACCGCGGTGCCGCGAAGGAAGAAGCCCGGCGGCTGCTCGACCGGTTGCTTGCGGAGGCTGATCAGCCTGAAGCTCGCCGCGATTCGGCGATAGTGAATCGCGCCGTCGACCGGATTCTGTGGGATGAGGGGGGAGCGCGCAATCCCGAGCTGCTCCTCGTCGCCCTGGCGTGTCTTGAGCGGGCCAACCCTGAGTCTCTGTCCCAGCAGCACTCTGCCGCGTTGCGGTTGGTGACGAACCGCATCGGGAGCTCGATGCCGCCGGAGCCCGAGGTCCAGGTCGCGGTTGTCGAAGCGGCGGATCTGCTCTGCATCGGGTATTGGAGTCTCGTCACCGAGCGCGTCATCGGCTGTGCAGAGGTCCTTGCCAAGACGCCGGGACTCACGCTCCGCGCGCAGCGCGCCCTCGGGCGATTGCGGAACTGGTTCGACCGTGGGCGTCCTACGCACGAGCAGTTGGGCTGGATCAAGCGGCTCGACGACGTACTCCGTGTCAGGGACCGCGCCCCGCTCGATGAGCGGGACGCATGGGCGAAGACCATCAACGCAGACCTGATGGGCATGGAGCCGACACGTGCAGCCCTCTGGGCTGAGCTCATGACGCTCGGGAAGGAGGCCGACACTCCCCAACCCTCGAAGAAATGGCTCGCGGGAGCGCAATCCATAGTCGACGAGCTCGGGCGGAAGGAGTTCCTGGCGCAAGTTGTGACCTGGCTCGACCGGGTCAGCCTCCCGCAACTCCCGGAACGAGACTCCTACGAGCCTGGACCCGACCAGATGCAGCACCCCAACGCCGGCGCTCTGCGCGGGCTCGTTTGGGCAAGCGGCCTCTGCGAGGGGGCCTCGCTGGCGACCGCCCTCAGCGTCCTCTGTCTGAAGTGCTTTCGGAAGATACAGGACCACGGTCCTTACTCGGAGCGACTTGGCAACGCCTGCATCTTCGCTCTGGGCGCGATGCCGGACCCCGAGGGTCTGGCACAACTGGCCCGCCTGCGCGTCCAAGTCAAGTACAGCGCGGGAAAGCGTTCCGTCCAGAGGGCGTACGAGGCAGCGGCCAAGCGGGAAAGTGTCACCGTGGATGAGATCGCGGATATGTCCGTTCCGACCTGCGGGCTCACCGACATCGGTCTGTTGACCGCTAGCGTTGGCGATTCGACGGCGGAGATCCGCATCCTAGGAGTCCGGAACGTCGAGCTCAACTGGCGCGGCCCAGCGGGCAAGTGGTTGAAGACCGTCCCCGCCGACACCCTGCGAACCGATCCCGAGGCCGTCAGGAAGCTCAAGAACGCCCGCCGCGATATCCAAACGCACCTGTTGGCTCAGCGGTCGCGCCTCGAGGCTCTCTACCTCAACCCCCGCTGGATTCCCTATGCGAACTGGCTGGAGCGCTACGCCAATCAACCGCTGATCGGTCCCCTGGTGCGCAGCCTCATCTGGCGCGTGGAAACTGATGGAGCTACGGAACTCGGCGTCTTCCGGGATGGCAGATTTGCGGCACCAGAAGGTCACCTCCCGCCTCAGGTCAGTCCTACTACCAGAGTGCAGTTGTGGCACCCACTGGACACGGATCCGGCCGTCACCGAGGCGTGGCGGCAATGGCTCATCGACCGGGAAGCGACTCAGCCCTTCAAGCAAGCGCACCGTGAGGTGTACCGACTCGATGCCCAGCCCGACGACGCTGGCCTCTACTCGAGTCAGTTCTCTGGCCATCTGCTGCGCGAGCACCTTCTGGCTGCCGTCTGCCGCGAAAGGGGTTGGAGGTATGCCCTGGAGCCAGGATGCGGTCCGACTCTGTCTCTGCCCGCGTGGAACCTGTCCGTCGAGTTCGAGGTAGGTGGGACCGGCGTGTTACGTGATGTGTACGAGACGCTCATGACTGGGAACGTGCGGTTCAGGGCGACTGACGATGGAGGCCTGCTGACGCGGCGCGTGCCGGCGCAGGTCTTTTCGGAAGTCCTGCGCGACGCCGATCTCCTCGTCAGCGTGGCCAGCATTGCCGGCGATCCGGCTGTGCTGGAGTCTGGGTCCGAAGCTGAGAAGGCCTACTGGAACCTCAATGCCTACGCAGAGCTGTGCGTCGCGGCGGCAGATAGAGCCGTCATTCTGGAGAAGGTTCTTCCTCGTCTGATCATCACGAAACGGTGTCGCATCGAGGGCATCTACCTGAGGGTCACGGGCCGCATTCGGGAATATCGCATCCACCTCGGCAGCGGGAACGTCCTCATGGACCCCGGGGCCGTGCATCTACCGGTCGCGCTTCCGCTCAGCTCCGAGTGGGAGGGACGACTCCCGTTCGAGGGAGATGCCAAGCTGAACGCGATTCTGAGCAAGGCATTCCTCCTGGCGAACGACTCGTCCATCAAGGATCCGACCATCCGCGACATCCTGACGAACGCGGCTGGCTCATAGGCGCTTCTCCGGTTTGACTCCCTTCCATGGGATGCGATAGCTTCCCTCCACTAGAACCCGGAAGGACCAAGACGAGAAGGGCGCGTCCAGATGAACGAAGCGGGCAAGCCGACTGATCCTGCCGTGATCCTCGAGACTCTTCCCTACCATCGAGAGATCGTCGAGTATCTCGCGACGCGCGAGACGGAGTTGTGGAAGTGGTTCTCGTCGACGGCATTCCTCGACGAGTACGCGGCCAACACGCGCCTCGAGCTGCTGAAGTCCTGCTACCGCTTCGACCCCGCCGACCACGCCGAGCTGTACGCCCTCGTCGAAGCGGTCCGTGAGCGACTGGGCCTTGCCGCCCCTCTGACCTTGTACCAGTCGCAGAGCGCGCAGGGCATGAACGCGTCGCTCTGCTACGTCCCAGGCGAAGCCCATCTCGTCTTGGAGGGACCCATTCGCGCGACCTTGTCGCAGGACGAGCTGCGCGCAATCGTGGCGCACGAACTGGCCCATTTCCTCCTTTGGGAGCGCAAGGAAGTGGCGATGCTCGTCGCCGATCAGATGCTGTCCGCGATGGCGGCTCACCCTCGCGCCGAGCCCAGCCATGTCGAAAGCGCGCGGCTCTTCCGTCTGTACCTCGAGGTGCATTGCGACCGGGCGGCATTGGCGATCTCACCCGATCCGCTGGTCGCCATTTCGGCGCTGATCAAGGTTCAGACCGGATTGACGGATGTCCAGGCCGAGAGCTATCTGAAGCAGTCCGATGAAATCTTTGGCCAGACCGAGGTCAAGACGGAGGGCCTCACGCATCCCGAGTCGTTCATCCGGGCAAGGGCTCTCAAGCTCTGGGCCGACAGGGGCGACGCGGCGGCTCCCGAGATCGCACGGATGACCGAAGGGCCACTCGACCTTGGTCGACTGAGCCTGCTCGGTCAGCAACGCCTCACCGATCTGACCCGGCGAGCGCTCCTGCGGTTCCTAGAACCGACCTGGCTCCGGACCGAAACGCTAGTGGCCCATTCCCGTCTCTTCTTCCCCGCGCTCAACCCGGACGAGCGCGACAGCCTCGACGCGGGCGCGATGAGGGAGGAGTTGACCGGCGTCGCTGACTCGGTCCGCAACTATCTCTGCTACGTCCTCCTTGACCTCGCGACGGTCGACCCGCAGCTCGAACAAGCGCCTCTGGCGGCGGCGCTGACTCTCGCGGACGATCTCGGGATCGGCGAGGCGTTCGTCACGAAGGTCGCCGAAGAGCTCGATCTCAGCAAGCGCGTACTAACCCGACTGCGACGCGACTCCGCCAAGATCGTTTCCGACGCAGCCTCGGCGCGGGTTCCGGAGAGCTGATGGACGCGACACCCACGCGGCCTAGGCCGGTCAGCTTCCTGGAGTTCCTGCGCTCGCGGCGCGATTTTACGACCGAGGACGTGCTTGCGACGCTGCTGCCTCTCTTTCGACAGGTGGAGGCAACTCATGCTGCCGGTCGCGTGGCGCCGCTCGAGGGCGTCGACGACCTGCACGTCGATGACTATCGCCTCTACTTCGAGGTGTCCCATACCCGCGAGCCGCGGGAGGCCAGCGACAAGCTCCGCCCGATCGAGAGTCGTGCTGGCGCCTTCGAGGTCGTCGGACGCAGCATCCACACCACCGAAGCCGACGCGGGCGAGGAGCGTCACGAGAATCTTCTGGTTGCCAAGCCCGGCGCTCCCATCGAGCGCCCGGTCTACTTGCCGGGCTACGTCTGCTGGGAGCACCAGGCTGGCCACCACGACGCCCTGACGGACGTCTACGTCCTGGGCCTCGTGCTCGCGAGCGTTGCCTGCGGTCTCGATCTCAGCGACCTGGGCCACCTTGAAGCCTTCGTAGGCCGGCGCCGCAACCTGTTTGCGCTCATGCCCCAGTTGAATCCGGTCGTCGCCAAGAACATCCTGCGGATGACAGAGCTCGACCGTCACCGGCGTGCGCAGGACTTGGGGGCGATCATCCGCTCGCTCGAGTCCTACCGCGAGCAGGATGTCGGACTCGACCTGGACCTCAGCCGCATCCCGGGGTTTCACGAGTCGGACGCCAAGGATCGGCGCCACGTGGTCATCGCGCGCTTGCGCGAGCGCTTGTTCGAGCTGTCGCGCCGCAATCGCCTCCTCTACTACAAGCCCACACTGCAGAGCCTCAACCTCACATTCGCCTCGGTCCCGGTCCTCTTCGACCCGCGGAGCATCCGCGCCGAGCAGCTCTTCACGTGGCAACCGGAGGTCGAGAAGCTCCTGGTGGACGGCACGCCGATTCCGCTCACGCGCTACCTGCGCTTCGAGGACGCGCCCTACCTGCCGAGTGTGCTCGACAAGCTGATCTCGGAGGCGAGGCGGGACACGGCCGAGTTCGGTTTCTCGCAGCTTCGACTGGTGCTGTGTTTCCTGCGCTGGAACAACCTCAAGGAGAGTGCCCAGGAGCGGATCGACTCGCCGCTGCTGCTTCTGCCCGTGGAGCTGACGAAGCGCAAAGGCGTCCGAGACTCGTACGTGATGCGGGCGCAGAGCCGGGAGGCCGAGATCAACCCGGTCCTGCGCTACTACCTGAAGCAGCTCTACAACCTGAACTTGCCGCACTCGATCGACCTGGGAGAGACGACGCTACAGACCTTCTTCGACACTCTCGTCACCCAGATTCACGCTACCGAGCCCGGCGTGGTGTTGAACCGCCTCGAGCGACCGCAGATCGAGATGGTCTACGCGCGGGCGCGCCGGCGCCTGGATCAGTACCGCCGGCGGATGCCCCTGCCCACATCGGGCTTGAAGAGCTTCCGCGACCTCGACTACAGCTACAAACGCGAGAACTATCAGCCGCTGGGCCTGCGGCTCTTCATCGGCGCCGTTCGCCCGTCGCCCGCGCCTCTGCACGACGTCTTCCGTGAGCGGCCCGTGCATCAACCGTTGCAGATGATCGAGTCGCCACCCGCGGGGAGACGGGCGGGGGACAAGGAGAAGACCATCGCCGCCGTTCGAGACGGCGCGTACGAGGGCAACCCGTACTCGTGGGACTTCGATCTGTGCAGCTTGACGCTCGGGAACTTCAACTATCGCAAGATGTCGCTCGTTCGCGACTACAACACGCTCCTGGAGCAGGACCAGTCGAGCCCCTCCTTCGACGCGGTCTTCTCCGACGCGCCGCGAACCATGGAGCTGCCCACGGCGCAGGACGTGGGCTTCGCCGGTCGTTTCCCGGTGGTGCTTTGCGACCCCACGCAGCTCAGGGCCATCGCCGCGGCGGAGAGCGGCCAAAGCTACATCGTCCAGGGCCCGCCCGGGACTGGCAAGTCCCAGACCATCACGAACCTGATCGCCGACCTGGTGGCCCGGGGCAAGCGCGTGCTGTTCGTCTGCGAGAAGCGCGCCGCGATCGACGTCGTCTACCACCGGCTTCGGCAACGGGGCCTACACGATCTCGTGTGTTTGATTCACGATTCCCAGGCCGACAAGCGCGACTTCGTTCTGGACCTGAAGGCCACCTACGAGCGCCTGCTGGCTTCCGCTGCGGAGTCGGTGGATGGGGCCGACGGGCGTCGACGGAAGTGCGTCGAGGAGTTGGAACGGGAGGCTCGGCCGCTCGCGCGCTTCCACGAGGCCATGCGGAGCGTCCCAGCGGAGAGCGGGGTCGGCCTGCGCCAGCTCATCGTGCGGGTGATTCAGCTCAAGGAGAAGCTCACCGAGCTTTCGCCCGAAGCGGAGGACGAGCTACCTCCCTATCAGATCTGGGTGGAGAACTGGGAGGTTCTCGCGCGCCTCGACAGAGCGCTCCGCCTGGCACTCCCGGACGGTGTCTATGCCGGCCACCCCCTTTCGGCGCTCGCCCCGTCGCTGGCCGCTCGCGAACGCCCCAGGGCTGGGCTCGAGGATGACCTTCGGCACATGGTGCGGCTGCTGGACCACGTCGGCAACGTCTCGCGCGACCACGGCCTCAGCCTCGGCGCCGAGGACACGCTCGGCAGGGCGGCGCTGTGGGTGCGCTATGCGGCGACCGTCAAGCCCCTCGCCGATCGCTCGCTGCTGGGGCTGCTGGATCCCGCAAGCAGCGCGAGCCAGGAGCTACGGCAGCATCTGCGCGAGCGTGAGCAGCAGACCGCGGCCTTGGCCAAGGCCCGCGAGGAGACACGTGCCTGGCGGCAGAAGCTCGAGCCGCGCGATTTGAGCGCCGCTCTGGAGCAGGCGCGCGCCATCGGCAGCGGGCTCTTCCGGATCCTGAAGCCTGGCTTCTGGGAACTTCGCCGCGTCCTGAACGAGCGCTACGACTTCAAGCAGCACGCCATCCGCCCGACCTGGGTGAGGGTCCTTGAGGGCCTGCGCACCGAGTACGCCGCGACCGAGGCTCTCGAGGGCTCGGATGCACGCGCGCTTGCCGAGTATGGCACCGAGTCGCTGGCAGCACTGGCGGCAGAGCTCGAGGACGTGCGCCGAGCCGTCGGCGAGCTGATCGGATCGTCGCCAGAGATCCAACGCGAGCGGCTGCTCTCGGGCGATTCCAAGCGCACGATCGAAGGTCTCGTCGCGTTGCGCGAGGTCGTGGCCGAGCTCGAACGCCTTGCCGGATCCGTCTTCGTCGAGGCGGCTGAGTGGACGTTCTCGGCGCTGCGCGCCGAGCGCAACAAGGTGGTCGAGGCTCTGCGCTTGCTCCCCGACTGGCTCCCGTGCCTTGCCGAGGCGGCGACCCTGCCCGAGCCGCTTGCCCGCGCGATTCGTACGCTCCCCCTCGATCTGGCGCAGCTCGAGGCGGCATTGGCGGCGACAACCCTGAATGGGGTCTGGCACAGAGAGCGAGGGCTCGCGCGCTTCACCGGCTCGACCCGCGAGCGCCAGGTCCAGCGCCTGGAGGCACT
>JAFGIS010000424.1 GCA_016929495.1 Polyangiaceae bacterium | reverse complement strand
TCTCGCCCGAGATTGACGCTCTTCTGCCGCTGCTCGGAACGCAGGAAGCTCCGGATGCGAGTACGCGCCCGTGCGGTAGCGCAGAAGTCCGGCCAGTCCTTGCTCGGCTGTTGGTTCGGCGATGTCATCACCTCGATGAGGTCGCCGTTCTTCAACTGATAGCGCAGCGGGACGATCTGACCGTTGGCCCGCGCTCCGGAGCAGTGGTGTCCGATCTCACTGTGGATGGCGTACGCGAAGTCGATCGGCGTGGCGCCACGCGGCAGCACGCGTACGTCACCCTTGGGCGTGAACACGTACACCTCGTCCGGGAACAAGTCGATCTTGACACTCTCGACGAACTCGACCGGGTCCTTGAGGGTCTTCTGATAGTCCGCGAGCTCGCGTAGCCAGCTGAAGCGCTCGGCGTCCTTCGGGTCCACACCGCCGGAGATGCTTTCCTTGTATTTCCAGTGCGCGGCCACACCGTGCTCGGCCACACGATGCATTTCGTGAGTTCGGATCTGGATCTCGATACGCTGCTTGCCCGGGCCGATGACGGCCGTGTGCAGCGACTGGTACATGTTGGGTTTGGGCAGGGCGATGAAATCCCGAAAGCGTCCTGGGATGGGTGTCCAGGAAGAATGACAAACGCCGAGAGCCACGTAGCACTCTGCAACGGTGCTCACGCAGACACGGAACGCAATGATGTCGTAGACCTGATCGAACTCGCATTGCTGTTCCCTCATCTTGCGATGGATGGAGAACAAGTGCTTGGCGCGACCGGTCACTTCCGCCTCGAGGCCGTTCGCTTCCATCACCTTCGTGATGGTGCGGCTCACCGAGTCGATGTAGCGCTCTCGCTCCTTGTTGGTTCGATCGACCTTCTCGAGCAAGTCGTAGAAAGCGTCGGGGTCCGTGTATTGGAAGGCGAGGTTCTCGAGCTCGCTCTTGATGCTCTGGATCCCGAGCCGGCTGGCCAGCGGGGCATAGATCTCCAGGGTCTCGCGCGCAATCCGCTCTTGCGCTTCAGGAGTCATGTACTGGAGCGTCCGCATGTTGTCCAGCCGGTCGCACAGCTTCACGAGAAGGACCCTGAGGTCCTTGGCCATGGCCACGATCATCTTGCGGAAGTTTTCGGCCTGCCGGTCTTCGCGGGAGGTGAAGTTGATCTGACCGAGTTTGGTGACCCCATCGACCAACCCGGCTACCTCGGCACCGAAGTCGCGAGCGAGGTCTTCGACGGAGGCCAGGGTGTCTTCCACCACGTCGTGCAACAGCCCCGCGCACACGCTCGCCGTATCCAGCTTGAGATCCGCAATAATCCCAGCGACCCGCGACGGATGCACGAAGTACGGTTCGCCGCTACGCCGCGTTTGCTCCCTGTGCGCCAGCTCTGAATAATCATACGCCCGGCGGATCAGCTCGACGTCCGCCGCAGGGTGGTATTGCTGTACGCGTGCTATGAGTTCAGCCAGCGGCTGCACTGTGAGTCTGCACTTGCCAGGGCGAACAACCGCCCAGACAACGCTACCATTGGGCCAACCGACGGACAAAGCCAGCGCTTTGTTCCGGCTCGACGTGACCGAGCGCCTAGTTCGTGGGCTGTCGTGGCGCGCACTGGGTTCAACTGACAGACCGACCGACAGTCAGGTCCGTGCCTCGAGCCATGCGCCGAGGTCCGCGAGCGCCCGCTGGGCCATGGCTTCGTACCGAGCGCGTCTGCGCAGCCGGATCCCCTGCCAAGGCTCGAGCATCGAGAACGTGATGTTGGAGGGCTGGTAGTCCGAGCCCCGGCCTCTCAGGTGGGCGAGCAGACCGCCCAAGGCGGTCGTGGGAGGCGGCAGGCGCGGCTCGCGCCCGCCTCGCCGTTCTGCCACGAAGCGAGCGCACAGCAGCCCGGCAGCTGCGCTCTCCACGTAGCCCTCCACGCCTGCGATCTGCCCCGCGAAGTAGAGTCCGGGCGCCGAAACCAACTGCATCGTCTCGTCAAGCAGCCTCGGCGCGTCGACGAACGTGTTTCGATGTACGGCGCCGTAGCGACAGAACTCGGCTCGCTCAAGGCCGGGAATCGACCGAAAGACCCTCTGCTGCTCGCCGACGGTCAATCGCGTCTGAAACCCCACCATGTTGTAGGCCGTCGCCGCCTCGTCTTCCTGGCGAAGCTGGACCACGGCATAGGGGCGCCGCGCAGTCCTCGGGTCCACGAGGCCCACCGGCTTCATCGGTCCGAATGCGAGCGTTCGCTCCCCGCGCTCCGCCATGACGTCGATCGGCAGGCAGCCTTCGAAAAATCTGGGCGCCTCGAAGCTCCTGGGTTCGACCTTGCGTGCCGTCTTCACGAGTGCAACGAACCGCTCGTACTGCTCCTGATCCATCGGGCAGTTGGCGTACGCTCGCTGTGCCTCGTCCGTTTCGCCTTTGCCCCAGCGCGACGCCCGGAAGACCTGGCTCCAGTCGATCGATTCGGCCACGATGGCCGGAGCAATCGCGTCGTAGTACGATAGTCCGCTCTGGCCGACGCATCGCTCGATATCCAGAGCCAGGGCGCCGCCC
Organism: Polyangiaceae bacterium; assembly: GCA_016929495.1. Classification (GTDB taxonomy): domain Bacteria; phylum Myxococcota_A; class Polyangia; order Polyangiales; family Polyangiaceae; genus JAFGIS01. Next base: position 8,479 of record JAFGIS010000424.1, on the reverse strand, counting down.
GTGAGCGGACCGGTCGCCACGATGAGCGGGCGCTCGTCCCCGAGCCGGTCGACGACCTGCTCGACTCGCTCGATCAACGGGTGCTCCTCGATCAAGCGCGTCATGTGCTCGGCGAAGCAGTTCCGATCCACCGCCAGCGCCCCGCCTGCCGGCACCTGGGTCAGGGCTGCTGCCCGCATGACGAACGAGCCGGCGCGCCGCATCTCCTCCTTGAGCAGGCCGACCGCATTGCTCAGGGCCGCTCCGCGAAACGAATTGGAGCAGACCAACTCGCAAAGCAGGTCGCTCTGTTGGGCAGGCGTCCTGGCCCTCGGTTTCTGCTCAACGAGCCGCACAGGGATGCCGAGGCTCGCCAGCGTGAGCGAGGCCTCGCTACCGGCCAAGCCGGCGCCGATGACGTGGACTTGGTCAGGCTGTCGGCTGAGGTCGTTCGACATGGTATGTTCCGGAGGGCCCACGCGAGAGACAGCGCGCGTGCGCGAGCCGGCTCATAAGCCCCTCCGCATCCGCTCGCAAGCGAGCGAACTGGCGCGTCCGTTCGTGCCGCACCCGTGGGCTACGCGAGCGACAGCACCCCACAGGGTTCACAGCGGATCCGGCCATCGAGCTCCAGCGCCAGAAGAAGACACTGCACACGGGGCGCCGGCAAGTCGGTGATCGTGCAGACTTGGTCGACGTGGGTCGCGCCCTGCCTGACCGCGTCGAACACCCGCTGACGGGCCGGGTCATCGTCGGACTCGACGGACGCGGGCACGACCTGGGCCCACGGCGACCCGGTCTGGGGCCACTCCAGCTCAAGCTGCCGATGGTCGAGTTGTGCGGTGGGCTGGAACGGGCGCAGGCCCTGTTGCTCGAGGACGGCGAGCACGTCGCGATACGACGCGATGGGACGCGCGCCGAGTTTCAGCTCGGCAATGCAGCCCGCGCCCTCGGGCCGCCACGGCGCCTCGGGCGCAACCAAGACCGGCCGACCGAGCCGACGTGCCTGGGCCAATGCATTGCGTGCTCCACTGCGCAACGGTGCCTGCACCATGACCACGGCGTGTGCCAGCGCGACCAGGCAACCGTTGCGCGGGAAAAACGCGGCACTCGTCGCTGCGTCGCTGCCGGAAACGAGCGACACATACGCTCCCCCGCCGGCCACGATCTTCTGGAACAGCTCCGTATTGCAGGCCGGATAGGGTCGGTCGAAACCGCACGGTGCCACCACGACCGTCGCGCCCCGCGCCTCCAGGGCACCACGATGCGCTGCGGTGTCTATCCCGACGGCGCCACCGGAGAGGATCGCCACGCCGCGGGCAGCCAGCTCGCCGCACAACTGTCGCGCGTAGGCCTCGCCGTCCTCGGTCGATCTGCGGGTTCCAACCACGGCCACCGCCGGGCCGCGAGGAAGCTCTCCCCACGCGTGAAGCACGGCGGGCGGCGAAGCGAGGTCTCGCAACCGCGGAGGCAGCTCGGATCCAGTCAGAACACGCTCGAAGCTCGGGTCCACGCACCACCGTCGGTCAGCCCAGCGTCCGAGTTGCGTGTCCGGGATCGCATCGAGCACGAAGCGCTACGATCGCGCGCTCCCCTCGCTGTGCTAAGGAGCGACCATGCGCGTTGTCGTGGCCACCCACGGGCACTGTTTCGATGGCCTCGCGAGCGCCACGTGGTTCACGCGCCTGCTCACGGAGCTCGAGGGACCCGGCCACGAGTTCGTCTACCACAACTGTGGATACGGCGTCGGCCAGCAGCGCGCCAGCGAAGCCCTGCTCATCGGCGACCAGAATGCCCTGCTCGATTTTCGCTTCTCGCCGGTGCGGACCCTCACGTGGTTCTTCGACCACCACAGGACCGGCTTTGAGTCGGACGCCGACCAGGCCGTCTGCGCTCGAAGGAAGGCCCAAGGCTATCGGTACTTCTTCGCCCCCGACTACCCCTCGTGCACCCAGCTCCTCGCGGACACGGCACGTGAGCAGTTCGGCATCACGGCACCCGAGCTCGACGAGCTCACGCATCGAGCCACCATAGTGGACTCGGCGAGCTTCGACAGTCCCGAGCACGCCGTCGACCGCACCGATCCGGTGATGCGCCTCGTTACGGTCGTGGAGCACTCCGCGGACGACGGATTCATTCGGCGCTTGGTTCCAGAGCTGTTGCGTCGGCCCGTCCGCGAAGTGGCGCAGCTACCCGAAGTCGAACGCAGATTCGCTCCCCTCGGCGCCAAGCAGAGACGCTTCATACGCCGTGTGCAGAAGGCTGCCGAGCTTCGAGGCCGCGTCGTGTTCGTCGATCTCACGACGGGTGCCGTCGAAATGCTCGGCAAGTTCGTAACCTATTTTCTCTACCCCGAGACGACCTACTCGGTGGTCGTCGCCCGGCTCGGCCACGGCACGAAGATATCGGTCGGCTACAATCCCTGGTGCGGCAAGCCACTGGACACCGACATCAGCGCGATCTGCTCGCGGCACGGTGGCGGCGGACACCCGGTCGTCGGTGGCATATCGTTCGCGAACTCGGAGCTCGAGCACGCGAGGGCCGTGGCAAGCCAGATCGCCGACGAGCTGGCGGAAGGAAGCTAGTGCATCGTTTCAGCCGAAACGATGCCCAAGAACAAGGGGGGGCCGCGAATCAGATCGCTGGCGAGCGGCGGGTTCTTCGCCGCCCTCGCCCGCGGTCGGGAACGGCGAAGAACCCGCCGCTTCAATCGACACGCGGCACCAGCGAACCCGAACGGCGGCATGCGCCCTCGAGAGTATGCGTGAAGCTCAGTGACTGCACTGGACGTGACGCACTTTCACGCCGCCAGGGACCGGCTGCTCGAAGCTCCCGGGCCCGAGCGGCGGGTTGTGCACGACTTCCTTGTTCACGACGACCAAGTCCTGCTCCCCGTTCGGCACTTCGAGCCGGATGCGTCCCGGCACCTCGGCGTCACAAGGTGGACCGCTCGGCCCGAGCGACACGCCGGGGAAGTCCGGATCCACCTGGGGCAGCGACGTGTGCGCCGGGCGATGATCGGCGAGCGTTGCCCGATACAGGGCCGTATTCTCCTGCCGAACCTCGACGGAGAGAACGCGCAACCGCTGCTCTTTCCACGGGGCGTCCCAGTCCTGCGGACGAGGAACGAGCGTGATGGTTTCGAACGCGGCGTGGCGACTGGGTATCGTGACCACGTAGCGACCCTCGCCGAAGAAACTCGATTCCCAGTCGATGCGGGCTGCTCCGGCTTCGTGGACGAGCACCGGGGCTTCCCCGCGAAGCAGCTGGGCCAGAGCGTGCGGTGGGACCGGAACCTGCGTGAAGCGCGCGAGGTTGCAGGTACTGGCCGGACCGAACATAAACGACCTGTTGCGCATGTCGAACAGCGAGAACCTGCGACCGTCGGACGTCAGCGTGGCCAACGTCACACCAAAAGGGCTGAAGACGTCGAACCGGACTCGGTCCGGTAGCCCCACTTTGTACAGCACGCTACCCCGGCCTCTGCCCTGGCCGCCAAAGTAGTCGAGCCGAGCCTCGCCTTGGATGCCGCGGCTGCACGAGAAAGTCGAGACCATCCGCTCGAGCGCTGCCTCGGCGTCCGGGAAGCGCGAGGCAGGTGCCGGCCGGCACGCCTCGAGCAACACGCACGACGCGACGGCCAGAGCGACCGCAAGCGGACGGGTCTGGTCACGACGACACCGCATCGCTCAGCCCGACTTGAGCGACTCGAGTAGATCGAGGTCGGGCATCGAAAGGGTCAGCGGCACGCGCTGGACGGCAACGCCGTTCTGTTCACATAGACGGACCAGACCGATGCCGTCCGTCAGCGCGATCGGAGCGCCTCCCGGCGAGGCGGCTTCCTCACGAGCGCCGCTCAGCACTTGCCCGGTCGTGACGAGCCAACCTGCCGCGGCAGGGCCATAGTGATGCAGGCTTCCGCGCAGCTCCGTCACGCGCTCTCGGCCCACCTCGCGCCCGTCGCGCCTGACTACGACGGCCGTGGGCACCAACCCAGCCGCGGTCTCCTGGCGCCCGGACAGCTGCAAATCGCCCCCGTGGTTCCCTGGGCGCTTGACGACCTGAAGCTGGCGCATCCCCGCCCTCTCCAGCACGAGGAGCACCAGCTCGCCGATGGCGCGCTGTGGCAGCTCCTGCAGACGACGCAACAGCGAACGACGGGAGGCTTCTGCGCAGCGGTCCAGGATGCCACTGAGCTCGCGTTCGAGTCGCGCCAACTCCGGATCGAGGAGCCAATCCGTAAGCGCCACGCGGCCCTCCTGGATCCGGAAGCGGGGTCGCCGTCCGGCGAGCATGAGCCGTTGGTTGTCGACGCGCATCGCCGTGACCAGCATCCGCTGCGTCACCCCGACATCGCCCAGTTGCAGCCGTTCGCGTCGCTGCGCGATGTCCAGCAGGCGCCCGAGCGCCACGGGGCCCCCGTTCCTGTCGAAGCCCGCCAGCAGCCGCGCGACCGTATCGGCAAGATCCAGGTTCGCGGTGTCGTCGACCTGAGCCCCCTCGGGCCGCGGGCGCCCGCGCCCGCGGTCCTGGTCGCGGTCACGCTCCTGTTCGCGGTCCCGGCGCTCCTGCTCGCGATCACGCCGCTCCTGCTCGACGTCGATGGACTCGATGAGCTCAGCCGGAGCGTCGGCAATCGTGTACGAGGGCAGGTCGCGATCGGCGCCGTGCCCCTCCTCCGTGCCTCGCCCACGGCGCTTGCGGCGACGCCGGCGCCGAGAGCCGTCACGTTCGGTCGGCCCGCGCCGCTCTTCCTCTTCGCTCCCCTCATCGGACCCGCCCAGGATGGGCTCGTCGTCGTCCTCCTCGGGCGCGAACATCGCCGTGGCCACGGCTGCCAGCTCGGCTCGCTCTGCTTCAGCGGGATCCACGGGCCCGGCTTCCTCCTCGTCCTCTTCGACAGGAGCGGAAACCGCCGGGCCCTCGGAGGCCGCGGGGTCGGACGGTTCCTCCTCGATCGGTTCGGGGGACTGTTCAGCCAACCTCTGCAGCGCAGGAGTTCGGTCGGCGAGACCGCGCTCGATCACGCTTCGATCCCACTCGCGCAGTGCGAAGACTCCCGGCTTGATGCGAACCAGCGGATTGTCCTTGTCCCCCTTCTTCACGAGCGCTGCAAGCCGCGCTCCCATCGTGACTTCGGGGTTCTTGCCGACGTGGCTCAACAGGTTCCGCTCGATCGCAACGTCCGTTATTTCCTTGTAGTGTAGGGGCTTACCGACCAGGCGCAGCACCTGCGCCGCAGCGTCTGTGAAAGTCATTCCTCATTCTTCTCTCTTCCAAAGAGCGGCGCCTCGCCGCTCCAACGCTCGGGCCCCGGGGAAGCGCTGAGCTCCCGCCACCGGCTCGGCCCGCCGCGAACAACCTGAACCGGGCCCGCATACCACGACCTCGCGGCCCCACCAAAGCGCCTCCTTCCACTGGCCCGGGCCTCGTCCCACGATGGACGCGCGGCCCAAGGCATCCAACGGGGGATCACGAAGCACGAGGGAGCCGATCGCGTTGCGGTTGGACTGGAGGCCAGGGCTCGACGACCGAGCCGACACGCTACGCGGCGCTGATCACGAACCGGCCAACCGGCCTAGCATACCACCAACGCCATGCCCATACGGCCTGCTATTTGCCGGACAGCCTGGCGCCCGACCCCCATTTTTGTGGCTGCCAAACGTAGCGACGTGACTAGCTTGCTTGCGTCCAGAAGCGCCGACTGCTTGGGCAGCAGCCGGCCGCGGCTCCAACCTGGATCTCGCCGTTGTGAAGTTGCTCGAAGACGTGAGCTTGGCTGAGCACTCGACCCTCGGGTTGGGCGGGCCGGCACGGTACCTGGCCATCGCAGAGCACGAGCAGGACGTCGCCAGCATCGTCCGCTGGGCCCGTCGTCAAGGGCTCGATCTCGCCGTGCTCGGCGGAGGCAGCAACGTCGTGGTTTCCGACGCCGGCGTCGACGCCGTCGTGCTCAAGATCGCGCTGCGCGGTTTGAGCTGGGACCGGGCGCGCGGCCGCGTCGAAGCCGGTGCCGGAGAACCGTGGGACGACCTCGTCGCTCAGAGCGTCGCGCGAGGTTGGGCAGGACTGGAGTGCCTCAGCGGGATCCCTGGGCATGTCGGCGCAACGCCCATCCAGAACGTCGGGGCGTACGGCCAGGAGGTGCACGAAGTCATCCGCAGTGTTCGTGTCTACGATCGACAGCTCGGATCGGTCCAATCGCTGTCGAACGAAGCATGTCGCTTCGGCTATCGCGACAGCCTCTTCAAGAGCATCGCTCCGGAACGTTTTGTCGTGCTCGCGGTACAGTTCCAGCTTGGACCCTCGGGCAAGCCCGCGATCAGGCACGCACGCCTCGCCAAGGCAATGTGCACCGAGCTATCTCCGACACTGGCGCAGGTGCGTGACCACGTGCTGGCGCTCCGGCGCGCCAAGGGCATGCTCTGGACGCCGCACGGCGAGACTCTCAGGAGCTGCGGATCCTTCTTCGTCAATCCGGTCGTGGATCCCGAGATCGTGTCCCGCGTTCGCCAGGCCAGCGCTGCAGAGCCGCCGACCTATCCCCAACCCGATGGCCGCATCAAGATCCCGGCAGCGTGGCTGATCGAGCACGCCGGCTTCGGCCGGGGCCACTCGGCGGGCCGTGTTGGGCTTTCTCCCCATCATGCCCTGTGTATCGTCTGCCACGCGGGTGCAACCGCTTCCGACGTCGTCGAGTTCGCCCGTGCGATCCACGCGGCCGTGCATGAGCGGTTCGGGGTCGTGCTGGTCCCCGAACCCTCCTTTTTCGGTTTTGGGGAGGCCCTTACCACGGTGCCCGCATTTTTTGCGACCTGACCCTGCCACCTGCGGACTGGAGTGCTCGCCGGGTGCCCTTGAGCACCCGACCAGAAGGCGCTAAGGAGCGCACCGGAAACAGCCATGACTCGAGTGACGGTCGAAAAAATCGGCGGAACATCCATGACTCGCTTCGCCGAGATCCTGGGCAACATCATCTTGCGCGATCCGGCGCGCGTGTACGGGCGCATCTACGTTGTCTCCGCCTACGGCGGCGTGACCAACCTGCTCCTAGAGCACAAGAAGACGGGCCTGCCAGGGATCTACGCCCGATTCGCCCAGCGCGACGAGTACGCGGGCGCCCTCGAGGAGCTGAAGAAGCACTTGCTGGAGCTCAATCGGAGCTTCGTCTCGTGCGGCCTGGACCTGGATGCAGCCAATCGCTTCATCTCCGAGCGCATCGACGGGCTCCGCGAGTACCTGGGCAGCATGTCGAATCTGCTCGCCTCGGGGTACGTGAGTCGCGACGAGCTGCTGAGCGCGGCCCGGGAGCTTCTTGCATCCGTTGGCGAGTCGCACGCCGCCTTCAACTCCGCCAACATCCTGCGGCAGCGCGGCTTCAGGGCCGACGCGATCGACCTGAGCGGCTGGGGTGAAGCGGAGGAGCTGACCATCGACCAGCGGATCGCGAAGGCCTTGGCCCACCTCGACCCCGCGGGCAACGTGCTCTTCGTCACCGGCTACTGCAAAGGGACCGAGGGCGTAATGCGCGAGTTCGACCGCGGCTACTCCGAGGTGATCTTCTCGAAAGTCAGCGTGCTCGTCCATGCCGCAGAAGCCGTGATCCACAAGGAGTTCCACCTGAGTTCGGCTGATCCGACGATCGTGGATGCTGCCAAGATACACCCGGTGGGCAACACCAATTTCGACGTCGCCGATCAACTCGCCGACGTTGGCATGGAGGCAATCCATCCCAAGGCCGCCAAGCCGCTCGAGCTCTCCGGCATCCCGGTCCGAGTCAAGAACGCATTCGATCCGGATCACGACGGCACGCTCATTACTCGTGAGTACATCTGTCCCGACTCCAAGATCGAGTTCGTCTCCGGCTCCAAGAAGGTGAGCCTGATCGAGATCCACGACACGCGAATGGTTGCGGAGGTCGGTTCAGACTACCGCATCATGGAGGTCTTGGTTCGCTACCGGGTCTCGTATATCAGCAAGTCGACCAACGCGAACACGATTGACCTCATCCTCTGGGATCGCGACCTGAAGCCGCCCATGCTCGACGAGCTCAAGAGCATGTTCGACTCGGTCGAGCTGCAGCCGGTCGCTATCGTCTGCGCGATCGGCTCGAACATCGCCAAGCCGGGCATCATGGCTCGCGCAGCCAAAGCGTTGGCCGATGCGGGCGTCAACATCATCACCGTCTCTCAGACGGCGCGTCAGACCAACATGCAGTTTGCCGTCGATCGGCAGGACTTCATCACGGCGCAGCGCGCTCTGCACGCGGAGCTGTGCGAGTAGCAGCCATCGTCTGGCCGGTGGATCCTGCGTAGCCTGGGGACTGACCAACGAAGCTCCGCGTCCGCAGGCTCGCTGCCCCTATCCTCGGTTTGTAGGCCGTACGTTCGGAACGATCGCCACGAATGGCAGCTGGGCCACCAATAGTCGGGGCGGGCAGATTCGAACTGCCGACCCCTTGACCCCCAGTCAAGTGCGCTAACCAGGCTGCGCTACGCCC
>JAFGIS010000423.1 GCA_016929495.1 Polyangiaceae bacterium | reverse complement strand
CGGATCTCGGGTTGCCGGTTGACCGGCGACCGACTCCCAGAGGGCAAGGCCAAGACCGAGGTACTCACAGCGATCACAGCAGCCAAGAAGGCGCTGCCGCTGAAGTCGGTGCTCAGAATCCTGAGTCTGTCCCCGTCACGATACCACGCCTGGGTCCCCGAGGCTCTGGCGAGCGAAGCTCGACAGGAAGCTCGGGGCATGACGGCTCGAGACGACCTGCCAACTTGCTGACCGCCCGAGCTGCCCCAAGATGCATCCGGGACAGCTCACGGCGCGGGAGACCGCCGCGATCAAGGCGATGGTCACGTCGACCCAGTACCGTCACATGCCGACCAGCACGCTCGCCGTGTATGCGCAGCGTGTCGGAAAGGTTTTCGGTGAACTCCAATACCCGCACAGCTCGCCACGCGGGCGATTTCTCAGCTGCCTGCTCGGCAGTGAACGGTGAGTGGGACGCATTCGTCGCGCAGTGGTTTTTCTCAGCTGCCTGCTCGGCAGTGAACGTCGCTGTCACGCTCCTCTCGCAGCCGGTAGTTTTCTCAGCTGCCTGCTCGGCAGTGAACCCACGACGGACGTCCCTACCGTGGGCTTTCTTCTCCCTTCGGAGTACGTTGCGCGTTCGGCCCCGTGGCTCACTACGAGCACCGGCACGCCCCGGCCTCGGTGAGCGTTGTTGTCCGCGCGATGCACACCGCTGATCGCGCTTCCACGGAATGTCAGGAGATCTCGCAGTAGCCCCCGTCCGCGAGCTCGACGCCGACATCGTCGAGCCCGCAGAAGCGTGCTCTCTTGTTGACCAAGGCAGAGTGGGATCTGGCGGACGTGGCCTCTTCCGGTCAGAGTGTTCTTGTGAGGCTTCGGGTCCCCCACTGCTCAGAGCGGTTCCACGAACCACTTCTGAGCACATCTGAAGCGCACGGACCTCGCACGTTGCTTCGCTTGTGTGCGCCGCCTTCGCGCCGTTCAAGCGGACCGTTCTTCGGGCTACGATGACCTGAGCATCGAAATCCTGTACCCTCCATGCCGCATGCCCCGTGTGAAGGAACGCTTGCGAGACATCGCTCCGCTGCTCACGCTAGTGGCGCTGGACGCGTGCCTCAAGATCGCCGCCTTCCACCTGCTTGCTCGGAACGAACACATAGAACGCTCGCAGTACTTGCAGGTCGCATTGCGCGTGAACAGTTCAGGCCTTGGTTCACTGGGGAAGGCGGCGTTTCCTGGCGGCGCAGGCGTGATTCTCTGGCAGGCAGCGTTCGCCATGGCGGCCGTCGCAGCGACACTCATCCTGGTCCGGCGCACGCGGCGCGGAACGTTGTTCGTGATCTTGGCTTGTCTGGCCGCCACGTTCGCCGGGTCGCAAGTTGCTCACTGGCTGGCGGCGCCGCTGGGCCAGTTGGGTGCCGCTTCTGCCGTGGTGGCGATGCGAGCTGCCCAGGCAGTCTTCTGGGTGACCTCCTGGTCTCTCGCGCGAAGTCGCTGGTGGAGGCTTGGCTTTCTGCTCATGGCCGCAGCCGCGATGGGCAACCTTCTATCCCATTTCTATCCGCCCTTTGCGGTTGTGGACTTCCTCTATTCGGCACCCATTTCTCGAGTAGCGGGCTTCGGCGTGTTCAACCTCGCGGATCTGGTTTGGCTTGCTGCAATCCCGGTGTTGCTCTTCGCCGCAGCGCGTACCATCTACAACCTGGCCACAGACAGAAGCGCGTATGGGCCCATTGATGACGAAGTCGACGACGAATCAGATGGGACAGCCGCAGAGTCCGGAGAACCGCACCCGGACGCCAAAGAACAGACAGAGTGACGGCGACCCACTGGCCACGCGGCGGAAGTCGCCCTCGTGTCATCAGGTCGTCGATACGCGGTAGCCCGCCCGAGACGCGCACGAGAACGGCCGTAGTATTGCGCGCAGTCCGGTCCGTTTCCTGCGTGCATAGGTGCGTCTCTCACGTTGCACTGAGTCTGGCTCCGTGTGTTCCAGCAGTGGAAACCAAAGCCCAGGGCGGTGCCGCGCGGCAGACGGCGTCGAGCTGACGCCGTTCGAACTTCTCGGTCACAACCGACCCGTTACCGGTATCGGGGACGCTTCAGATCCGAAGCGACGAAATTCGCAACGGCGACGAAAGGAGGTGAGGGGAAGCAGAAAGCTACGACGCAACGCGCACTCGCACCTCGCACGGCGCCCCCGGGACAAGAAGACCTTCCCGGTGTCCACCGAGGCGAGCCTTTGGCAGGCACGATCCCGCCGTCCAGACGGGTCTTGGTGGGTCCTTGGCGCCGTGAGCGCTACGTCGACACCGCGGCGCGATTGATGTCGGGGCCCTCCAGGATGCGGTGGGGATAGCCGCGCTGCGCCACATTGAGCATGGCCTGCCCCACGCGCTCGGTCGTCGTGACCGCGCCCGGGAAGAACGCACGGATGACCGGGAACAGCCAGCCGAGCGCCGTGTAGAGCGCGCGGTACGCCAGCGTCCGCGAGTGGATCCCGTGCAGAGGCTGGATGATACCCGGACGAAACGCATACTTGCCCTTGAACGGCAGCTCGAAGATAGCGTTCTCGGCCTCGCCCTTCACGCGCGCCCACATGGTGGCGCTCGTACCGGTGCTGTCCGTGCCCCGGCCCGTCACGATGATGAACGTCATGCCCGGGTTCCTCTGCACGAGCACCCGCGCGGCGGCTGCCGCGATGTCCCGCGTCACGCGACGGTAGTCGGCTTCCGACATACCGACGGACGTGACCCCAAGGCAGAAGAAGCACGCATCGTATTCAGCGAGTCGGTCTGCAACGGGGCCGAAGTCGTAGAGGTCTGAGAGCACGAGATCCTCGAGCTTCGGGTGCGTCTGACCTGTCGGGCGCCGGCCGACGCAGAGCACGTGCTCGACGTCGCCCGCGAGCAGGCACTCGCGCAGGGCGCCCTGTCCGACCATACCTGTCGCACCGAAGAGAATGACTCGCATGCGCCTGCGAGTAGCGTAGCCAAGGGAGCGAGTGGTGGCTACTCTCGACTGCACAGTCAGAGACGCGGCGACCGCGGGCTCCGACCGCGTTAGGCGTTGGCGGTCGGCTGGATG
>JAFGIS010000422.1 GCA_016929495.1 Polyangiaceae bacterium | reverse complement strand
TCGACCCGAGCGACAACGCGGTCTGCACGGGGGAATGGAATTGCGCTCTAGACTACTACGGCGATGGTGCTGACTGCGATTGCGGCTGCGGCTTTTTCGATCCGGATTGTGCTTCGAGCAGTCCGGACGCCTGCGAGTACTGCGCCGATACCGGCTCGTGCGGCGTGCCCGATTGCGCGAACGTCGACCCGAGCGACAACGCGGTCTGCACGGGGGAATGGAATTGCGCTCTGGAGTACTACGGCGACGGTGCTGACTGCGATTGCGGATGCGGTTTCCTCGATCCGGATTGTGCTTCGAGCAGTTCGGACGCCTGCAAGTACTGCGCCGATACCGGCTCGTGCGGCGCTTCGGACTGCTCGAACATCGATCCGAGCAACAACGCGGTCTGCATCTAGGCTCTATGGGGCACGAAAGTCCCCATGGCTTCTACTCGCCGGACAGCACGTCGGGCCCGGCGTCGAAGCTTGCGGCGATCTGTTCTTGCGTGAGGGCGACCTTGTAGATGCGGAACTCGTGGATCGTTCCGTTGAAATACGGATCGTCGTTGAACTGCGAACGACCGAGCCAGTTGTTGACGTCGTTGATGGCCGACAACCGGCCGGGCATGGCTGCGCTCTTCTGGGAAACACCGTTCACGTAGAGCCTGAAGTTGTTCGTGCCGGCGCCGAACACGACGGCGACCTGCGACATCTGGCCGATGCTCAGGGCGGCGGAAGCATCGACGTTGGTCGCGTAGTCCGAGCCGCGCAGCGAGAACGACACGCGGGCTGTCCCCACGGAGTGCTTGGGCGTCAGAAAAACGTAACTCTTGCCCGATGTGTCGAAGGCTGACTGGGTGTAGTCACCGAAGTCGAGTATCCTCTGGTGAGCGGCGCCGCCGCCCCACGTGACCCACAGCTCGAGTGTGGCATTGGTGAGCGACGAGAGGATGCCGTCGGGGAAGTCGACGTACGTCGCGTTGCCCATGGCTGTCCCGCCCGAGAACACCAGCTCTCCGTCGCCAGAAAGAGTCGCGTACTTGACCGTGCCGTCGTCGCTGCCGACGGAGTCGACCACTGCCGTGCCCGACCCATCGAAGGTGTAGCGGTGGGCGAGGCAGTCGGCTTCCGCCGTTCCACACCCGCACACGCCGGGACCCACTTTGTTCGCGTCCTGCGGGCATCGGTCTGTCCCGTCCGTGCCCGTGTTGCCGGCGTACGAATCGGTCCCGCCCTGGCCTGGGTCCGGCGAGCCGCCCAGCTCCGCGCCGCCCGTCTCGCTCGACTCGGGCGCGCCCGCTGCGCCGAGCCCGCCCGTCTCGTCCGCAGCCCCGCCGTTCGTGACCCCTCCGGTCGTGAGAACGTCTCCGCCGGTAGCAGACGCGCCGCCGGTAGCAGGTGTTCCGCCGGTCCCGGACGTACTGCCGGTCTCGGACGTACCGCCGGTCCCGTGCGGTTCGCCGCCTGTGGTGACGGATTCGCCGCCCGTGGCCGAGCTGCCCCCGGATCCGGTCTGTGCGCCCCCGGTCGCGACACCGCTCCCGCCGGTGTTCGAAGCATCGCCACCCGTCGGAGCCTCACCCGCGCCCGACTCGCCTATGTCCGCGGAGCCGCCGGAAGCCCGTGTGCCGGCTGTGGCGCCGTCCGCTTGGACGGAGTCACGGCGAACGGCGTAGTGGTCGTTCAAAGGGCAGCCACTCAGGACCACGCCGGACAGCAGCATGCATACCAGTGACAGTGCGTCTCGAGACGCACCCGAGGAACGCGAAGCCAGCGCGAAGGCGAAAACGCCACCGCGCTTGTGGCAAGTTGGCTGACGCACACGCAACCGAGACTGGGCCACCGCTGTAGAGGCGGGACTTCTGAGGCGAGCGACATTCTCACAATAGACCCGTGGAGGTCTCTGGTCCACTCGCATCGCGGACACCATCGGCGAAGCCGCTTGCACTCGGGAATCGACCCAGCGACCGGCGGCTAGTGGATGACGGCGGATGTCAGCTGGAATGCCGAAGGTGACGGCTGCGGATCGCCCGTCGGTCGTTCACGCAGCCCTCGCGCACCGATGGGTGTCGAGACTCCGGACCTGCCGACATGGCCCCGCACGAAATGTCTGGTTTCAGGGGCCGGTGTGGGAAGCGGCTTTCGCTCGCGGCCGAGCTGCTGTAGGTTGACGCCCCTATTGGAGGCGTGAGCGATGGCCCTGAACGACGTCATGGAATATTTCCGGCAGTATGACAAGACCACGTTCCGCGTGGTCACCTGCCAGGGACACGTGCCGACCGAGCAACAGCTTCTCGCCTTCGAGGAAGCTTGCGGTTTCCAGGTTCCGGACGAATTCGCCGAGTTCACGCTCTCGCCTCTCGGCGGCTTGTTCATGGAAGTGAGGGAAACGCTGTGGCCGAGGACGGACGGGCATCCAGGTGGCCTCTACGGTGTCAAGGTTTTCGGCATTGCCGACAACATCCCGGACTGGCTCGATATCCGCACACAGTACAACACGATGCGCGCAGCCGGATACGGCAAGCTGGTTCCGTTCCTGCAGGTCGAGGGCGACACGGATTGCTACTGCTTCAACGAAGCCGGTGAGATCATCTACTGGGACCACGAAGACCCCGACGCGCGAAAGGTGGTGGGATCCTCCTTTTCCGAGGTCTTGATGAAGGAGCTGCTCGAACTCGAGGACCGGGCGAAGAAGAAGCTCGCCAGCGAGGACCCGGCGGCCAGTGCCCAGTCTCCGAGACAGGGCACATAGCAGGCCACCCGTTTCCCGGCTCAGGCGGGGGGCGTTCGCCGCAGAATCTGCTTTGCCCATGTCGAGGCCGTCGGATCCTGCGGCGCCGTGCTGTTCGGGCGCTGGTTTTTCAGTGCCCGGTTTCCTGCTACTTTCCTGAGTCCCATGCGCTCAGACGAGGAAGTCGACGTTTCGGAGCTTGCCGCCGACCTAGCGGCCACGACGGAGCTGTTGACTCATCCACACGGCGCACAGCAGGTCGTTCAGGTGTATCACATCGCGGCCCTCGAAGGACCAGAAGCGGACAAGCGATGGTCGTCGTCGAACAGTCGTTTCGCGATCGGAGCCCATCCTTCGAACGACCTCGTGATCGACGACGGTGCCGTGTCCCGCTTCCACTGCGAAATCCGCATCAAGGATCGTCGCGCGTGGCTTGCGGACTTGGACAGCCGCAACGGGACGCTCGTGGATGGCGTGGCGGTCGGGGTCGGTGGTTTGCGAGACTCTAGCTTGATTCGCCTGGGTCGCAGCGTCCTGCGCTTTCAGTTCGGGACCGAGCACGTTGCCTTGGCCGTATCAGAGTCGCGCAGCTTCGGCAGCCTGGTGGGCAGCTCGGTGGCCATGCGCTCGGCCTTCGCCTTGCTCGAGCGAGCCGCGAAAAGCGACATCACCCTGCTCATCGAGGGTGAAACGGGGACCGGAAAAGAAGGTGCGGCCGAATCGGTGCACCAGGCCAGCGCCCGCAGGGACAAGCCCTTCGTTGTCGTCGATTGCTCGGCCATGCCCACCAATTTGCTCGAAAGCGAGCTGTTTGGCTACGAGCGCGGTGCTTTCACAGGGGCCACCTCTCGACATGTCGGTGCTTTCGAAGAAGCTCAGGGCGGAACGGTCTTCCTGGACGAAATCGGCGAACTGTCCCAAGAACTGCAGCCCAAGCTCCTGCGAGTCCTCGAGCGCAAGCAAATCCGACGTCTGGGTTCCAACACGTACCTTCCCGTGGACGTACGGGTCATCGCCGCTACGAATCGCGACCTGCGAGTGCTCGTCAACGAGGGCACTCTTCGTTCCGACATCTACTATCGCCTCGCGGTCTTGAGAATCATCTTGCCGCCGTTGCGGGAGCGCCCCGAGGACATTCCGGAGCTCGTGGGATGCTTCGTTCCAGCACTGGGTATCGACGCAACGCAAGCCAAGGAGCTTCTCAGCGAGGAGCTATTGGCTCGCATGCAGAGTGCGGTCTGGCCGGGCAATGTCCGCGAGCTACGCAACTACTTGGAGCGGTGTGTGGTTCTCGAGGAGGCTATGCCGCTGCACGATGCGGGTTCTGCCGAGCCTAGCCCGAACACCCCACCCATCGACCCGCGAGTCCCTTACAGCGATGCCAAGCGTGCGGTGCTGAACGACTTCGAGCGACGTTACTTCGAGGCTCTTCTGAAACTCCACGACGGAAACGTTTCGCGCGCGGCGCGGGCCTGCGGAATGGACCGCGTCTATCTACACAGACTTCTGCGTCGGCATGGGCTCCGAGGATAGTCCGCAGACGGTGGCGCGGAGTGCCGCGCCAGGCTCGCTGATCGGCAAGTACACGGTGCTGCGTCTTCTTGCCGTTGGCGGATCCGCGGAAGTCTATCTCGTGCGCAGCCATGGCATCGAAGGCTTTGCGAAGCTAGCCGTGCTCAAACGTCTGCTGCCTCACCTCGTGGGTCACCCCGACTTCGTCGAGATGTTCTTGGACGAGGCGCGTCTGGCGGCAAACCTTCATCACCCGAACATCGCGCAAATCTATGACTTCGGGCGCAGCGGGCAAAGCCACTACTTGACCATGGAGTACGTCGAAGGAGAGAGCCTGTCGAATGTCATTCGGTCGGCGGCCGGAAAGAAACGAGGGTTCTCTCTCGGCAACTCATTGCGCGTCGTGCAGTCGGTGGCGGCGGGGCTGCACTACGCACACCAGCTCAAAGACGCAGACGGCAAGCCTCTGGGCATCGTGCATCGTGACGTGTCACCGCACAACGTGATGGTGACGTTCGACGGCAGCGTCAAGCTGGTGGACTTCGGGATCGCCACCGCGCATAGTAGCAAGAACCAAGCGTTGCCTGGATCGATCCGGGGCAGCCTTCGCTACATGTCCCCCGAACAGTGCGCCGGTGAGCCACTCGATTGTCGCAGCGACCTGTTCTCGCTCGGGGTCTTGCTCTTCGAGCTCACGACCGGAACGCGGTTTCACCGCGAAAGCGACGATGGCGACGTCGTGCGTCGGATTCTGGACGGTCCGACCCCAATGCCATCGTCCCGGCGCGAGGACTACCCGCCTGAGCTCGAGCGGATCGTGATGACTGCGCTCGAGCGCGAACGTTCGCGGCGCTACAGCACAGCGCAGGAGCTCCAGGTGGACCTGGAGTCCTTCGGCCAAGCTCAAGGTGTGTTGACGTCGAACGTCGCGCTGGCAGAGTTCATGCGGGAGATCTTTGGAGAGCGCAGGTTCGAAGCCCGGACGACGCCGGCGGCTGCGGCCGCTCGGGTCGATAGCGCGGACCCAAGTGCTAGCGCGCCCAGCGGGCCCGCGGCGCCTGTCCGGCGCGGCTGGCGTTGGGTCGGGGCCGTCCTGACGCTGGCATGCCTGACAGGCCTGATCCTCCTATGGTTCGGCTCCAGTCGGCGACACCCGTCGACCAGACGAAGCAGCGCGCAACCCGAGGCGAGCGCCACTGCGCCGGCACCTCCGCCGTTGAGTGTCCAGGCCGCACCACAGGCGCCGGAGGGACCTCGTCCTCGGGCGGCCGCTTCCGGCCAAGCGGGCGCCGGCTCCGCCCGGACAGGGCCGACCCAAGCCAGACCTCGCCCGCGCTCTGCGAAGCACCTCCGAAACACGCACTCGGATCCTAGTGGCATGGTTCCTGCTACATCGGCTCCCGCTGCCTCGCCCAAGCCCTCGGCACCATGGACGCTCGATTCCCCGCTGCCTCCTTGACCCTACCGTGGCCCTGGTGCGCGACCACACTGCTGCTCTACGCGGCCAGCCCCGCGATCGCGCAAGAGGCGACCGCAGACGCGGCGCCGACCCAGGCCACTGCGTCAGCAGAGGATCTGCGCAGCGCCGAGGAACACCTGGCGCGTGGACTCACCCTGTATGGACAACGGCACTACACAGAGGCCGTCGCAGAGTTTCGCGCGGGGTACGCCGTCAGCGCCGATTCGCGGCTCCTGTATGCGCTGGCCCAGGCGCTCCGTCTTGCCGGCCGTTGCCCCGAGGCCGCGACGTACTACCAGCGTTTCGTGGACAGTGCGCCTGGCCCCGCACAAGAGGCCGCTGCACGCGCCAACTTGCAGCGTTGCCGCGAACAGGCCTCGAGCGACAACGAGGAAAGCCCCGTGGATCGTGCGCACGAACCGGCCGAAACACCGCCGGCTCCACCTGCCGGCAGCCCGCGGTCCCAGCCAGCCGACCGCCGCCCGACCCAACCCGATCCAGACTTGGCCCTGGAAGCTCCGCGTACCTCACATCCTGCGCCACCCAGCACCAACGACACGCCTGCCTGGTATGCGGACACCCTGGGCGCCACGCTGACCGGCGCTGGCGTTCTAGGTGTTGGCGCGGGCGTAGCGCTCCTGGTGATGGCGAATTCCAATAGAATCGAAAGCGAGAGGCTCGAAGACGGAGCGACCCCAGGAACCTATCGACAGCACACCGATCGCCTCGATACCGGGAGAGCAGAGCTCCTCGCAGGGGGTGTCTCGACCGCCGTGGGCTTGACGGCGATAGCATTGGGTGCACTGCGCTATCACAGCGTCTCTTCTCAGCGCGGCGTCGACGTTGCGTTGACGGTCCTACCCTCGCGCGCCACTGCCAGCTTGAGGGGGACGTTTTGAAGCGATTCATCTGGAGTCTGTTGTCCCTGCCCGGGCTTCTTGGCTGCGGCGAGTTCGACGTCCGGTTCGCCTGCAAGAAGGACGACCGGTGCGTGAGAACGGACTCCGCAGGCACCTGCGAACCGACCGGGAGCTGCAGTTTTCCCGACAGCGCGTGCCCCTCGCGTCGCCGCTACGCCGATCTGGCTCCGGACCCGCTCAGAAACCAGTGTGTCCCCGCGCCGGAGCGGCTCGCCCTGGGCGACGGACAGAGCTGCGCAGTGCTGTTTGGTGGTGAGCTCAGGTGCTGGGGAGCCTTGCCGAGGACCGATCCCGACGCGGTCGTTGGCCTGGGGCCGAGCTCCGACAACATGGTCGCCTTCAGGCTCCCGTCGGTCAGCGACGTCGATCTCGCTGAAGAACACGCCTGCGCCGTGGCCGATGGCCGGGTTTGGTGCTGGGGAGACAACGAGTACGGTCAGCTGGGGGTCGCCGACGCTGCCTCACCGGGGCCGCACCGAGTGCCGGATGCCACACCGAGCGCAGCCGCCGAGAGCGTGACCACCGGGCGGCGCCATTCCTGCGCCCTGGAGCGTGGCCGCGTGCGGTGCTGGGGCTACAACAGCGACGGCCAACTCGGCCGCCCGAACCGCGACGAGGCGCTCCCGCCCGCAAGCGCTGCCTCGGGTCTCGAAGACGTCGTGGAGCTTCACGCCGGTGGGAGCCATACCTGTGCACAGCCCGCCTGGGGCGTGCTCAATTGCTGGGGTTCGAACAGTTTCGGGCAAATAGCAGCTCCGCTGGAAGCAGAGTTCTCGGACGAGGCCCACGCGCTTTCGTTCTACGCGCTCAAGTTCTCCCTGGGCGGCTCGCACACCTGCGCCATCAACACCTCGGGCGAGGTGCTCTGTTGGGGGAACAACAAACTCGGACAGCTTGGGCGACAACCGGAGACGGACGCCGCGTCGGATACGCAGTCGAGCCCGACACCGCTACGGGTCGCGAAAGACGGCAAGGACGACTGGATGAAGGCAACACACATTGCCTGTGGTTGGAGACATAGCTGCGCCATTCTGGACGACGGAACCGTCGCTTGTTGGGGCGACCCCGGCGAGGGTCAACTGGGCCCCGAGGCCGCTGGCAAGGCCGGCGTCAGTACCCCTGTCGTGGTGGAGCTTCCCGGCCGCGCCGTAGAGATCAGTGCCGGCTACACCCACACGTGTGCCCGCACGGAGGATGGGCTGACCTACTGCTGGGGTGGCAATGAGCGGGGACAGCTGGGCAACGGCTCTGTGAAGGATTCCGCGCTTCCCGACGCTCATGTGAGCGCGAGCCTGGCGACGCCTCAGTAGGAGCACCGCATGGGTCGCGCGTGGTGGGTGCACCGATGTGTCACCGGCCCGCGCGATCGACCCCGAGCCTGTCTGCATGCACGAGCGGCCACGCCTGCGCGGGACTGCACTCCGTTCGGGCGCACCCGGCCCGGCGGTCGCGCGAGCTTCGGGCGGGCGACCCGTAGCAACGCGGGCAACAGAAGCTCCATGACCTGTTGCCTCTGCTCCTACAGTCGTTCGCGACCAGGGCCAATCACTGCCGTTTCATCTGCGAGGTCGCCTGGCATTGCCCTTGCTTGGTCGGCTGAACGCGGCGCTGCCGGTGGACAGCACCGCAGCGACAGACAACGCTCAACATCAAGCCGTTCCTGGAGGAACCCCATGAAGCACCTCAACTACCTCGCTGCCGTACTGCCCCTCGCTCTGGTCGCCTGCAGCGGGGACGGCGCGGATACTGGCTCGGGAGCCGACCTTTCCGAAGAAGAACTCGTCAAGCTGGAGCAGCATCTGAGGGCGATCCCGAGCGAAGAGCGCGTGAGCGCGGTCACGCCGATCGATGCGGACGCCGACGGTCGTCCCAGGGCGGGCAGTGCCGAGTTCGCTCAGGATTCGATTGATGCGGCGATCGCGATCAACGGGCCGGCGATCGCCATGGTGCGACTGCTCAAGCTCATCACGAAGTTGCCTCCCACGGTCTACGACTCCGACACCAGAGAGTTCGTGTGGGGACCCGGGGACAACGACAACGGAGTAGGCCAGGTACTGCTGTACATCCGCGAAAACGGACCGGAAGAGGATTTCAAGTACCACTACGCGTTCGTGCGGCTCGTCGATCGCGACAGGGCAACGGCGTTGCCCGTGATTTGGGGCGGGGCCAATCCGGACCCGGAAGACAAGGACAAAAACGTAGGCGTCACCCTGTGGGACTTCGACGCCAACAACGCGTTCGACCAGCTTCACGATCCGGCGTTCACACTGGACCACAAGACGCAGGGGCGCTTCGTCATGCTGTATGGCGACGATCCGAAAGCCGAGGGCCATGCTCGTTACAATGTCGCCGTGTTTCGCGACTTCATTCCCGACGACGCCAAAGGCGATGACCCGCAGCCATTGGACTCGGAGTACTTCTATGGCCGTGTGAAAGAAGAGCCCAGTGGCCCGCAATTCGATTTCATGGACTGGAAGCTCAAGGGGGACCTCTGCGATAGCGATCCGGACAGCTGTTTCGACAACAACGTTGTCGCGGACCAGGACGAGGACTTCAGACTGCGGACGGTGTTCATCGACAAGGGCATCGGACGTGCCGAGGTCGAGGTGGCCGGGGGCGACCTGACCAGCGACGTTTCCGCCGTCGAATGCTGGGACAAGAACCTCGACCGCACGTACCTCAGCATCAGCGCTGACCAATCGGTGATCGTTTCGGGAGGGCAATGTGCGGACGCGCTTCAGTCCAGTCTGGCCGAGCTGGGAGTTCCTTCCATCGGCGACATCGATGCGGATCTCATGTCGAAACTGACTTGCGTGGCCGACAATGGTATCGACGGCGATTGCGAATAGGGAGAGAGCTCGCCCAGCCGTGTGTTGGCTCTGTGACGACATCCGCGCCGCGCTGCGGCGCGGATGTCGTGATCTACGCTACTCGGGGTGCGCAGGTGCGGGTGGCCGAGCGGGCGACAAGGAGTGCGCTACTTGCACGCGATGTCGTTCTGCTCGTCGACGACTGTCCAAGCGCCGCTGGTGGCTGGAATCGCCTTGAAGTACTGGCATGCCTTCTGGTCACCCAACAGCTTCCAGCGGAACCAGGAAATCGAGACCTCGTTTGCGTCTTCGTTCACCGTCGTGAGGTGGTTGGCGCCGCGTTTTGCCCAGAAGTAGGCTTCAACGGAGCTACTGAGGGCATCGAATGCCTGCTGCACCCAGGACTGCGATACCAGGGTATCCGTGCCCAGGCCGCTGAACATGAACACCGGTGACTTGATCCTGCCATACACGGTCTGCCAGGATTCCGCTGGGTTGTCGCCGAAGCCGCTCGCAGGTTCGACGGCAAGCGCAGCGTACATCCCTTCGTCGCCCCACTCGGATTCTGCGTACTGCGCGCTGACCAGGGACGCCATTCCGCCTTGCGAGTGCCCGATGGAGCCAAATCTGTAGTCCGCGACGTCGGGATACTGCGCGAGCGCGGTCTTGAACGCCTCGATGCCGAACGTGCCCGCGCCGGTGTTGGTATCCTCGTAGCACAGGCTCAAGAAACCGTGGCTGGCGAGGCGGACGAGGGACAGCGCGTAGTAGCTGCAGGAGGCGCCGGTGCCATTGGAGTAGTGGACCATGGGAACCTTGCAGCCCGAAGGCACTTTCGGGATCCACATGTTCACTTTGCCAGAGCTCTTTGTGCTGTAGCTGAACGGACCGTTGCTTGCGTAGTCGGTGATCCCGTCCAGGCAGCTGGGCGACGCCGTCCCGGGGGAACCCGCGTCTCCGCCTGCTCCCGCACCGGTGTTCGACGTTCCGGCTGCCGTGCCGCCACTGCTGGCGCCGCCGGTGCTGGTACGCCCACCGCTGGGGGTGGCCGTGCCCCCGGTGCCGCCGCTGCTTGCGCCGGCGGCGCCCGTGCTTGCTGGCACGCCACCCGACGCGATCGTGTTCGCGCCGCCAGTGGCCGTGCCGCCGGTACTCACGCCGCCGGCAGCGTGGCCGCCGGAAGCCTTGCCGCCCGTGGCCTCGGCGCCACCCGCAACCTGAGCGCCCGCAGCCGCGCCTCCTGCACTCGCGCCGCCGGTGGCCCTGCCGTCGGCCGACGAGGCGCCGCCCGTAGCGGTCGTGTCCGCGCCGCCGAAATCGTTGCGGCCGATGGCCACGCCGCGGGTCCCCGTGCCACCGGTGCCTGACGCGCGGGTCTC
Organism: Polyangiaceae bacterium; assembly: GCA_016929495.1. GTDB lineage: Bacteria > Myxococcota_A > Polyangia > Polyangiales > Polyangiaceae > JAFGIS01. The sequence goes on along the minus strand of JAFGIS010000422.1, from coordinate 2,245 downwards.
GGTGCCACTGCTGGAGCCGGCCGCAGCTTCGGGGCCGGTGCTCGCGGTGTCAGCACCGGCACTACCACATGCGCACACAAGTGAAGCCGTCCCAACGTAGCGAATGATGGGGATCCAGTGCCAGCGAACCGTCATGGGAGACCTCCTGTGGCGCTCTCGACCGGGACATCGTCGTTGTTCCCGAGACAGGAACAGCATCGCACACCCGGCGCCGGGTGGCTTCTCTCCGGCCAGCTCAAAGATGTCACCCCTCGGCTCAACCCGCGTTGATGCGGGGGCTGTCGCGGCGTAGTCTAGCCTGGGTGGGACGCGCCTCGGCGATGACACCTACCCAATCGATTCGGGTGGTGTGGGCTTTTCTTCGGTACTTGGCGACGCACCCCGGAGGAGCCGCGCTCGTCAATGCGACGCCTGCCACCGCCGCCTTGGTCGACCCCGATACGCGCATCCCGTTGGCGGACGCCGCTCGAATGCTAGAGGCAGCCATCCAAGCGACGGGCGACCAGGCCATCGGTCTACATGCGGCGGTCTTCTTCGAACCTAAGGATCGCGATCCCTTGGAAGAGGCTGCGCGCAACTGCACGACGCTGAGGGCTGCCCTCCAGTGCACGATCCGATACATTCGGTTGCTCAGCGACGAGGCGACGTTCTCGCTGCGAGAGGAGGCGCAGCGCGCGCTGTTTCTTCGCCATTCGACGGCCACGGGGACCGCCCTCCGTGTGGCAACCGACTTCGCCCTGACCGACATGGTCCAGTTCTTGCGCCGCAACGCCAGTATCGATGAATCCGAGGTCCGGATGGAGCTCATGCACGCTGCTCCCGACTACGCCGATGAGTACCGTCGAGTCCTTCGCTGTCCGGTGACTTTTGGGGCAGGCCACAACGGGCTGGTGTTTCGCCGTTCACACCTGGATACACCGATGAAGTCCCATTGTGGCGTGCTGGCTCGCGCCTTTTCGGAGCGGGCGGACGGGCTGCTCACGCGTTTGGCAGAGGGAGAGAGCGTTGTCGATCGCGTTCGGATACTGGTGGCTCAACACTTGGGCTCTGGTCAGGTGACCATGGATTGGGCTGGACGGAGTCTGGGGGTCAGTCCAGCAACGCTCCGGCGCCATTTGCACGACGAAGGTGTCACGTTCAGCACCATCGTCGAGCTCGTGCGTCGCGACCTCGCCGAGCGCGAGCTTCGCGGCAAACGCAACATCGGAGAGATCGCCTTCAGTCTCGGGTTTTCCAGCCTCGGAGCCTTCGATCGCGCCTTCAAGCGCTGGTACGGCATGCTGCCCACGGAATACCGGACCCGACACGCGGCCAGCGGGCCATTGCCCGGTCTCCAAGGCCGGGCACACGAGTAGCGAGGCGTCCGTTGGTTCAGACGGGGGCGTTCGTCGCAGAATTCGACGGCTTCGCCCAGTGGTCGTCACGAAGCTCGCGAGTGGCCTTGAGCCACCGGGAGACCGCTGGCGAGCGTCTTGCCAGCATTCCGAGTCACCGCTCCGCGTAGAGCGTGCTGATCTCGCTCGCCGTCAAGGCGCGCTTGTAGATGCGGAAATCATCCAGCATCCCGGAGAACAGTGGATCTGCCGACGTGAACTGGGATCGCCCCAACCAGTTCTGGGTCGTGGCACCCAGACTCGACGGCCGCAACGTCATGGCCGAGTTGCTCCCTACTGCGACACCATCGATATACAGCGTGCCGGTGTAGGTGGCGCCAGCCGCCAATACCACCGCGAGGTGGTACCAGACTCCAGTGCTCAGGGTGCTGGGCGAACTCATGTCGATGACCTGTTCCGCCTGGTTGTCGGTCTGCGTAATGGCAAAACGCGGCGCATACGGAGTGGTCACGCCTTGCTGCACGGTCAGGAACATGTAGCCCGTGGTGCTGCTCGAGCCAAAGTCGAAGACACGCGACCACGAGCGAAGGGTCGTCACGTTCACCCAGCACGCAATCGTGATCTCGGTCGTTGCGCCCATGGCGGACAAGCTTGCCGGCACCGTGACATACCCGCCGTCTGCAGCGCTGGTGCTCGTCAGGTTCACGGAACCAGTCCCCACCTGATGGGTCGTCGAGAACGCCGCACTCCCGCTGCTGCCCGTTGCCACCAAGGTGCCTGTTCCAGTGTTGCCCGACGAGTCAGCTGCGGACGTACCGCTCGTCTCGTCGAACTCGTACCACAGCACCAGATCCCGATCAGCCGTCGTGCCGCCGGAAGCAACGGTGCCGCCGGAAGCAACGGTGCCGCCG